>JAODBM010000184.1 GCA_025463985.1 Acidimicrobiales bacterium
GTTGGCCATCTGGCCGGCCATGGCCACGCCCATGCCCATGCCCATCATGTCGCCCATGGCGCCGCCGCCCGGGTTGCCGGCCGCGGCCACCATCGCTTCGGCCGCCGCTGGCCGGGCCCGCCGGCACACCGCCGCCACCTCCGATCGCCCCGGGTGAGCCCGCCGGCGGACCTCCGCCGTTGGCGGACGTGCCACCGAGCCCGGACGCGCCGCCCGCCGCGGAGCCCCCGCCGCTCGGCGAGCCGGACGCCCAAGCCGTGGCCCAAGTGCGGGCGATGCTCCAGGTCACCGAGCAGACGCGGACCTATCCGTGTCCCCAGTGCGGCGATCAGTACCGCTTCGACGCCGCCATCCAGGCCCTCCTCTGCCCGAGCTGCGGCAACCGCGCCGACATCGTGATCGACCCGAGCCTCAGCCGGACCGACCACGACCTGGCCACGACGATGGCGGCCCTGCGCCAGGTCCTCGCGTCGCAGACCGGCCCGGACCTGAACGACAAGGAGGTCGTCTGCCAGAACTGCGGCGGCCACACGACGTTCACCGGCACGCTCACCGCCACCCGCTGCCCGTACTGCGCCACCCCGATCCAGCGCGACGACGTGCAGGACGCGCCCACCCGGCTCCCGGTCGACGGCGTGCTCCCCCTGAAGGTCGACGAGCAGCAGGCGCGCACGCAGCTCGAGGACTGGGTCAACCACCGGTGGTTCGCGCCCAGCGAGTTCAAGAAGTACAAGACGGCCGGGTCGTTCACCAGCATCTACTGCTCGTTCTTCACCTACGACGCCGAGACGGACACCTGGTATCAGGGCCAGCGCGGCGAGCACTACACGGTCACGGTCGGCTCCGGCGACGACGAGCACACCGAGACCCGCACCCGCTGGTACTCGGCGTCGGGCCAGGTGCACGACTCCTTCGACGACGTGGCCCAGCTCGCCAACACCGGCTTCGACGACAACAAGATCGGCGCCCTCGAGCCGTGGCCGACCGCGCAGGCCCTGCCGTACACCGGCGAGTTCCTGGCCGGGCACCTCTGCCGCACCTACGACTACGACGCCGAGGCCGCGTTCCAGCTGGCGCAGCCCCGGATCGACAGCGCGATCGACTCGACGATCCGCGCCGACATCGGCGGCGACGAGCAGCGGATCGACCGCAAGGAGACCCGCTACAACCTGCTCACGTTCCAGCACCTGCTGCTGCCGCTGTGGCTGCTCACGGTGACGTTCGACGGCAAGCCGTTCCAGGTCTTCATCAACGGCGTGACCGGCGAGGTCCAGGGACAGCGCCCGTGGAGCAAGGTCAAGATCATCGCCGCGGTCATCGCCGCGCTGATCGTGATCGGCATCGTGCTGGCCATCTATGCGGCCACGAAGCACAAGACCGGCACCGGCCGCTGATGGGGGTCGTGCTCTTCCTGCTCGTCGTCGTGATCGCGCTGGTGATCGGCGCGGTCGTGCTCCTCCGGCTCATGAAGCACCGCTACGTGGGGTCGGGCGAGCTCGTTCCGGGCCAGCACGGGGTCGCGCCCGATGCGTGGGCCGGCTCGCACGACCCGGAGGCGCTGCTGCACCGGCGCTTGCGCGACGCGCTCGCCGCGCTGCGGGCCAACCAGGCGTTCGACGACGACGGTGCGCTGCTGGACGTGCGGGTGACCCTCGAGCAGGAGGCGCTGGGTCTCGACCAGCGCCTCGTGGCCATCGCCGCCCTCGCTCCCCGGCTGCGGGCCGAACCGCTGGCCCGGGCCACCGAGGCGGTCGAGACCATCGAGGAGACCGTGGCCTCCACCGTCGGCATCTCCACCGCGGCCGCCGCGCCGCGCCTGCAGGCCGCGCTGGACCAGGTCCGGGCCCGCACCGACCTCGTCGGCCAGGCCTGGGCCGAGCTCACGACCGGCACCCCCGCCGCCGAGACTGTCACGCCCGCGACGCCGGCGCCCGAGCCCGCCCCCCTGACCACCGAGCCGCCGCCCCCGCCTCCCGCGGCCGCCCCGCTCACCGACCCCCCGACGAAGGACGAGTAGCCGCCCGGCCTCGGCTGGGGACACCAGTTGTGCGGTTTCGCGGTGTTTGCCGCAACGCCTCCCAGGCGACGGCCGCAGGCGTCGCTGATCGTCTGTGGTCGCTCGCCGACATCGCTGGAATGCTCGGCTGAGCGATCATTGGCGCCAGTGGCACACCAGACGGGGCGAGAGATCGGTGCCGCGCTGGCGTGGTCCGTCCTGACCCCGTCGCTGCTCATTGGTATCGGGACGGTGCTCGGGACGGCGATCGGTCAGCCAGCGTGGTGGCTGCTCGCTCCCGCGCCGTTGATCATGGGCGCAGCCGGTGGCCTTGTGCTCGGCCGAGGCAAACCGTGGACGTACATCCTGTTCCTGGCCGCGATCGCCGCGGTGACCATCTCCGGTGCCGGCCTGATGGCCGGCACTGCGACCACGCCCACCGATTGCCCGCCCCGTCCCGCCGTCGACTGCGACACGAGCGGCTATGGCCTCGGAGCCGCAATCATCTTCGTCTGTCTCTTCGTCTCGCTCCTGCCGGGCCTGGCCGCAGGCATGGCGATCGAGCGCCGACGACGCGGACCTCTCGTCCCCTTCTAACGGCTCCAGATCAAACCGAGTCGGTTTGAGTAATGACTGCTCACGGAGGCCGGGCCATCGGCGGCGCACAGTACGGGCGAGGGACCCAGCCCGCCGACCACACAGGAGCTTCGACCGTGGGAATGTTCAAGCAGTTCAAGGATCTGAAGGCCACCGTGCACGAGGCGCCGGCGATGATCGCCAACGCCCAGCAGCTCGGGGCCAACGCCCAGGCCATGGCCGCGGCGCAGCAGGCGGCGATGCAGCAGGCTGCGGCCGCACCGGTCGCCGCCGCCGGGCCCGACTTCGAGCCCATTGCCGGGGTCAGCCTCGCCCTCTACGTCGACATCTCGAAGAGCCTGGCCACGGTCAACTACGACCAGGCCCGGGCGCCCGAGATGGCCGCCGCGAAGGGCGTCGACGGCGCCAGCTGGGCCGCCGCCGTCGATGGTTGGAACGTGCGGATCAAGGCCAACCCGGCCGTGGCCAAGCAGTTCAACTCGCTGTACACCGGGCGCTGACATGGGGTTCTTCAAGGACGTGCACGCGCTCTCCAAGCAGGCCAAGGAGATCGACAAGACCTGGGATCCTGGCGCTCAAGCCCGCCAGGCCAACGCCCGCATGGCCGAGATGAACCAGGTGTTCGCCTCAGCCAACGCGGCCATGAGCGCCCCTCCCGGCGACGCCGTGGCCGCGACGGCGGAGGTCGTCTCGGTGGGGATGGCCGCCGGCATGCTCAACACCGACCCGATCATCCCGGTCGAGCTGCTCGTCCTCCAGCCCGGCCTGCCGCCCCGGCCGGCCTCGGTGTCGGTGGTCGTGCCGATCAGCCAGATGCACCGGCTGCAGGCCGGTTCGTCGCTGGCGGTCAAGATCAGCGCGTCCGACCCGTCCGCCATCGCGGTGGACTGGGCCGCGTCCTGAACCGCGCCTGAGCGGCCCGCGGCGGTCAGCGGGCCGCGGCGGGCGTTCCGTCGACGAGGATCTCGAGGGCGGGTTCGCGCTCGGGCCAGAAGGCGAGCAGACCGGCGATCTTGGCGCTCTCGACGAAGGGCGACGGGTAGTGCCAGACGACGTCCTCGGCGACGGCATCGCCGACGCGCACCGAGTGGTAGGACGCCGTCCCCTTGTACGGGCACTGCGAGGTGGTGGCGCTCGGCACCAGCAGGTCGAGCCGCACGTCGGTCGGCGGCAGGTAGTAGCGCGTCCGTAGACCGGTCTCGAACAGCAGCGTGGCCCGCGAGCTCTCGGCCACGAGCTCGCCGAAGAGCCGCACCTGGACGAGTCGCGAGCTGCGCAGGGCGTCGATGCGCACGTAGGGGCTCCGCGGATGGACGAAGACCTCCTCGTCCTCCTCGAACCAGTGGTCGGCCGCGCTCCACTCGAACCGGAGATGGCCGCGCAGCTCCGCGACGGGCGAGTCGGGGAACTCCCACGCGGCGTCGACCGCCTCGCGCCCGCCGGCGCGCAGGGTGAGGTAGCGGGCGTTGCCGCGGCTGGGCGACCGGGAGGTGTGCTCGGAGGGAACCAGCAGGTCGGAGCGGGCGTCCGCGATCGGCACGTAGTACTGCGGGTAGTGCGGCCCCTCCCACACGAGCAGCGCCCGCGTCGTGTCGGCCACGATCTCGCCCGCGAAGACGATGCGCACCCGCTTCGGGCTCGGTTCGACCTTCACCCGTGCTGCCGGCGTCTCCATGGCCACCCCTTCCGCTCGCTGCCGTTCGGACGCTATCGACGCCCTCGGCCGACCCCCACCAACGGGCGACTTGCGCGTGGCGCCGAGTGGGCCGCCGAGGTCCGGTCGCGTACGGGAGGAACGTTCTTCGGCGCGAACTGTCGATCCTGGCGGGTCGCGTTCGTGTAGGAAGCGAGCACGGCACGACGGCCGGGCCACCCGACAGGAGGATCTGACATGACCCAGTACCTGCTCTCCGTGCACTCGGTCGAAGGCAAGGAGAACTACGCCTCCGAGGAGGACATGCAGGCCGCGTTCAAGGCGGTCGACACGTTCAACCAGAAGCTCCAGGACCAGGGTTCCTGGGTGTTCGCCGGCGGCCTCCACCCGGCCGACACGGCGACGGTGGTCGACAACACTGGCGGCGAGGGCCTCGTCACCGACGGGCCGTTCGCCGAGGCCAAGGAGCAGCTCGGCGGCTTCTGGGTGGTCGAGGCGCCCGACCTCGACGCCGCGCTGGCCCTCGCGCAGGAAGCCAGCGCGGCGTGCGCCGGCCCCGTCGAGGTCCGGGCCTTCCAAGGGGAGTGAGCGGCGGCGCTGTGCCGCAGGTCGAGCCGACCGACATCGAGCGCGTCTTCCGCTCCGAGTCGGGCCGTGCCGTGGCCAGCCTGGTCCGCTTCTTCGGTGACATCGACGTCGCCGAAGAGGCGGTCCAGGACGCGTTCGTCGAGGCCCTGCGCCGCTGGCCGACCGCCGGCCTGCCGCCCACCCCGGCCGGCTGGAACATCACCCCCGCCCGCAACCGCGGGCTCGACCGCATCCGCCGCGAGTCGACCCGCGACCACCGCGAGGCCGAGTCGCAGCGGCGGCACGAACCCGACGAACCCGAGGAGGTGGGTCCCGTGGTCGACGACCAGCTCCGCTTGATCTTCACCGGCTGCCACCCGGCCCTCGCACTCGAGGCGGAGGTCGCGCTCACGCTGCGGCTCGTCGGCGGGCTGCAGACGCCCGAGATCGCCCGTGCGTTCCTCGTGCCCGAAGCCACGATGGCGCAACGGCTCGTGCGGGCGAAGAACAAGATCCGGGTGAACCGCATCCCCTACCGGATCCCGTCGGCCGCCGAGCTGCCCGACCGCCTCCGCCCGGTGCTCGCCGTCGTCTACCTCGTGTTCAACGAGGGCTACGTCGCCTCCGAGGGCGACCAGCTCATGCGCAGCGAGCTCTGCGCCGAGGCCGTGCGCCTGGCCCGCCTCCTGGCGGACCTCATGCCCGACGAACCCGAGGCCCTGGGCATCCTCGCCCTGCTCCTGCTCACCGAGGCCCGGCGCCCGGCCCGCACCGACGCCGGGGGCGACCTCATCCGCCTCGCCGACCAGGACCGCTCACGCTGGGACCGGGCGCTCGTCGCCGAGGGCCAGGCGATCGTCCGCGCCTGCCTGCGGCGCAACCTGCCGGGCCCGTACCAGCTCCAGGCCGCGATCGCCGCCGTCCACAGCGATGCCCAGATCGCGGCCGACACCGACTGGGGCCAGGTCGTGGCGCTCTACGACCAGCTGTTGGCCCGCTCGCCCTCGCCGATCGTGGCGCTCAACCGCGCCGTCGCCGTGGCCGAGCTGCACGGTCCCGGGCCGGCCCTCGCCCTGCTCGACGATCTCGACCTCGACCGCTACCACCTCTTCCACGCGGCACGCGCCGACCTCCTCGAACGGCTCGGCCGCCACGACGAGGCGTTGCGCGCCTACGACGAGGCCCTGGCCCGCACCACCAACCGCGCCGAGCAGGCCCTGCTCGAGCGCGCCCGCGACGCCTGCTCGTCCGGCGCCGGCACGTAGGGCGGCCGCGTGTCAGTCCAGCTCGCGTAGGACGTCGTTCATCTCCCGCCGGAAGCGGCGCAGCTCGTCTCGGTGCAGCACCGACAGCCGGGCCAGCTCGACCGCGCCCGCGGCGGTGAGCCCGACCAGCGTT
This sequence comes from Acidimicrobiales bacterium, assembly GCA_025463985.1. GTDB lineage: Bacteria > Actinomycetota > Acidimicrobiia > Acidimicrobiales > Iamiaceae > JAODBM01. The sequence goes on from JAODBM010000184.1 coordinate 6,213, forward strand.
CGCCGCCCGTCGGTCGGGTCCGGCCAGCGCTCCACCAGCCCCTTCTCGACGGCTCGACCCGCCAGCTCGCCCGCGGAGTGGAGCTTGAGCTGCAATCGATCGGCGACCTCGGTGAGCGACGGCGCGCCCTCGCCATCGTGCCCGCGGATGGCGAGCAGCAGCTGGTGCTGGGCCGGGGTGAGCCCGGCCTCGCGGGCCGCGGTCTCGGAGAACCGCTGGAAGGTCCGCAAGGCGTGGCGAAACCGCGCCAGCGAGCGGTAGGCGGCATCCGACATCGGCTCGGTCATGCCGAGTGCCCCTTGAGCTCGCCGTCGCTCGGATCGAACCGGCGGCGCTGGCTCTCGATGAAGCCGACGCTGGACGTGAGGACGAGGCTGACGAGCGCCGCCAGCAGCGTGGACGGCAGCACGGCCATGCCCGCCATCTCGGTGACCACGAGCGTCGAGCCGATGGGCGTCTTCGTGACCCCCACGTTGCACGCCACCATCAGCGCGGCGGCCAGGATCCACGGGTCGCTGCCCGGCAGGTGGCCGGCGCTGGCGCGGGCCAGGCAGAAGCCGATGAAGAACAGCGGGATGATGAAGCCGCCTTTCCAGCCGGTGACCACGGTGACCGCAGCCGCGATCAGCTTCATCGCCGCCGCGCCGAGGAGGGTCAGCACGGCGAGCTTCGTCGTGGTGAGGTGCTCGATCTGCAGCTCCCCGTTGGTCAGCGCGTACGGGGACGCGAACGCGCAGGCGCCGAGCAGGCCACCGCCCAGGACCGGACGGAGCCCGGGCGGCACGACGTCGACGATGCGCCGGAGCCCGCCGCACAGGTAGGTGAACCCGAAGGCGACGGCGGCGCCGGCGACGCCGGCAGCCGCGCCCCAGCCCAGATCGGCCAGCCGCAGCGGCCCCGCCACGGGGAAGTGGAAGATGGGTTCGAGGCCTGCTCCGGTGGCCACGACGTAGACGACGTAACCACAGAGCGCGCCGACCGCGGCCGGCACGAGCGCCTCGTAGTACTCCAGGCCGCGCCGGTGCAGGATCTCCAGGGCGAAGATCGCGGAGCCGAGGGGAGCGCCGAACAGGACGGTGAAGCCGGCGGCCATGCCGGCGATGCTCACGATCCGCAGTTCGTCGCGCCGCAGGCCAGCGCGGCCGCCGATCCAGGAGCCGAGCGTCCCCGTGGTGGTGACGAGCGGCGCCTCCGGTCCGAGCGCGCCGCCGGCGCCGATGCAGAGGAGGGAGACCGGGATCAGCGAGCGCAGGCTGCGGACCTCCTCGGCGCCGCCCAGCACGTGGATGTTGTCGACGAGCAGCTCGACGTCGGAGGGGTTGCCCAGCCAGCGGGTCAGCAGGGCCACGACGCTGCCGACGGCCACGAGCACCACCATGTGCGCGGTCAGCGACCACCGCGACGGGCCGAGGGCATGGTCCGCCAGCTTGAGCAGGCCCAGGTAGGCGGCGCCGACCAGGCCACCGAGCAGCCCGGTGATCACGACCGTGCCGAGCAGGCGGTTGCGCGGTCGCTCGAACACGCCCCGCAGCGCGCCGCGAGGGTCGACGCGCGTGCGAACCCAGACCATGACACTACATCGTAGTACGATCTAACTCAGCCCGGCGAAGGCGCGCCTGCGGGACGGGTCCATGCCCAGCGCTCGGCTCGCTCGGCGCGCTCGGGCCGCCGACCGATCAGCGGCCGACGGTGGCCGGGGCGTCCAGGTCGGCCAACAGGGCGCGGTAGCGCTCAGCGTTGGCGGCCAACTCGTCGAGGTAGCCGTGGAGGGACGCGAGCTTGGCCGTGACCTGCTGCTGCATGTGGGCGTTGACCTCGATGGCCTCGCGGACGATCTCGCGGCGACGGCGTTCGGTCGGGCCCTTGCGGGCTTCGGTGCGCAGCTCGTCAAGCCGGTCCTCCGCCCGAAGGATCTCGCCGATGCGCTCGAGGTCGAGCCCCATCACGTCGCGCAGCTCGATGATCCGCTCGAGCCGGCTCACGTCGCGGTCGGTGTAGAGCCGCGTGCCGCCCGGGCTCGTGGCCGGCGAGAGCAGACCGAGCTCTTGGTAGTAGCGCAACGTCCGCGTCGTGACGCCGGCCTTGGAGGCCGCGGCGCCGATCCGGTAGCGCTGCTCGGTCACGCCATCCACTCTTCCATCACCGGCGCCGCGTCGGGGTCGGCGACCGGGTCGAGCGGGACACCGAACGGCCCCGTGCCTTCGTCGGATCGGCCGTCACCAGCACCGTCGCCATGGACGTACTTCGACCCCCGCAGCCACGACGCCCACGCCGCCACGAGGCACAGCAGCAGCGAGGCGCTGAACGCGATCACCAAGCCGTGTTTGAACGGATTGGAGATGAGGTTCGGGAAGAAGCGGGTGCCGGTCAGCGTGGCCGCCTTGTCCTTCGGCAGCTGCGCCAGGACGCTCGGGGTGCCGCCCTTGCCCGGCGCCTCGAGCAGCTTCTGCATCGGGTTGTAGCCCAGAAAGGCGGCGAACAGGCTGCCGACCGGCGGCCGGTTGGCGATCTGCTGCGCGTTGGCCGCGGGCACGCCATTGGCCCGCAGCCCCGCGCTCATGGTCTGGGGCAACGTCGACGAGAGGCCCACGATCATGAGCGAGAAGAAGACCCCGATCGACAGCACCATTCCGGTGTTCTGGAACGTGGCGCGCATCCCCGATGCCGCGCCGCGCTGCTCGGGCGGTGCTGCGTTCATGATCCCGGCCATGTTCGGCGCCGAGAACATCCCGGTGCCGATCCCGTTCAACAGCAACAGCAGCGCGAACGCCAGGAACGAGAAGTTGGCGGGCAGGGTCATCAGCAGGCCGAAGCTGGCGGCGGTCACGAGCATGCCGCCCACGGTGAACAGCCGGGCGCCGTAGCGGTCCGAGAGCCAGCCGGCCACCGGCCCGGCCAGGAGGAACCCGCCGGTGAGCGGAAGCATGTAGATGCCGGCCCACAGCGGCGTGCGCTCGAAGCTGTATCCGTGCAGCGGGAGCCAGATCCCCTGCAGCCAGATGATCAGCACGAACTGCAGCCCGCCGCGGCCGATGGCGGCGAGAAGTCCCGCGATGTTGCCGGCCGCGAACGCCCGGATCCGGAACAGGTCGAGCCGGAACATGGGGCTCTCCACGCGCTGCTCGATGAGGCAGAACACGATGAGGAGCGCCGCGCCGCCGAGCAGCTCGAACAGCACCCAGGGCCCGGTCCAGCCCATGTTGCTGTGGCCGTGGGGCAGCAGGCCGTACGTGAGGCCGATCAACACCATGATCAGCCCCGCGCCGAACGTGAGGTTGCCCCACCAGTCGATCTTGGCCCGGGTGCGGACGCCGGTCTCACGCAGCTTGAGGTAGGCCCAGACCGTGCCGAACACGCCGATCGGCACGTTGATCCAGAACACCGCTCGCCACGCGACGTCGGCCAACAGGCCGCCCACGATCAGGCCGATGAACGAGCCGGCCATGCCCGCCACCACGCTGATCCCGACGGCCAACCCCCGCTCGCTCGCCGGAAATGCGTCGGTGAGGATCGCGGCCGAGTTGGCGGTGAGCAGCGCGCCGCCGATGCCCTGGACGACCCGCCAGATGATCAGCCACAGCGCGCCCTTGCTGCCGCTCCACGGGCACAGCGACAGGGCCAATGACGCCACCGAGAAGACAGCGAAGCCGGCGTTGTACATCCGCACGCGGCCGAACACGTCGCCGAGCCGACCGAACGTCACGACGAGCACGGCCGTGACGACGAGGTAGCCCATGAGCATCCACAGCAGGTAGCCGACGTTCGAGGGCTTCAGCGGGTCGAGGCCGATGCCCCGGAAGATCGCCGGCAGCGAGATCAGCACGATCGACGAGTCGAGCGAGGCCATGAACACGCCGAGCGTGGTGTTGGACAGGGCGGTCCACTTGTAGCGATCGGGCCGCTCCGGCGCGGCACGGCGGTCTCGCCGTCCGGCGTCGCCACGGCCTCCGACTTGCGTGCTCACCATGGTCCGCGGCACCTCCGTCGTCCGAACCTCACGTGGACGGAAGATCTACCGCGATCTCACGTGAACGTCAACTATCTCGGGTGCTCACGGTCGCGCGCTCGGGGGTCAGGGCGCGAGCCGCGCGGGGAAGCCCCCGGTCGCGATGGGCCCCCAGCGGCGGGGCGTGATGCGGATCAAGGCCTTGTTCTGGCGGCGCATCGCCTCGCGATACTCGTCCCAGTCCGGGTGCTCGCCCGAGATGCAGCGGAAGTACTCGACGAGCGGCTCCACCGCATCGTCCCCCTCGAGCACCTCGGCCGCGCCATCCACCTGCACCCACGGGCCGTTGAACTCGTCGGACAGCACGACGATCGAGGCCGTGCCACTCCGGCGGGCATTCACGGTCTTGGCGCGCTCCGGATAGGTCGAGATCACGATGCGCCCGCCGGGGTCGACACCCATGGTGACCGGCGACCCTTGCGGCGTGCCGTCGCGACGAACGGTCAACAGCAGCCCGCGATGGCGCGTGCGGACGAACTCGAGCAGCGCGTCGACGTCGACGGCCGTGTTGGTGGCGATCTGTGGGGGCATGGAGCCGACGCTAGCGACGGCCGCCGCCGACGGTCAGACCCGCTGCGTGGCGGCGTGGCAGGCGGGACACGCCACCGTGCTCGTGCCCACCGGGAAGCTCAGCGACGCCCCGCAGCCACGGCAGGTGATCGGACCCGCGGCGATGTCGAGTCGCCGGCCGCACGCCTCGCACACCACGATCCGCGCCCCGGGCACCGTCTGCAGTTCGGCGCCACAGCCGCCGCAGGTGTGCGCGAGCGTCGGCTGCGGCTCGAGCTTCACGTAGTCGCCGGTGAGCTCGAGCTCGGCGAGCAGCCGCACGCCGTCTTCGGGCGAGAGGTGCGGCAACCATCCCTGGCAGAACGTCGAGCACTCCATCCGCAGGGCCACGCCTGGCGGCGGTTCGTCGGGATCCATGGCCAGGACGCCGACTCGGTCGAGCAGCGCGTACACCTGCTCCATCTGGGCCTTGAACAGGGCCGCCATCTCCCAGAACGGACCGGCGACCCGCCATGCCCCGTCGGGGGTCGGGATCCGCTGCAACGACCGACCGAGGATCTCCATCTCCGCGTTCTGCTTGAGCTGGCTCGGTTCGAGATCTTTGGTGACCGCGGCTTCGGCGAGGTAGGCGATCAAGCGCTCACGGAAGGCCTCGTCGGTCTTGGCCCGAGGCGACACCGCCTGGGGGCACAGCTCGACCCATTGCCGGAAGATGTCGAGCTGGATCGTGCGGTAGGCATCGCGATCCTTGGCGACGATGGCCGCTTGCATCGCGGCCGAGACGGGAGCCACCAGGCGATGGAACACCGTGTTGGTGAGCCCCGCATTGGTGTCGGCGTTGGCGATCCGGAAGTCGTAGTCGATCAACGACGCGCAGAAGTCGCAGTACAGGTAGGCCGTGATCGACGGGAGCGTCTTCGGGGCTCCGCAGCGGGTGCAGACGGCCCGCTTGATGAACCCCGAGTGCGCGGCCAGCGAGGCCGGGATCGGGGCGCCGGCGGTCGGCAGGTCGGCGACGATCGGTGACACGGGCGGCGGCGCCGGACCGGTCGACGTGCGCTTCTTGAACAGGCCCATCGCCCCCACCTTGCCAAAGACCGGCACCGGCTCGGGCGATGCCGCGCCCGATCTCGGGGCGGCCCACCCGCCGCCAGGTAGCTTGCCGCGCATGACCGCGCTGCGAATCGGTGTGCTCGGGGCGGCTCGCATCGCCCCGATGGCACTCATCAAACCGGCCCAGGCCAACCCCGAGGTGGACGTCGTCGCCGTCGCCGCCCGGGACAAGGACCGCGCTCAGGCCTTCGCCACCAAGCACGGCATCCCGAAGGTGCACGACAGCTACGACGCCTTGATCGCCGACCCCGACATCGACGCCGTCTACAACCCGCTGCCGAACGGGCTGCACGCGTCGTGGACGATGGCCGCGCTCGAGGCCGGAAAGCACGTGCTCTGCGAGAAGCCGTTCACGTCGAATGCGGCTGAGGCGTCCGAGGTGGCCGAGGTGGCGGCGGCCCATCCCGACCAGGTCGTGATGGAGGCGTTCCACTACCGCTACCACCCCTTCGCGCAGCGCCTCCAGGAGATCGTGCAGAGCGGTGAGCTCGGCACCCTGCAGTCGGTCGAGACCTGGATGTGCATCCCCCTGCCGAAGTTCAACGACATCCGGTATGACTACGCGCTGGCCGGCGGCGCCACCATGGATCTCGGCTGCTACACCATCCACTTCATGCGCCTGTTGGCGGGTGCCGAACCGCACGTGGTGTCGGCCAAGGCCGCGCTCCGAGGTCCGAAGATCGATCGGGCCATGGAGGCCGACATGCGCTTCGACTCGGGCATGACCGGCCACATGCATTGCTCGATGTGGTCGACCTCGTTGTTGTCGCTCGGCGCCAAGGTGGTGGGCGACCACGGCCAGATGACCGTGCGCAATTTCACGATGCCGCACATCCTGGGCAAGGTCACCGTCACCACGCCGTCGGGCAAGCGCACCGAGCGGGCCGGCAAGGGCCGCACCTACCGCTACCAGCTCGAAGCGTTCTGCGAGGCCGTCCTCCGCGATGGTCCCGTGCTGACGCCACCCAGCGACTCGATCGCCAACATGGCCGTGATCGATGCGGTGTATGAGGCTGCCGGGCTCCCGCTCCGCGGCCTCTGACGCGTACTTCCCCAGCGCGTGGGCAAATGGCCGATCAGGCGCCGTCGACCGGACCCGCTGGACCGGTCACGGCGGTGGTGCTGGAGACACGGACGCGGCGCGCCGCGTCCGTGGTGGACACGGCCAGCAGGGCCGACACCGCGACCGGCAGCGCCCACCATGGGTCGACGCCGTGGTGCGCGGACAAGAACCCCGCGGCGAGCACGATGACGATGCCGGCCGCGAGCCGCCAGTCGTCACCGACGATGAAGTCGTACCAGAAGGTGCCGAACGTCTTGAGGTGCCTCATGCGAGGGCTCCGATCGTCTCGAGGTGGGTGTGCTTACGGCGCAGGGCCCAGCTGAGCAGCATGCTGCCGGCCACGACATAGGCGAGGATCGCGAGGAGCGAGACATCTTGGCCCGGCCACTTGACGCCCGCTCCTTCGCCCGCCCAGAACATGCCGAACGTCGTCAGCATCACGCCGACCGCGTACTTCATGGTGTTCTCCGGAACCTGGCTCAGCGGCCGGTGGACGCACAGCCCGATCACCAAGGTGAGGACCGCGGAGATGCCGGCGCCAAGAGCGGCGAGGCCGACGTCGTGCTGCGCGCCGCCGAACGTGACCACGATGAACGCCACTTCGAGCCCTTCGAGGAAGACGCCCTTGAAGGACACGGTGAACGTGTACCAATCCAGCCGTTCGCGGCCCCGGGGAGCGGCCAATGCCGCCCGCTCCTCGTCGCGAAAGATGGCGTCCTCGTCGTGGAGCGCTTTGAAGCCGCTCGAACGCAGGATGGCCTTGCGCAACCACTGCAAGCCGAACACGAGCAACAGCCCGCCGACGACGAGGCGGAGCCCGCCGATCGGCAGCGCCGAGAGTGCCGGACCGAGCGCGGCGACCACGACGGCGAGGCCGAGGAGCGCCGTGCCGGAGCCGATGATGGCCGAGCGCCAGCCCCGCGTGACCCCGACGGCCAAGATGATCGTGAGGGCCTCGACCATCTCGACCACGCAGGCGAGCGATGCGGCCACGACCAGGAAGACGTTGTGCACGACCTGCTCCTTATGTAGTATTCGCTACAGATGACAACTATTGATGGAGTAGACACTACAGAGCCGTTGGGGCGCCGTCTAGCGCGGGTCACCACGGCGACCGAGCGCAAGGTCGCCGAGTACCTGCTGCAGGCCGGAGCCCGGGCCGCCGCCATGTCCGCCCAGGAGATCGCGGCGGCCGTGGGCACGAGCGACGCCACGGTGGTGCGCACGGCCAAGACCTTGGGCTATCCCAGCCTGCGCGACCTCCGCCGCGCCCTCGCCACCGAGGTCGACGACGCCGACCTGGCCTCCCGCCTCGACGCGACGCTCAGCAGCGGCGGGGCCGGCGCCGACCTCCTCGCCACATCGGCCGAGCGCCACATGCAGGCCCTCGACGGCATGCTGCAGCGCATCACGCCCGACCGCTTCCAATCGGCGGTGACGCTGCTCCGAGGCGCAACCCACACCTGGTGGTGCGGGACCGGTCCCTCGGCCCACCTCGCGGGCTACGCGGCCTTCCTGTCTCGGCGCCTCGGCCGGCCGTCGGGGGCGTTCACGCACTCGGGCACGGGCCACGCCGACGAGCTGCTGTCGGTCGCCGACGGTCACGCGGTCGTCGTGCTCGCGTACGGCCGACTCCACCCCTACACGCGGGTCCTCCTGCGCCGGGCGACGCAGGTCGGCGCCCGCACGGTGCTCGTCACCGACACCGTCGGGCACAAGCTGGCCACGCCCGTCGACGTCGAGCTCGATGCCGGCCGCGGCACGCCCGGGCTGTTCGCCAGCCACGCCACCACGATCGTCCTCCTCGAGGCCCTCGTCCTCGGGGTCGCCGCGGCTGACCCCGAGCGGGCCGACGGTGCGCTGGCCACGCTCAACGACCTCCGCAGCCAGCTCGCCGGCAAGCGCCTCGACGTCGACCCGTCCTGAGCGATCCGGTCCGCCGCCCGCGAGCAGCCGGCCTCGGTCGCAGCTCCGACGGCGGACAGGAGGGCGGAGACGTGGCGGGCGGTGTCCGACCTTCGAGGCCCGGGCTCAGGATGCCAGGCCGAACCCGGCTGCGTACGCCTCGAGGTCGGCGAGGTAGGCATCGCGGGCGCGCGGCGTGAGCCAGGCGACCTCGAACGCGTTGCGGGCCAGCCGCAGCAGGTCAGCCGGGGCGAGGCCGGCATGGTCGGCCAGCGCGGCGTAGTTCTCGGTCATGTAGCCACCGAAGTAGGCGGGGTCGTCGGAGTTCACCGTGACCCGGACGCCATCGCGCAGCAGCGAGACGATCTCGGTCGCCTTCATGTCGTCAGTGACGAAGCTGTTCGAGACCGGACAGCATGTGAGGCCCACGCCGCGCCGCTTCACGTGGTCGACGAGCGCCGGCGATTCGACGATGTTCGTGCCGTGATCGATGCGGTCGACGCCGATGTCTTCGAGGGCTTGGCGGATGTTCTCGATGCTGCCGACCTGGTCGATGTCGCAGTGCATCGTGAGGAGATATCCCTCCTGTCGAGCACGCGCGAAGACGGCGGCGAACTTGCTCGGCGGGTTGTCGCGCTCGTCGGAGTCGAGGCCCACGCCGATGATCCAATCCTTGTGTGCGAGCGACTCCATGAGCGTTGCCATCGCGAACTCGGCGGAGAGGTCGCGCAGGAAGCACATGATCAGCTCGGCGGAGATGCCGAGCTCAGCCCGCGCCGCGACGATGGCTTGGCGATAGCCCTCGATCACCGTCGAGAACGGCACACCTCGACCCGTATGGGCCTGCGGGTCGAAGAACATCTCGACGTAGCGAACCCCCTGCGAGGCGGCTTTGGTGAGGTAGGCGTACGCGAGATCGCGGAAGTCGTCGGCCGTCACCAGCACGTTCATGGCCGGGTAGTACACCGCGAGGAAGCTGGCCAAGGAGTCGAACTGATAGGTCGCCTCCACCTCGGCCACCGTGGTCTGGCCGATCGCGATGCCGTTGCGCTCGGCGAGCGCCAGCTTCAGCTCCGGGCTCAGCGTGCCCTCGAGGTGCACGTGCAGCTCGCACTTGGGGAGGCCGGCGATGAAGTCGGCAAGGTCGATCTCGGCGGCGCCGTCGGACTCGGTATGGGTGCTCATCCGGCGCACCGTACGAGCCCGGAATCGGCGCCGTCGGCACCTGACGGCAGAGTTCACATTTCGTAACAGGAACCTGCAACCCCCGGGCGGCCCCTGGCCGCCAAAGCCGCGGCGTAGGGTGCCCCGCGATCTGCGACATGGTCGGCAGTGCGGAGGATGGGCATGGGCGAGCGCGTGGCACCCGAACGGGGCCGCATGACCGCGCCCGCTCCCCCGGGCTATGACGCGTGTCGCGCCGCGCTCGACGCCGTGCTCGCCATCCGTGATCCGGAGGTCGGCAACCTCCAGGTCACCTGCGCCCACTACGAGCTCTCGCTGCTGCTCGGTCGCCGGCTGGGCCCGGACGCGGGCGCCAACTTCCACACGTGGGCGGTGTGGGGATCACGAGAGGCCGGCACGACCATCGGCCGCCGCGACGTCGATGGGCTCACGCCGCGGATGGCCGCGCTGGGCGCCGGCGTCGGTGCGCTGCTCGGGTTCACCGGTCGTCGGCCCCGGCGAGCGCTCGTCGGCCTCGGCGTGGGGGCGGCGCTCGGTGGGCTGGCCACGCGCTTCGCGCTGCGGAACGCACGTGACCGCATCGCGCACGGCAACCGGATCGTGGTCGACGAGATCGGCGGCGCGACCGCTCGCTTCGCCACGACGTTCGCCGACGACGTCGAGCCCGACGGCGACCGGCTGCTCGACTTCCTCGCCTGGCTGCGGCCTGGTCCGGCAGCGGAAGGCGGCCAGGACGACCTCCGGCGAGCGTTCACCGCCTATTACCGCGCCGCGTTCGAGCCCGACCGTCACCGACGACACCAGCTCGTCTTCGCCGCCAACTGCATCGTCGTGGCCCACGAACACGTGCGCCTCCAGACCGACATCGCCACGGCCATGCCCCCGTTCATGCGGCGCTGGATCACGCGGACGCTGCTCGACTTCCGCGTGGGGCGCGAGGTGCTCCATGTCGCGCACGACCTGACGCCGTCGCAGGGCGCGCCCTACCCGACCACGTTGGCGAGCCTGACCGAACCGGAAGCGATCTCGGCGGTCGCGTCCTTGCGCGACGCGCGCCGTCCGGCGGGGACGTTGACCGGGAGTGGGGCGAGCGACTGGTCCGCCTTTGCGCAGCGGATGAACTACGTCGTCGAGCTCTTCCGCTCCCGCCACCTCGTGGCCGACGTGTTCGCCGAGCCTTATCCCGGCGAGATGATCGCCGTCCTGCCCAAGCTCCGCGTATCTGCCTTGTCCGCTCAACCCGAGGCACAACGACGAGTCCGGGGTACCACTGCGAAGTCGGTTGCTTCATAGGACTCACTGGGTTACGGTGCGTCGCATGACACAACTGACGTCGCCGGATGCCCCAGCCCCCGCACGGCCCGCCGGACGGCTCCGTCCGCCCCGCTCCCCCGCCAAGCCGACGACGGTCCTCATGATCCTTTGTGCTGCGGCCTTCATGGCGACGCTCGACCTTTTCATCGTCAACGTGGCGTTCCCCGACATCGGGCGCAGCTTCCACGGCGCGTCGCTGTCGGACCTCAGCTGGGTGTTGAACGCGTACGCGATCGTCTACGCCGCGCTGCTCGTGCCGCTCGGACGGCTGGCGGATCGCTACGGGCGCAAGGCGTTCTTCATCGGCGGCCTCGCCCTGTTCACGGTCGGCAGCGCGGCCTGCGCCGCCAGCCCGAACCTCTGGGGCCTGGTCGCCTTCCGGGTCCTCCAAGCGGCCGGCGCCGCGGCGTTGACCCCCACCAGCCTCGGACTTCTCCTCAACGCCACCCCGCCCGAGGCGCGGGCACGCGCCGTGCGCATCTGGGCCGCGTCGGGAGCGCTCGCCGCCGCGGTCGGGCCGGTCGTCGGCGGACTGCTGGTGCAAGCGGCGTGGCAGTGGGTGTTCATCGTGAACGTGCCGGTCGGGCTGCTCGCGATCGTCGCGACGCTCCGATCGGTGCCCGACTCGAGGGACGGGGCCGTGACGCGCGTGCCGGACCTCGTCGGCGCCGCGGTCTTGGCCGGCGCGATCGGTGCCCTCGCGCTCGGGCTGGTGAAAGGCCCCGACTGGGGTTGGTCCTCCGGGCGGGCCGTGGTGTCGTTCGCGGTGGCCGCCCTCGCCGCGCTCGTCTTCGCGCAGAGGATCCGCACCCATGCCGCTCCGGTGATCGAGCCCGCGCTGCTGCGGGTCCGGTCGTTCGTGTGGTCGAACGTCACGGCGCTGGCCTTCAGCGCCGCGTTCGGCGGATCGCTGCTCGCGGTCATCTTGTGGATGCAGAACGTGTGGCACTACAGCGCGGTGCGCACGGGGTTCGCGATCGCGCCGGGCCCGTTGCTGGTGCCGGTCTTCGCGGCGATCAGCGATCGCTTGGCCCGACGCGTCCCGGCGGGCGTCATCGCCGCCGCGGGCTGCACGCTGTCCGCCCTCGGCAGCGTGCTGGTGCTGCTGAGCGTCGGACCCCACGCCCACTACGCCGCCGAGATCCTGCCGGGCTGGCTCATCGGCGGCGCCGGCGTCGGCTTGGCCCTGCCGACCATCATCTCCTCGGCCACCGCCGGCCTCCCGCCGGCTCGCACCGCCACCGGAAGCGCGATCGTCACGATGAGCCGCCAGATCGGCATCGTGCTCGGCATCTCGATCCTCGTCGCCGTCCTTGGCAAGCCGGTGGGCTATGCGAACGCCCATCGGGCGTTCCAGCACGGTTGGTGGGCCATCGCCGGCGCCGCGCTCCTCGGCACGTTCACCGCGTTCGGCATGTCGCCACGACGGCGGGCCGCACCTAGCGCCGACCCGTTGCCCGTGATGGAGCCGGCCTCCGTCCTCGCGACCGGGGCCGTCCGATGACGGGCGAGGACGGCGTGGTCACCATGTCCCGCCGCCGCGACGTGCGCTGGGATGATCCGCTGATCGGTGCGGCCCTCGCCCGCCAGATGAGCGGCCTCGACTACCTGCAGGCCGTGGCCGACGGGCGCATCGCCGCACCACCGGTGGCCGCCCTGCTCGGCATGAGCATCGACCGGGTCGCGCCGGGGCGGGTCGACTTCCGGCTCGACATCGGCGAGCACCTCTACAACCCGATCGGCTCGGTCCACGGCGGCATCTTCTGCACGCTGCTCGACTCGGCCATGGGCTGCGCCGCGCACACGACCCTTCCCCTCGGGCACGCCTACACGACCCTCGAGCTCAAGGTGAACCTCGTGAAGCCGCTGACGGTCGCGACGCCCTGGGTCGTGGCCGAGGGTGAGGTCCTCAGCGCCGGCCGTCGCGTCGTGACCGGCAGCGGCCGCATCGTCGGTCCCGATGGCGCGCTGTACGCCCACGCCACCACCACCTGCCTGGTCTTCCCGGTCGATCCCCCATCCGCCGACCCTGCCGCGAGCGTGGCGCCGGCGCCGCCAGCAGGGCTGCGAGGGTTCAGTCGGGGCGATGGACGCGGATCGCGATGACCGTCTCGCCCGGGACTCGGGAGCAGCGCAGCTCCAGCGACCGGTCGAACCCGCCGCCGGAGCCAGGGGTGGCTTTTGCCGGCAGCTGGAAGGCGGTGGCGTCACAGGGGATGGTCATGGCCGCCGCTCGTTGCCCGTAGGCACCGAGGACTTCGGACCACACCGTCTTGGGGGCGCCCCGGAACGCGAACGTGCGGTCTACGTCGAACGCCGAGCTCGATGATTCGAGGCGACGCGCGCCGGCGGGAAGGTTGGCAACCATCTCGTCGGCCGCCTGCACCAAGAGCTTCGTCTGCCCGTTGGACGCGCCCGGATTGAGGTAGCGCACGCCCAGCAGCGCGACCGCGATCAGGCCGCCGACGAGCGCGAGGACCGCCACGGTCGTGACCACGCGACGCGCCAGCGTGGGGAGCAGCTCGAACGGCGGATCACTGCCCCGCATCGCCGAACGCTGCCCGCGCCATTCGCCCCACGCGCGGGACGTTACCGCCCGCCGACAGCGCTGACCCGCCACACCCCACCCCCGAACTGGGCGGGGTTGCGGTCGCCGGGACCGCCGAGTCCCCGCCCAGTTCCAGATGGGGGGCCACCCAACCCCGAACTGGGCGGGAGTGCGGTCGCCGGGACAGCCGAGTCCCCGCCCAGTTCCAGCGGGGGGTGGTGGACGACCGGCGAGGGATGACGCAGGATGGCCCGATGGCGGAGGCCGTGGGGGCTGAGAACCGGGTCGAGCGGCCGTCCACGAGGCGCACCGCCGCGCTGATCGTCGCGGGAATCGTGGCCGGCCTGGCGGTGGTGGCCCTGCTGGTCGTGACCGTCGCGTTCGACCGATACACGATCCCCAGCCAATCGATGGTGCCGACGGTCGGGCCCGGTGGGTCGGTCCTGACCCGCCCTTCGTCCGGCCGCGGTCTTCATCGCGGCGACATCATCGTGCTGCGACCACCGCTGTCGCTGGGCCGGTCGCTCGGGGTCGACCAGGTGATCGGCCGCGTCGTCGCCATCGAGGGCGACACCGTCTCCGCGACCGGTGGCCACCTCCAGATCAACGGTGCGGATGCCAACGAGGCGTACCTCCCGAGCGGCATCACGACGCCGGACATCCCGCAGACGCCCGTGCCCGCCGCGCACGTGTACGTGCTCGGTGACAACCGGACGAACTCCCAAGGGTCCCGGATCTTCGGGCCGGTGCCGTTCGCGAGCGTGAACGCTCGGGTCGTGCGGATCGGCGCGCCGAGCAGCATGGCCATGCTCGGCGGAACGCTGGTGCTCTGCCTGCCGCTGATCTTCCTGCTCGCCGCCCGTCGACGGTCTCGACGGCAGGGCCGGGAACCGAGGCGCGGCCGCGAGCGGCGCGAGCGATCCGAGTACGCCGACTGGGCCGAAGCACGGCGATCGGAGCGCCGCCGGAGCTGATCGGCGCGATCCGGCGCCGATCTATCGTCGAAACCCATCAACGGGCCCGCCGAAGCTTGCGCAAAACGCCCTAATACGCCGAAACCCTGCAAAACACTCGAGTCGGGGAATGCGGGTATTCTTTTGTTTACCTGGGCTGAACCGCTTCTTTGCGTGAATAGCCGATGAATGGACTAGACATCGGCCGATGGATCTTCGGCAGCTGGAATGCTTCTTAGCGGTCGCAGACACCCTGCATTTCGGGCATGCGGCGGAGCAGCTCCACCTGGCCCAGCCCACGGTGAGCGAGTCCGTTCGCCGGCTGGAGCGCGAGGTCGGCGGCCCGTTGTTCGATCGGACGACGCGCAACGTCACGCTGACGGCGCTCGGTGTCGCGTTCCGCGGCGAGGCCGATGCCGCCTATCGCCGGGTGCAGGACGCCTACACCACGGGCCGAATCCTGGCGCAGCGTCGACCCGAAGCCTGCTTCGTCGGGCACGCCATGGACGTGAGCGAGAACATCCTCCGACTCGTGCCGGAGATGGGCCGGCGGTGCCCCGAGATCGTGCTCACCCTGCAGTACATGTCGACGATGCAGCAGCTCGAATCGTTGCGGCGGCGACGGTTGCAGTTGGGTGTGTGCTGGCAGCCCGACCTCAGCGGTGAGCTCGTGGCGATGCCGATGGGCGAGGCCACACTGCTCGCCGTCGTCCCGGCCGATCATCCCCTGGCCGACCACGAGGAGATACCGCTTGCGCTGCTGGCGACCGAGCCGTTGATCGGCTGGCCGCGCGAGCTGCACCCGGGCATGTACGACCGCTTCGCGAACGCCATGGACGCGCTCGGTGAACCGTGGGCGTTGGTGGGCACGACGGTGGGGTTCGACAACGTCGCTTCTCGGGTGCTGGCCGGGCATGGGGTGGGCGTCGTGCCGGGCCCGGCCGTGGGCGAATCGCGGGTGCCGACCCTGGCGTACATCCCGGTCACGGATGGACCAGCGTTCGAGCGCGTCGCAGTGTGGCGCCGGGGCGAGACCAACCCCGCGGTGCCGGTGCTCGTGGACTTGATGTCGGAGGCGTTCGCTCCCTGCTGATCGGGCCCGGACGTTCATCGCGGATCGCTATGGATCCCGAAACCTTCGACCTTGTTGGCCACGAGCCCCTCGGCTCATGCTGGCTCGGACGCGGCAATCCTGCCGTCGCAGACCGAGGTCGAGCGTCATGACGGAGCCGAGTGCCGACGGCGAGCAGGCGGTCGCCGACCCGCCACCTCCGGTGCTGCGCGCCGAGGGCATCACCGTCCGCTACGGCGGCATCGCGGCACTGTCCGACGTGAGCTTCGACCTCGACGCCGGCTCATGTCGCGGGTTGATCGGCCCGAATGGTGCCGGCAAGACGACCCTGTTCGACGTGCTGTCGGGCATGTGCTCGACCTCGTCGGGCACGGTGACGTTGCTGGGTCACGACATCGGTCGGCGGTCGTCGGCCTGGCGGGCCCGCCACGGCATGCGCCGGACCTTCCAGCGCCAGCAGATCTTCGGTCAGCTCAGCGTGGAAGCCAACGTGCTGGTCGCTTTGGAGTGGCAAGGCGGCGGCGGCGGCATCGCCGCGGACATGCTGCGCGCGCCGTCGCGACGCCGCCGCGAGGTCGAGCGGCTGGCGCGGGCCGACGAGGTGATCGAGCTGTGCGGGCTCGGGCCGCTCCGGAGCCAGCTGGCGGGCCGCCTGCCGATCGGCCAGGCCCGGATGGTGGAGATGGCCCGCGCGATCGTCGACGACCCGAAGGTCTTGCTCCTCGACGAGCCCACGTCCGGGCTGGACCCGGCCGAGGTCGAGCGCTGCGCGGGCCTCTTGCGGTCGATGCGCGCCGCGGGCTGCGCGATCGCGCTCGTCGAGCACGACATCGGGTTCGTCATGCGCGAGTGCGACCGGATCATGGTCCTCGAAGTCGGTCAGGTCATCGCCGACGGCCCGCCGGACACGATCGCAAACGACCCTCGGGTCAGCGCCGCCTACCTCGGTTGACGGCACGTCTCTCGCGTCACCATTTGGGTCGCCCGTTCATCGCTTCGTCAACACCTTTGGAGAGCATCGAGTGAAGGACTTCCCCAAGATCATCTCGGTCGACGATCACGTGATCGAGCCGCCGCACGTCTGGCAGGACCGGCTTCCGAAGAAGTATCTCGACGTGGGGCCGCGCATCGTGAAGGCGCCCCTCGGCGAGTACACGTTCGTCGGCGGCAAGGCCGCGTTCCGCGTCGGCGGCCCCGACGACGGGCCCGACGTCGACTGGTGGTTCTACGAGGACCTGCGCCGGCCATTGCTGCGCCTCGATGCGGCCGCCGGGTACCCCCGCGACGAGATCGACCTGCGGGCTATCACGTATCAAGACATGCTGCCGGGCGCGTGGCAGGTCGAGCCCCGCCTCAAGGACATGGACACGAACTGGACCGAAGCGCAGATGTGCTTCCCGACGTTTCCGAGGTTCTGCGGCCAGACCTTCACCGAGGCCAAGGACCGAGAGCTCGCGCTGCTGTGCGTCAAGGCCTACAACGATTGGATGGTCGACGAGTGGTGCGGACCGTCGGGCGGCCGGCTGATCCCGCTGATCATCATGCCGCTGTGGGACGCCGAGCTGTGCGCCCAGGAGATCTACCGCAACGCCGCCCGCGGGGTGCGTGCCACCTGCTTCTCCGAGATCCCTGCCTACCTCGGCCTGCCGTCGATGCACGGCAACGACTGGGACCCGTTCCTGCGCGCGTGCGAGGAGACGGGCACCGTCATCAACATGCACATCGGGTCGAGCTCGAAGATGCCCTCGACGTCGGCGGACGCGCCGCCGGCCGTCGGTTCGAGCCTCACGTTTGCCAACGCCTGCTTCTCGCTCGTGGACTGGCTGCTGTCGGGGGTCTTCACCCGGTTCCCGAAGCTCACGATCGCCTATTCCGAGGGCCAGATCGGCTGGATCCCCTACATCCTCCATCGCGCCGACGTGGTCTGGCAGGAGAACCGCGCGTGGGGCGGGGTGGCCGACCGGGTGTTCGAGCCGCCGAGCGAGCTGTTCTCACGGCACGTCTACGGCTGCTTCTTCGACGATCCCCACGGCCTGCGCTCCCTCGACGAGATCGGCGCCACGCGGGTCACGTTCGAGAGCGACTACCCGCACTCCGACAGCACCTGGCCCAACACGCGCCAGGTCGCGGAGGAGCAGACCAAGCACCTCGACGACGCCACGATCGAGCTGCTCATGCGGGGCAACGCGATCCGCATGCTCGGCCTCGACCTGTGAGCTAGGCGGGCGGCCCGGCGTCGAGGATGGCGTCGAGCCGCGCCTGCATCTGCGGGGCGTATTGGGTGTGGGGCAGCACCCAGAACCGCTCGTTGCGGATCGCGTCCACGACCATCTCGGCGATGACCGCCGGGTCGGTGCCGGCGGCGATGCCCGTCCGATAGCGCTCCTCCAACGCGACCTCTTCTGCCGACGGTGGCGACGTGGCCTCGTCGCTCGTCCAGCGGCTCGGCCGATGCCGGGGCGCGGCAAGGATGTCCGTGCGCACGAAGCCGGGGCACAGGACCGACACCCCGATCGGTGCCTGGATCTCGGCGAGGTCCAGCGCCAGCGATTCGGACAGCGCGACGACCGCGGACTTGGACGTGTTGTACAGCGCCGACCTCGCTCCCGGGAGCAAGCCGGCGATGGAAGCGGTGTTCACGATGTGCCCGCCGCCCTGCTCGAGCATCAGCGGCACGAACGTGGCCGCCGAGCGCACGACGCTCCACAGGTTCACCCCGAGCAGCCACTCCCAGTCCGCCTCGGAGCGCTCCCAGACGAGCCCGCGGATGCCGACCCCGGCGTTGTTGCAGACGACGTCGACCACACCCCAGGCCTCGATCGCGACATCGGCCACCGTGCGCATCGCCGCCGGGTCCGACACGTCGACCGCCAGCGCGACCACAGCAGCGCCCCGCTCGCGGAGCGCCTCGGCCACCACGTCCAGCGGCGCGGCGTCGATGTCGACGAGCACCACCCGCATCCCCTCGGCCACGAACCGCTCGGCCAGCCCGCGACCGATGCCGCTGGCCGCGCCAGTGACCACCGCGACGCGGGAGCGCAGATCCTTCACGAACGCCGGCGGTCGAACTCGGCGCCGTAGGCGAGCGGGTCCATCGCGAGGTGGTGCGACAGATCACCCGAGTGGTCCGCATAGATGGCGCGCGACGTGAAGCGCCACGTCCCGTCCACCCGCTGGAACCCGTCGTGATAGCGGCCGGCGCAGATCGCCTGGAGGGCGAAGTCGGGCCGGGACTGGTACACGACGTAGTACGAGCGGGCCGTCGCTCGGTCGTTAGGCGCGTCGACCTCGATGATGAGGTTCGTGGTGACGTACTGCGTGTGCGGCAGCTCGTCTTCGTACACGCGCGACGTGGTGCGGAAGAGCTCGGCCGTCTCGGCGATGCCGCGCTGCACGCCGTGGCCGCCGGGCTGGCGGTCCGCGACCTCGTCGGCCGGCACCCCGACGCCGGGATAGCCGGCCGGGTAGTGCGTCTCGAACGTGGCGTCGGCGAACAGCTCCGCCGCGCCCAGCCAGTCGCCCCGGTCGCGACATTCGGCGACCGCGTAGATCAGGTTCGCGATGGCCTGCTCGTCGGTCATGAGCGCGTCGCCTCAGTGCCCGCGATCGCCTCGCCGTTGCGGGTGAACGGCAGGCGCCCGAGCTGCTCGCGGATCGGCACGAACTCGGGCTGGAGCATGGCGCGACGCTGCCAGTTGGCACCGTCGACGACCATCGTGTGGCCGGTCACGTAACGAGCGAACGGGGAGGCCAAGAAGACCGCGGCCCAGCCGAGCTCGCGGGGCTGGCCCACGCGGTGTGCGGGCGAACGACGATCCTCGTTGTCACCGCGGCCCGGGACGGCGCGGATGGCCGCGACCTCGTCGACGTGGGGGAACAATCCGGGGACGAGCCCGTTCACGCGTATGCCATATGGCCCCCACTCGACGGCCAGCGATTCGGTGAGGTTCTTGACCCCGGCCTTGGCCGCCGCTGAGTGCGCATGACCGGGACCGCCGGTCCAGGCATAGGAGGCGCCGATGTTGATGATCGATGCCGGCGTGCCGCGCTCGATGGCCCGCCGCGCCACCTCGCGCGAGCAATAGAACGTGCCGTTGAGGACGATGTCGGTGACGGCGCGCCAGGCGTTCGGGCTCATGTCCTCGGCCGGGACCGGGAAGTTGCCGGCCGCGTTGTTCACCAGGATGTCGACCGGCCCGAGCACCGTCTCGACCTCGTCGACGGCAGCGGCGATCTGCTCGGGCTTGCGGATGTCGCACGCCACCGCGTGGGCCGCCGCGCCCTCGGCCCGCACGGCGTGCAGGCCAGCGTCGAGGTGGGCCGTATCGCGGCTGAGGATGCCTATCGCCGCCCCGAGCCGGGAGAACTCGGTGGCGATCGCCTTGCCCAGGCCGGTGCCGCCGCCGGTCACGATCACCACCGAGCCGTCGAAGGTGCCGGCGGCCAGGGGCGTCGTGCCCAGCGGTGGCGGTTCAGGCAGTCCCATGTCGCGCAAGGTAACAGCGCGCTGAAGGGCTGACGAGAGTTCAATTCTCGTCCTTCATCGATCAGGGCGATGAGCGAGAGCGCGCTGGGAACCGTCGGCCGCACTGATCGTCGGCCGCGATGAATGTCGCCGCGATTTGGCTTGTCCGGATGCGGGTCGCGGTCGAGAGTGGCCACTACCGACCCGAGCGGTTGCGCGAGACGCCCGCTTGCCCGAGCTGTAGGGGAAAAGACCATGGAGTTTTCGATCTTCGTCCAGATGTACATCCCTGGTGCGAAGGCCCACGATCCCGCCGCCGAGCATCAATCCGTGATGAACGAGCTTGCGCTCATCAAGGCGGCCGACGAGCACAACTGGAAGTACGCGTGGGTCACCGAGCACCACTCGCTGCCCGAGTACTCCCACCTCTCGGCCAACGAATCGTTCATGGCGTATGCCCTGGCGATCACCGAGAACATCCACATCGGCTCGGGGATCATGAACCTCAATCCGATCGTGAACCACCCGGTCCGCGTCGCCGAGCGGGTGGCCATGCTCGACCACCTCGGCGAGGGACGGTTCGAGATGGGCACCGGCCGTGGCGCCGGCAGCTGGGAGATCGGCACCTTCAACCTTGACCCCGAGCAGACCCGCGAGCCCTGGGAAGAGGTGGTCTGGGAGTTCAAGAAGATGTGGTCCCAGCAGGAGTACTCCTTCGACGGCAAGTACTTCCAGACGCCGCCCCGCAACATCCTCCCGAAGCCCTATGGCGGCTTGACGACGCACCCCCCGATGTGGGTGGCGGCCGGCAACCCGCCCACCTATGAGAAGGCCGCCCGGCACGGCATGGGCGTGCTCGGCTTCAACATCACGGCCATCCACGACATGAAGGCTCACGTCGACTCCTACAAGGCGCACATCGGCGACGCCGTCCCGGTCGGCCAGTACGTGAACGACAACGTGATGATCTCGAACGCGCTGGTCTGCCTGGAGGACGGCCAGGAGGCCCGCCGCGTGGCCACCGACATGAGCCTGTCGTACCTGCAGAGCCTCATGCTCCTGTACCACGACACGTTCGCCGTCGATCCGTCCCTCAAGGAGAAGGTCTGGCCGGCCAAGTTCGCCGAGCCGACCCTCGACGACATCGAGGAGCGCATCGAGCAGGGCTTCCTGCTCTGCGGCGATCCCGACGAGGTCCTGCAGCAGGTCAGCCGCTACCAGGACGTCGGCTGCGACCAGGTCTGCTTCGGCATGCCGGTGGGCCTCTCGCAGGAGCACGCGCTGAAGACGATCGAGCTCTTCGGGGACCTCGTCATCCCGAAGCTCGACTTGGATCCGGTCCACCGCAGCACGAAGATGCGGCAGGGCCTGGCGTAGCGAGCCACCGCAGTTTCGTCGGTCCAAGGGGGACACCATGAAGTTCTGGTACGCCATCGCGTTCGCGCCGATGGACCACATGATGGGCATCGCGAAGACCGCCGATGAAGTCGGCTTCGAAGGGCTCAACCTGGCCCATCACATCGTGACGCCGGAGACGATCCGGTCCCCGTATCCCTATACCGACGACAACACCATCTGGTGGGACCCGGCAGCACCCTTCCCTGATCCCTGGGTGCTGTCGGCCGCGCTCGCTGCGGTCACCACGAGGATCAAGTTCTGCACCAGCATCTTCATCCTGCCGTCGCAGGACCCGTTCACCGTAGCGAAGGCGGTCTCGACGGCCGCGGTGATCTCCGGTGACCGCATCGTGCTGGGCGCGGGTGCCGGATGGATGAAGGAGGAGTTCGACCTGACCGGTCAGGACTTCGCCACCCGAGGGCGCCGCATGGACGAGATGCTCGAGGTCATGGCCAAGCTCTTCTCCGGCAAGATGCTCGACCACCACGGCGAGTTCTACGACTACGAGCCCGTGCAGATGTCTCCGGTGGCATCCAAGCCGATCCCGATCTACGCGGGCGGTCATAGCGCCCCAGCGTTGCGGCGCGCCGCCCGCGTCGACGGATGGTTCGCAGCCGGCCCCTACACCTTCGACGAGTCGGTCGTGGCCCTCAAGGGCCTCGCCGATGCGCGGGCCGAGGCCGGCACGGCGGACGACCCCTACGAATGCATCGTGGGGCTCATCACGCCACCGAACCTCGACGAGTTCTACGCCCTCGAAGCACTCGGCGCGACCGCGTTCACGATCGTCCCCGGCTACTACACCGGCGACCCCAACCCCACGCTCGCGCAGCGCCAGGCATCCATGGAGAAGTTCGCCAGGGAGATCATCGAGCCCGCGTCGGCTCACCGGCGCACGGCCTGAGCCGCGCTGACCGCCACAACAGAAGGCCTGCACATGCCCCAAGACATCGCCCCGTTCGAGTGGTCCGACGATGCCCTGCGCCTCCGTCAACTCGTCTACGAGCACTGGTGCGAGCACGGTCGGGGTCCCAACCTCCGCGACGTGCACGAGGCCATCGGCCTCACGCGCCGCCAGACCGTGCAGGCCTACCGGCAGCTCCAGCTCGGCATCTGCGGGTGCATCGACCTGTTCAGCCAGAACGCCAGCGTCTATCGGTTCATGCCGTTCGCCTCGTTCCCGACGCAGGTGAAGGCGTACGTCGACGACACCTTTCACAGCTTCGCCGGCTGCGCCATGGAGACGATGCCGTTCTCCAAGATGCCCCCGTTTGCGGACAGCACCGTGACGTTCGAGTCGTACTGCTCGTGCTGCCTCGAGCCGGTGCGCTTCACAGCCAAGGCCGGACAGTTCCTCTCGCGCGAGCCCGACGGGCTGCTCATCCACGTCAGCACGTCACCGTGGGACTGGCAGCTGATCGACACCATGTACCAGTGCGACAGCATGAACTTCGTGATCGACGCCGATCACGCCGAGCGCTACGAGCGTGAGATCGGCCGGCGCGGGGTGCTGTTCACGCTCGAGCAGGCCATGGTCTTCGCTGGCGGATCCGGTGATCGGCGGATGTGGAACTTTCACGCTCCGCCGGAGACCTCGAGCCCCGAGAAGGTCATCAACGGGGCTCGCGGCCTCGGCGTCGACGTCGCGAACTGGGATGCCTGAGGGTGGTTGACCCACGCGACCAGAACTGGAGCCCGACGGCCGCGTTCGACCTGACCGGCCGCGTCGCCGTCGTGACCGGCGCCGGCAGCGGGATCGGCGCGGCGGCGGCCGAGCACCTCGCCGGTGCCGGCGCGGCCGTGGTCCTGGCCGACCTCGACGAGGGGGCGCTCGGGCGGGTGGCGAAGGCGATCGAGGGCCGCGGCGCGCAGGCCACCATCGTGGCGACCGACGTGAGCCGCCAGGCCGAGGTCGACGCGCTCGTCGACCTGGCCGTCTCGACCTACGGACGCCTGGACGTGATGGCCAACGTCGCCGGCATCCCCGGCGACGGCCTCGTGCGCGACATCACCGAGGATCGCTTCGACCAGGTGATGGCGGTGAACGTGAAGGGCGTGCTCTTCGGCTGCCAGGCCGCCATGCGGGTCATGGCCGAGCAGGGCTCCGGGAGCATCGTGAACGTCGCCTCCGCGGCGATCGACTGCGCCGTCGCGAACGCGGCCCTCTACGCCATGACCAAGGCCGCCGTGGTGATGTTGACCATGGACCTGGCCGTCGAGGCCGGACCGTCGGGCGTACGGGTCAACGCCATCGCGCCGGGGCCGACGCTGACCGCGTTCACGACCCGGCACCTCGTGAACGATCGCGGCGAGCGCGACGAGGCGCAGTACGACCAGCGCGTGGCGGCCATGGCGGCCATGAGCCCGCTGGGCCTCGTGGGCGAGGCCGACGACCAGGCGCTGCAGATCCTCTACCTCGCGTCCGACGCCGCGAGGTACGTGACCGGATCGATCATGCGGGCCAACGGCGGCGTGGGGATCGTCTGGTGACCACACCGACCGACGCCGACGAGGCCCGCACCGAGGTCGCCGTCCAGAACCTCGTGCATCGTTGCGCCGAGCTCATGGACCTCGGCGAGGCCGAGGCGGCGGCGGCCCTGTTCGACGGAGCCACGCTCATCGTCGAGCACGACGGGGTCAGCGAGACGCACGATGGAGCGGCCGCGGTGCTGACCGGCCACCTGCTGCCGACGATGGTCGGCAGCCGCAGCGCGCCGCGCTCGAAGCACATCGTGACCAACCTCGCGGTGACGGTGCGGGCCGACGGCGCGACGGCCGAGGCCAGGTCGTACCTGACCGTGCTCCAGGCGCCGACCGCCGGCGCCATGCTCCAGCCCGTGCGCTGCGGGCGGCAGCTCGACGAGCTCGCACGGGTCGGCGACGCCTGGCGCTTCCGCAGCCGCCGGATCATCGTCGACCTCGACCACGGACAAGAAGGAGCTGGCCATGGCTGAAGGTCGTCGGGGCAACTGGGGACGCTGGGGCGACGACGACGAGCGCGGCGCGCTCAACCTCCTCGGTCCCGAGATGCTGCTGCGCGCCACCCAGGCGTGCCGGACCGGGAAGCTCTACAGCCTCGGGCTGCCCATCGCCCGCGCCGCCGGGCCGGTCTACGACTACCGGGGCGCGCCGCAGCGCCTCACGCTCACGAGCCGGGCGGACGCGGCGATGTTCGCGGCCTACGGCGCGAAGGACGGGACCGGCTCGAACGAAGACGTCCTCGTGCTCGCCTCCCACACGCTCACCCACATGGACGCGCTCAGCCACGTGTTCGCCGAGGGCGGCATCTACAACGGTCACGCCGACGAGTTCGCGTCGACCTCGGGCGCGGCCCGCTGCGGCATCGAGAAGACCGCGGCGTTCGCCGGCCATGCCGTGCTGCTCGACGTGGCCGCGCACCAGGGCGTCGACTGGCTGGAGCCCGGCCACGTCATCGACGCCGCCCAGCTCGAGGCCTGCCGGGCCGCGCAGGGCGTCGAGCTCGCCGCCGGCGACATCCTGCTCGTGCGCACCGGCTGGCTGGACTTCTACCGGTCGCTGCCGGAGGGCTCGTCGCCGCCCATGGAGCAGTCGGGGCTGGGCCTCGACGCCGTCTCCTTCGTGCGCGATCACGACGTCGCCGCCGTCGGCGCCGACAACCCGGCGATCGAGTGCATGCCGTTCGATCAAGGCGAGTTCCTCGGCGTGCACCGGGCGCTGCTCGTCGACCTCGGCGTGACGCTCATCGAGAACCTCGACCTGCGGGCGATGGCCGACGACCGCTGCTACGAGTCGCTGTTCTGCGTGGCCGGCCTGCCCGTGACCGGCGCGACCGGCAGCCCGGTGAACCCGATCGCGATCGGCTGAGCCTTGCCGCTCGACCTGGTCGGCCTGCTCGATCCGCGGCACACCGCCGTGCTCACCCAGGAGTGCCAGTCGGGCGTGATCGGCGCGGTGTCACCGTTGCCCGAGCTGTCGGATGCGGCACGCGAGATCCTGCCGAACGTCATCGGCATCGTCGACGCGGCACGGGCCGCGGGCGCGCCCGTGGTCCACTGCGTCGGTGTGCGGCGGCTCGACGGGCGGGGCGCGAGCGGCAACGCCCGCATCTTCAACTACATGGCCCACACGCCTCTGCCGCTGACGGCCGGCAGCCCGGCCGCCGCGGTGATCCCCGAGCTGGGGCCGCACGAGGACGACTTCGTGCTGGCCCGGCTGCACGGCCTCTCGCCGTTCCCCGGGAGCGAGCTGGATCCGATCCTGCGCAACCTCGGCGTGCGGACCGTCGTGATCGTGGGCGTGTCGGTGAACGTGGCGGTGCAGAACCTCACGTTCGACGCGGTGAACGCGGGCTACCAGGTGGTGCTCCCCCGCGACGCGGTGGCGGGCTGGCCCCGCGAGTACGTCGACGCCGTGTTCGAGCACACGCTCGGAGCGGTCGCGACCGTGATCTCCAGTGCCCGGATCATCGAGATCTGGGCCACCGACCGAAGGGATTCGCATGGGACGACTTGATGGCAAGGTGGCGCTCATCACGGGCGCGGCACGCGGCTCCGGGGCCTCGACCGCAGAGCTGTTCGCAGCCGAGGGCGCCAAGGTCGTGGTGACCGACATCCTCGACGACCTCGGGCGAGAGCTGGTGGCGAACATCGGGCCGGCGGCGATCTATGAGCGGCTCGACATCACCGACGAGTCCCGCTGGTCCGAGGTGGTCGACGTCGCCGTCGAGACGTTCGGATCGCTGGACGTGATGGTCAACAACGCGGCGATCCTCGAGTTCGGCTCGCTGCTCGACACGACCCTGGACGCGTTCAAGCGCACGGTCGACGTCAACCAGGTCGGCGTCTTCCTCGGCATGCGCACCGCGGTCCCGGCCATGCGGGAGGCGGGCGGCGGCTCGATCATCAACATCTCGTCGGTCGACGGGCTCCGCGGCCTCAACGGCGTGTTCGCCTACGCCTCCACCAAATGGGCGGTGCGGGGCATGACCAAGTGTGCGGCGATGGAGCTCGGACACCTCGGCATTCGGGTGAACTCGGTGCACCCGGGCGGTGTGCGGACGCCGATGAACGACCCGCACATCGGGGATATGGACATCGATGCGATGTTTGCCAATCTGCCAATTCCTCGGCTCATGGAGCCCGAAGAGGTGGCGCAGTTGAACCTGTTCCTGGCCTCGGATGAAAGCTCATACTGCACGGCCGCAGACTTCACCGCCGATGGCGGTTGGACGGCCGGTGTGCGCGAACCGGCCCTGCCAGGACTCGAGATTTCGAAGGCATGAGCGCCGATCGGTCGGAACGATGAGCGCGCAAGTTCTGGAGGTTGCGCTCGCCGATGAGTCATCCACAATGGACGAGCAGCGGCTCCGACGTGGAACGTCACTCGACACAGTAGAGCCCAGTTGGAAGCCGAGCGTGAGGAAGAGAGCATGGCGGTAATCGTCAGTATCGAATCAGGTGTGGCCGAGGTGGTCATGGCGAGCCCGCCCGTGAATGCGATCACGGTGGCGGACACGTGGAAGCTGCGTGACGCGTTCCGCGACCTGTCCGAGGATCCCGCTGTGCAGGTCGTGATCCTGACCGCGTCGGGCAAGGGCTTCAACGCTGGCATCGACATCAAGGAGATGCAGAGCACCGGCGGCTTCGACCACCTGCTCGGTTCGGGCGCAGCATGCCACGCGGCATTCGACGCCATCTACCGCTGCCCAGTCCCCGTGATCGCGGCCGTCAACGACTTCTGCATGGGGCTCGGCATCGGCCTGGTCGGGAGCTGCGACTTCGTCGTGGCGTCGCGCGATGCACGCTTCGGTCTTCCCGAGGTCGACAACGGCGCACTTGGCTGCGCGTCGCACCTCGCAAAGCTCGTCTCACCGATGAAGCTGCGCCAGATGGTCTTCACCTGTGAGACGGCCAGCGCCGCTGAGCTCTATGCCTGGGGCTCGGTCTACAAGCTGACCGAACCAGAGGATCTGATGCCCACCGCGCGGGAAGTCGCGCGCCGCATCACCCAGAAGCTCCCCCGCGTGATTCGGGCGGCGAAGGCCGGTCTCAATGGGATCGACCCGTACCGCCTGAGCGAGAACTACCGACTGGAGCAGGGCTACACGTACGAGCTCAACCTGCAGGGCGACGGCACCCGCGCCCGGGATGCGTTCGTGCGCAAAGAGCGCGTCATCACCCGGTGACCGAAGATCGGAGTCAGGGTGCATCGCAGCGAGCTGGAGCCGCTCATCGATCTTCGCGGGCGGACCGCCATCGTCACCGGCGGACGTTCGGGCATCGGCGAAGCGATCGCGCTCGGCTTTGCCGCCGCCGGCGCCAGTGTGCTCATCGTCAGCCGCAACGCTGAGGCGTGTGACGAGGTGGCGGCCCGGATCCGGGCCGACGGCGGGCGAGCGGCGGGCTTCGGCGCTGACATGTCCGTGCTCGACAGCCATGCCGAGATCGTCGGCGCCGCGCTCGAGGCGTTCGGCCGCGTCGACATCCTCGTCAACAACGCCGCGGTGCTGCGCCCCCACCACATTCGCCGGCTGTCCCCCGCCGAGTTCGACGAGATCTTCGCGACGAACGTGCGGGGCACGCTGTTCCTGTGCCAGGCCGCGTTCGACGCCCTGGCCGCTGACGGCGGCGGCACGATCATCAACGTCGGCGCTGTCGGCGCGATCGCCCCGATGCCCGGCATCGGCGCGTACTCGGCCAGCAAGGCCGCCGTGGTCAACCTGACCCGGCTCCTCGCCAACGAGTGGGCCGAGCACGGCGTGCGCGTCAACGCGCTCGTGCCGGGACCCGTCGCCACCGAGATGATCCTGCCGCGCGACCTCGCCGCCAAGGGACGCTTCGTCGAGGAGATCGGGGCCGGCACGCTCATGCAGCGCATCGGCGAACCCCACGAGATGGTCGGGCCGGCCATCTTCCTGGCCAGCGAGGCGTCGTCGTACGTGACCGGCCAGTGCCTGGTGGTCGACGGCGGCATGTTGGCCCGGAGCGCCGGATGACCGACACGGCGAAGCGCCCAGCCACGCTCGGCCACGGCCTGCTCGAGGGCAAGGTCGTGGTCGTCACCGCCGGTGCCGGCACGGGCATCGGGTACGCCACGGCCCGTCGGTGCGCCGAGGAAGGCGCCACGGTCGTCCTGTCGGACCGCCATCCCGTGCGGCTCGACGTGTACGCCAGGGAGCTGGCCGAGATCGTCGGCCGCGCGGTGCCGTCGATCGTGTGCGACGTGACGGTGCAGCAGGACGTGGAGCGGCTGTTCGACTTCGCGGAGGCCCAGGCGGGTCCGATCGACGTCCTGGTCAACAACGCCGCGCTCGGCGGTACCTGCGACGTGCGCGAGCTCTCCGACGACCAGTGGTCGGACATCCTCGACGTCACGCTCACCGGGACGTTCCGCTGCACCCGCGCCGCCCTCCGCCAGATGTGCCCGCGTGGCTCGGGCTCGATCGTCAACATCTCGAGCGTCGTCGCCTGGCGGGCCGAGGCCGGCCAGGGCGCGTATGGGGCCGCGAAGGCGGGCGTGCTGGCCCTGACCCGCGCCGCGGCCCTCGAAGCCGCGCCGTCCGGCGTGCGCGTCAACGCGGTGGTGCCGAGCCTGGCCCTCCACCCCAACCTCGCGAAGGTCAGCTCCGACGAGCACTTGGCGAACCTCGCGGCCAAGGAGGCGTTCGGTCGTTCCGCCGAGCCGTGGGAGATCGCCAACGTCGTCGTCTTCCTCGCCAGCGACCTGGCGTCCTACCTCACGGGCGAATCGATCTCGGTCAGCAGCCAGCACCCGTGAACGACCGGGCCGCGGAAAGGAGTGCGCGATGAAGCGCTTGGAGGGCAAGGTCGCGGTGATCTCGGGAGGGGCACGCGGCATCGGCGCGGCGATGGTGCGGCGCTTCGCCGCCGAGGGCGCCAAGGTCCTGATCGCGGATCGGCGAGTGGATCAGGGCGAGGAGCTCGCCGCTGAGGTCGGCGAGGCGGCCGCCTACCACGAGCTCGACGTCGCATCCGAGTCCGGCTGGGACGCGCTCGTCGACGACGTCACCGACCGGTGGGGCGGCATCGACGTGCTCGTCAACAACGCCGGGATCAACCGGGTCGGGCCGCTCGTCGATTGCACGCTGGACACGTTCCGGATGGTGCTCGACGTCAACCTCGTCGGGACCTTCCTCGGGATCCGCGCCGCAGCGCGGTCCATGGGCCCGCGTGGCGGCGGGTCGATCATCAACCTGTCGTCGCCCCAGGGCGTCGAGGGCCGCGAAGGGATGGCGGCGTACACGGCCTCGAAGTTCGGGATCCGCGGCCTCACCCGCACCGCCGCGATCGAGCTGGGCCCGCTGGGCATCCGCGTCAACGGGCTCATCCCCGGCCCGATCCGGACGGCCATGACCGACCGGCGCGACTGGACCGAGGACGACTACCGCCGCGCCTACGGCGGCTACCCGCTCGGCCGGCGCGGCGAGCCGGAGGAGGTCGCGGCAGCGGCCGCCTTCCTCGCATCCGAGGACGCCGCGTACTGCACCGGCAGCGATCTCGTCGTGGACGGCGGCGTCCTCGCGGGCAAGCCGCTCGCAACCCGTACGGAGGTCTGATGAGCAAGCCGCTGAAGGACGAGACCAGGGCGCTCATCGATCGCCGGAACCCCGCGCACCTGTCGACGTTGATGCCCGACGGCCACCCGAAGGTCGAGCCCGTGTGGATCGGCCGGGAGGGCGACCGCCTGCTCATCACGTCCGACCGCAAGGCCGTGAAGTCACGCAACCTCGCCGCCGATCCTCGGGTCGGGTTCTCGATCGTCGACGCCGCCAACCCCTACGAGCAGGTGCTGCTGCGCGGGCGCGTGGTCGAGGAGCGTCCCGACGAGGACCTGGCCGTGCTCGACGCGCTGTCGCAGAAGTACCTCGGCCGCGCGTTCCCGCGGCGCTCGTGGTCCGGCCGGGTCGTGTTCGTGATCGAGGTCGAGGTCGAGCGGTACTACCGCTCGCCGCTGGCCGACCTCGTGGTCGAGCCGGAAGCGCCGGCGTGACCACGCGGCGACGGCTGCGGACGCCCCTGTGCGACCTGCTCGGCATCGAGCACCCGATCGTGCAGACGGCGATGGGCTTCGTGGCCGACGCCCGGCTCACGGCGGCGACCTCCAACGCGGGCGCGCTCGGCATCCTGGCCGCGGCGATGCTCGATCTCGACGAGCTCGATGCGGCGATCGCCGACGTGCAGGAGCGCACGGATCGCCCGTTCGGCGTCAACATCCGCTCGGATGCGCCCGACGCGCGCGACCGGGTCGACATCATGGTGCGGCGCGGCGTCCGCGTGGCCTCGTTCGCGATGGCGCCACGCGAGGACCTCATTCGCCGGCTCAAGGACGCCGGCCTCGTGTGCATCCCGTCGGTCGGCGCCCGGCGCCACGCCGAGAAGGTCGTCGGGTTCGGCGCCGATGCGGTGATCGTGCAGGGTGGCGAAGGCGGCGGCCACACGGGCCAGACGGCGACCACCGTGCTCCTGCCGGACGTGCTGGCCGCGGTCGACGTGCCTGTGATCGCGGCGGGCGGCTTCTTCGACGGTCGAGGCCTGGCGGCCGCGCTGGCCCATGGCGCGGCCGGGGTGGCGATGGGGACGCGCTTCCTGCTCACGGCGGAATCCCCGGTGCCGGCGAACGTGAAGGCGACCTACCTCGAGCAGCCGGTGGGGACCACGGTCGTGACGAGCAAGGTCGACGGCCAGCCGCACCGCATGATCAGGACCCCGTTCGTCGAGCAGGTCGACGGCAGCCATGGTCGAGCCCTGGTGCGATCGGCCCGGAACGCGGTCGCCTTCAAGAAGATGTCGGGCCGTCCCTGGAGCGCCATCCTGCGGGAGGGCCGGGCGCTGCGCACCGAGCAGGGCTACAGCCTCCAGCAGATCGTGATGGCGGCGAACGCGCCGATGCTGTGCCGGGCCGCCATGGTCGACGGGCGGCTGGACGTCGGCATCCTGTCGAGCGGCCAGGTCACCGGCGTCATCGACGACCTCCCGACCTGCGCGGTGCTCGTCGACCGGATCGTGGCGGAGGCGCTCGCGCAGATCGATCGGCTGGCCGAGTACGCCACGTCGGCCGCTTCGGACGCAGCGAGCGAGGTCGAGGCGTCGTGACCGCCGGTTGGCCGACGAGCGGCGCGTACGCCATCGACGGGGTGACCCCGGTCGTGCACCCGACCGCGTTCGTGCACCCGGCGGCCGCGCTCATCGGCGACGTGCTGGTCGGGGCCGGCTGCTACATCGGCCCGTTCGCCTCATTGCGCGGCGACTTCGGCCAGATCGTCGTCGAGGCCGGCGCCAACATCCAGGACGGCTGCGTCCTGCACTGCTTCCCCGGCGACCGGACGCTCGTGGAGCGCGACGGCCACGTCGGCCACGGCGCGATCCTGCACGGCTGCGTGGTGGGCCGGGCCAGCCTGATCGGCATGCGCTCGATCGTGATGGACGGCGCGAGCATCGGCGAGGAGGCCTTCGTCGGGGCCGGCAGCGTGGTGCCCGCCAAGTTCGACCTTCCCGCCCGCATGCTCGCCGTCGGGACGCCGGCCACGATCCTCCGGGCGCTCACTGCCGACGAGATCGCCTGGAAGGCGAACGGGACGCGCGCCTACCAGCACCTGGCGGAGCGAGCGAACGAGTCGCTCGTGGCCACGTCCCCGTTGACCGAGGTCGAGCCTGGGCGGCCGGCCCTGCGCACCATCGCCGCCGTGCCCTTGCAGGAGTACCGAGCTCGTGCCGCCGAGCGGCTCGATCGACGGGCCTGACCGTCTCGCGGCAGGGGCCGGCTCGCCGGACCCACTGGCCCGCCTCCTCCGCGACCTCGAACGGCGCGCGATCGGGCCGAACCTCGACGCCGACCAGCGACGCCGGCTAGCCGACGACCTTGCCGGCGTCGTCGCGCGGCTCGACGGCCCGCGCGGCCCCACGAGCCGCTACGGCGCAGCCGATCGGGCCCACCTGGCTCAGGGCGGCGACACGCTGCGCTGTCGCTACGCGAGCCATCCCGTCCACGGGCCGCAGCACCCCGGATCGCTGGTCACCGACGTCAGGCTCGGCGAGGCCACCATCGACGTGTCGGTCATGTTCGACCTGCGCCACGAGGGCCCCCCGGGCCGGGTCCACGGCGTCTACGCCGGCGGCCTGTTCGACTACGTGCTGGGGCGCCTCGCCATCGCCCGCTGCGGGCCGGGCGTCACGGCCGAGGTCACCGTGCGCTTCCAGGCCCCGATGCCGACCGGCGCGGTCGTGCGGTATGCGGGGTCCGTGGGTGAGCGCCTCGGACGCAAGACGCGGCTGGCCGGGACGGCCAACGACGCCCACGGCCGGGTGCTGGCCACGGCCGCCATGCTGTTCGTGCACCCGCGAGCGTGATTGACGGGGCCGATGAATGGACGGGCGTTTCCCCTAGGACCCGCCGGCTGCGGCGGCGACACTGAGCTTCTAACCCGAGCGTCAAGGGGCTGCAGGTGGCAGGGGAACCGAGCGTCAAGCTCACGATGGACGACGGCGTGGGCATCATCACGTTGAACCGTCCCGAGCGGCACAACGCCGCGAACGACGAGATGGACGAGCGGCTGTGGGACGCGTTCCGCGAGCTGCACGCCGCCGCTGACCTGCGCTGCCTCGTGATCCGCGGCGAGGGCAAGTCGCTCTCGTCGGGCCGCGACACCAGCGAGCTGGGCATGCGGGACGGAGACGTGAGCCATTTCGCGTTCATCGAGCGCGGCCACGAGAACACCAAGCTGCTCACGTCGCTGCCGTGCCCGATCGTCGTCGCCATGAAGGGCTGGATCATCGGCGGCTGGTTCGAGCGCGCGCTGCTGTGCGACATCCGGGTCGCCGCGACCGACGCCAAGATGTCGCTCCCCGAGGTCATCCACGGCGTCGTGCCCGACACCGGCGGCACGTGCCGGCTCTTCCAGATGGCGGGCCACGGCATGGCGTTCGACCTCGCGCTGACGGGCCGGGTCCTCAGCGCGGAGGAGGCGCTCACCCACGGCATCGTCTCGCGCCTCGTGCCCGTCGAGCAGCTCGACGAGGTCGTGCTCGGGATCGCCCGCGACATCGCCACGCGCCCGCCGCTCGCCGTGAAGCTCGTGAAGCGGATGCTCAACGGGCTGGCGCTCCCCCAGGTCGAGAAGGCCATGGGCGAGGAGCTGTTGGCCCAGGTCGTCGTCTACGGCAGCGACGACTACGCCGAGCAGCGCAAGGCCCGCGCCGAGGACCGGCCCCCGGTGTTCCGCGGCCGCTAGCGGCCCCCGACCCCTCTGCGATGGATCTGCACGCCACGCCCGAGGACGAGACGTTCCGCCGGGAGGTCGCCGACTGGTTGCAGACGGTGCTTCCCGCGCTGCCACCCCAGCCGGCGGCCGACGACTGGTCGGGCCGCCGCGCCTTCGACCTCGCCTGGCAGCGGCAGCTGTTCGAGGCCGGCCTCGGCGGGGTCAGCTGGCCGAAGGAGTTCGGCGGGCTCGACGCCTCCCCCACCCAGCACCTCGTGTTCCTGGAGGAGCTCGAGCGCGTCCGCGCGCCCGGGGTCGGCGTGCTGTTCGTGGCGCTCCTGCATGCCGGACCCACGCTCATCGCCGAGGGCACGGAGGCCCAGCGCGCGCGCCACGTGCCCGCGATCCTGCGCGGCGAGGAGGTGTGGTGCCAGGGGTTCTCCGAGCCCGACGCCGGCTCCGACCTCGCGTCGCTGCGAACCCGCGCGGTGCGCGATGGCGACTCGTACGTCATCTCGGGCCAGAAGGTCTGGACGTCGAACGCCCAGGTCGCGGACTATTGCGAGCTGCTCGTGTGCACCGACCCCGCGGCGCCCCGCCATCGCGGGCTGTCGTGGCTGATCATGCCGATGGACGCGCCGGGCGTCACCGTGCGGCCGCTGCGCACGATGACGGGGTCCGAGGAGTTCAGCGAGCTGTTCCTCGACGAGGTGCGGGTGCCTGCCTCAAACCGCGTCGGTGGCGAGGGCGACGGGTGGCGGGTCGCCATGGTGACGTTCGGCTTCGAGCGCGGCACCGGCTTCGTGCGCGAGCTGCTCGAGTCGCAAGAGCTCATGCACGATCTCCGCGCCACCGCGCAGGCCGCGGGCCTGCTCGCCGACGCCGGGGTGCGGCGCTCCTTCGGGCGGCTGGTCGGGACCTATGACGCGCTGTGGGCGCTCACGCAGCGGAACGTGTCGAGCGCGGCCCGGTCCGGCGTGCCCGGCCTCGGCGGCTCGATCTTCAAGCTCGCGTACTCCCAGTTCCGCGACGACCTCGGCGAGCTCTCCATGCTCGTGCAACCGCCGAGCCGGCGGACCATGGCCGACCCGCAGCTGCTCGGGCACTGCCACGCCATCTCCACCGCCATCGCCGCGGGCACCTCCCAGGTGCAGCGCAACATCATCGGCGAGCGGTTGCTCGGCCTGCCGAAGGAGCGCTGATGGACCTCCAGCTCGACGACATCGAGGCCGAGCTCCAGGCAGGCGTCCGGCAGCTGTGCGAGCAACGGGTGTCGTTGCCCGCGCTGCTCGATCTCGCCACGCACCGGCAGCTCGACCGCAGCCTCTGGGACGCGCTCGGCGCCATGGGCGTGTTCTCGCTGCGGCTCGAGGCCGCCGCCGGCGGCGTCGGGCTCGGCACGACCGAGGCGGTCGTCGTGTACGAGGAGCTGGGCCGGTCGCTCGCGCCGGGCCCGCTCGTGGCCACGCACCTCGCCGCCGGGCTCGTGACCGGCACGGTGGTCGGTTCGGTCGAGCGGACCGATGGTCCGGCCATCGTCGAGCACCTCACCGCCTCGGATGCCTTGGTGGTCACCGACCCCGACGGCCTGTGGCTGGTCGAACCCACAAGCGTGTCCGCGCAACCGGTCGACGCTCCGATGGATCCGCTCACCCCCACCCACATCGTCGACCGGCTCCCGCAGGGCGAGCAGCTGGGCGGTCCGGCCGAGTCGGCGCGCTGGATCCTTGGCGGACGCCTCCTGACGGCAGCGCTGCTGCTCGGCGTGTCCGCGAGGGCGACCGACGCCGCTCGGGACTACGCGCTCGCCCGCGAGCAGTTCGGGCGGCCGATCGGCACCTTCCAGGCGGTCAAGCACCTCGTGGTCGACATGCTGGTGCGCACCGAGCTGGCCCGCTCGGCGATCTACGCCGCCGCGGCCACCCTCGACGAGGCCGGGACGGACGCGGGGCGGCTCGCGATCGCCTCGGCCAAGCTCGCCGCGGGAACGGCGGCGGTCGCCAACGGCAAGGCCTGCATCCAGGTCCACGGTGGCGTCGGGTTCACCTGGGAGGCGGAGCCGCACCTCTACCTGAAGCGGGCCTGGGCGCTCGATGCGGCGTTCGGCTCGGCGCACGAGCAGGCCGACGAGCTCGCCTTGCGGTGACCCGTGCATGAAGGCGAAGCGAGGCGGTGCGGCCCGGCGTCAGGCGGTCGCGACGGTCTCGGTGTCACGGCCAGACCGCAGCACGCTCCCCGACCGGGCGCCGGTCAGCGCACCGTCGCGGACGCTCGCCTCGCCGTTGACGAGCACCAGCACGATGCCGTGCGCGGTCGCGATGAGCCGGGGCGAGTCGCCGGGCAGGTCGCGCACCAGCGTCGCCGGACCCGAGTCGATCTCGGCCGGGTCGAACACGACGAGGTCGGCCCACCACCCCGGCTCGATCCGGCCGCGCTCGCGCAGGCCGAACAGGCGGGCCGGCGCGTCGGTCATCAGCTGGACGGCACGCTCGAGCGGCACGAGGCGTCGACCCCGGATGACGTCGCCGAGAAAGCGCGTCGGGTATGGGGCGCCGCACATGCGATCGAGGTGCGCGCCAGCGTCGGAGCCGCCCAGCAGCACCCGATCGTCGGTCCACACCTCGCCGCGCAAGGTCCAGCTCGCCTCGTCGTCGTCAGGCGGCGTGGGCCACAGCACCGTGCGCAGGTCGTCGTCGATCGCGATCGCGACCAGGGTGTCGAACGCGCGGGTGCCGCGCTCGGCCGCGATGTCGCCCACCACCCGGCCCTTCAGCCCGGCGTTCGCCTCGGAGAACGTCTCGCCGATCACGTAGCGGGCGAAGTCGGCGTGGCGGCGGTGCAGCCCGGCCTCGGGGCTGTGGGCGCTCACCTCCATCGTCCGCCGCACGTCGGGATCGCGGAGCTGCGCGATGCGCTCGGGGAGCGGCAGGGACAAGATCGCGCCCCAGCCCGGCAGCAGGTGCAGCGCACAGAACGTGAGCAGGCTCATGTTCATCGGCACGAGGATCGGCATGGTCAGCGCCACGAGCGATGCGCCCGCGGCGCGGGCGCTGGTCGACGCGCCGAGCTGGCGGGGAACGCGGGCGGGCACGCGCGAGTCCACGGTCAGGACGTTCCAGTTGAGCGGCCGGCCGGCCGCGGCCGACATGGCCACGAGCAGGTCGATCTCGTCGTCGGCGAACTGGTCGAGGCACCCGTCGACGATGCCTTCGAGCGTGGTGCCGGGATGCTCGCCGACCACCCGGCACAGCGCGAGCAGCTCCTCGTGGGTCGCCCACCGCGAGGCCACCGGCCGGCCATCGCCGTCGGAGTGCGTCGACGACAGCGTGGTCGACAGGCCCAGGCCGCCCGCGGCGATCGATGCGGCGAGCAGGTCGCACATGGCCGCGAGCTGCTCGTCGGTGGCCTCGCTCCCGACGGCGTCCTCGCCCATCACGTACCGCCGCACGGCGCAGTGGCCCACGAGGAAGCCGGCGTTGACGCCGATCGCGCCGTCCAGCCGGTCGAGGAAGTCGCCGAACGTCTCCCAGTTCCAGGGGACGCCCTCCTGGAGCGCGGCGAGCGACATCCCTTCGACCCGGGCCATCATCCGGCTCGTGTAGTCGACGTCGGCCGCCTTGATCGGGGCCAGCGTGAACCCGCAGTTGCCGCCGACCACGGTGGTGACGCCGTGCTCGCTCGACGGGGTGGCGAACGGGTCCCAGTGCAGCTGCGCGTCGTAGTGGGTGTGGGGATCGATGAACCCGGGACACACGATCAGCCCAGTCGCGTCGACGACCTGCTGGGCGGGCTCGTCGGCGGCCGCGAGAGCGACGATCCGGCCGTCCCGGACGCCGACGTCGCGCACCTCGCCGGGTCGCCCCGAGCCATCGATGACGGTTCCACCGCGAATCACGTAGTCGAGCACCCGTTGATGGTGTCCCGATCGATGCCTCGATCCAAGGCCGATCTTCTCGCGATCCATCCTGGAGGCCGATCACTCGTCCGATCGGCGGTGGCGATGGATCCGCAGTGACCGGGTGTTGCCAGCGCTCACCTGGGCGCGGAAGGTTGTTGGGCCGGATCAAGGGGGGTTCCGAACCGTGAGCATCGTGCCTGAGGGCCAGCTCGTCTATGGCATGCAGCTGCCCATCCAGACCGTGAGCCGCTCGTTCGCGGAGCCATGGGAGTCGTCGACCGACGTCGAGGGCCTCATCGCCATCATCCGGCACGCCGACGCCACCAGCTTCTTCTACGTCGCGGCCTGCGACCACGTGGGCATCCCCGCCGGCGCCGCCGCCGAGCAGATGGGGACCGCCTGGTACGACCCGGTCGCGGTGCTCGGCATGGCCGCGGCGCTCACGACCAACGTCCGCCTCTTGTCCAGCGTCTACATCGTCGCCCTGCGCCATCCGCTGCACACGGCAAAGGCGTTCATGACGCTCGACCGCCTGTCTGCCGGCCGGGCGATCCTCGGCGTGGGCGCGGGCCACCTGCAGGAGGAGTTCGACGTCCTCGGGGTGCCGTTCGCCGATCGCGGCGCGGTCACCGACGACGCCATCGACTGCATCCGCGCCGTGCTCGCCGACGAGTTCCCCCGCCACCCCGGCCCGCGCTTCGCCACCGGCGACCTCGGCGTGGGGCCCCGGCCAGTGCAGGAGCGACTGCCGATCTGGGTCGGCGGCCGCGGCCGTGCCGCGCTGCGACGGGTCGCGGCGCGTGGGGACGGTTGGATCCCGCAGGGCTCGGAACGCGCCGCGATGCCCGAGGCGATCGGGTTCATCCGCGCCGAGCTCGAGCGCCTCGAGCGCGACGTGTCCGTGGACATCGGCTTCGTGACCGAGGCGATCCACGTCGGCCACCCCACCTGGGACCTCGGGGATCGGCCGACGTTGAGCGGCCCGGCCGAGCAGATCGCCGAGTCCATGCGGGACATGTCCGCGCTCGGCGTGAACCACCTGCAGGTTCGGTTCCGGAGTCGCTGCCTCGCTGAGCAGCTCGAACAGATGTCGGCGTGGCACGAGCAGGTGGCGCCGCTGCTGCCGTCGTGACCACCAGCTTTTGGCGACGAGCGCCGCGCGATCCGCTCATCGGGATGATCAATGAATGCAGGGAACGTTCGGCTTGCCGAGCCGCAACCAAGGTTCTCCAATGAGAACGCTGGAACGCACGATTGTTCCAGCATAGGGGGAGCGATCGGGGAGTGAAGGCTGGGGGTCATCACATCCCCGTTCGCATGCCTCTATTTGCGAACGGACGTGACACCTTCGTCTTCATCTTGATCTTTGCTCGCGCGTTCGGCAGTTCCAAAAGCTACTCAGAGAGGCCAGCATGAGATACCGACTAAGGGGCGTCTTCGCAGTCGCGACGATGTGTGCGCTCGTTGCCGCCGGTTGCGGCAGCAGTTCCAAGAGCTCGACCGCCACGACCACGACGGCCGCATCGTCAAATACGACCGCAGGTGGAAGCGGCGGCGGTGGCGGCACCGTGCGTGGTGTCACCGACAAAGAGATCGTCATCGGTGGCGTTGCGGAGGCGAAGAACTACCAAGGCATCGACGACGGGGCCAAGGCGCGCTTCGACCGCGTCAATCGCTCCGGCGGCATCAACGGCCGGATGATCAAGTACCTGCCGGTTGCCGACGACGGCAGCGACAACAGCCGCAACCTCGACGCCGTCCGGCAGCTCGTCACCCGTGACAAGGTGTTCGCGCTCGCTCCGGTCGCCTCGCAGTCGTTCCTGCCGGCATCGTCGGACTACCTCGCAGCGCAGAAGGTGCCGTTCGTCGGCTGGGGCTTCATGCCCGGCTTCTGCGGCAACGACTTCGGCTACGGGTTCAACGGCTGCCTCATCGGCAACACCGAGATCCAGGGCTCGTACCTGGCCCCGATGATCAAGATCAGCGGGAAGGCCGCCAAGGACGTGAAGTTCGCCTTCCAGTCCGAGGACGGCGACGCCGGCAAGACGGCGCTGCGCGACTTCGGGGACATCTGCAAGAAGGAGGGCTGCCAGGTCGTCTACACGAAGAGCAACATCCCGCTGAACACGACGGTGACCGACTACACGCCCTACGTGCAGGCGATCATGGCCTCGAACCCCGACGTGGCCTACGTCAACGTGAGCTTCGCCAACGCGCTGGGCCTCACCGGCGCCTTGAAGGCGGCAGGGTTCAAGGGCCTCATGGTCAACTTCGTGACCTACGCCCCGGGCCTGCTCGAGACGCAGCCCGCGGTGGCCAAGATCCTCGAGGGCACCTACATCAACGTCCAGATCCCGCCCGCCGAAGCCGGCGACGCGGCGTCCAAGCAGGTCATCGCCGACCTCACGGCGAGCGGTGCCAAGCCGTTCGTCTCCTTCGGCGCCTCCGTGGGCTACTGGAGCGCTGACGTGCTCGTGCAGATGCTGGAGAAGGCGGGCAAGGATCTGACGCCCGACACCTTCCAAGCGGCCATCAACGGTGGCGGCGGGTTCACCTACAAGCCCGTCGCCGGTGGACTCGGCCCGGTTGCCTTCCCTGCGGATCACACCGCACCGAACTCCTGCACCTCACTGGTCACGGTGAAGAACGGCAAGTACGCCGTCGCCCTCCCGATGACCTGCTACCCGAACTACAAGCGGTAGTTCCCACGATCACCGGGTTGTCCTCGCAGCACCCCCTTCCCCGTGCGAGGACAACCCGGGGTGTTCGGTCCAACGACTCCGCCGCGGGGTGCGGCGAAGGAAAGGTGCGATGAACAAGTTCGCCAGCCTCACCATCAGCGGCCTCGTCTCGGGCGCGATCTTCTCGCTCATCGCCTGCAGCCTGGTGCTCTCATATTCGGCATCAGGCATCTTCAACCTCGCCTACGGCGGCGTGGCGTTCAGCACGGCATTTCTGTATTACGAGCTGCATGACGGCTTGCATTGGGACGTATGGCCGGCAGTTGCTGTGTCGGTCTTGGTCTTCGCCCCGCTCCTGGGCATCCTGCTCGATCGCCTCGTGTTCCGGCGCTTGGCCGACAAGGACGACTCCGCAAAGATCGTTGCTGCCGTCGGCCTGATGGTGGCCCTTCCGGCGCTCATGCGCTGGGTCGTCGAGCGGCTGGTCTTCGTCGGCAAGTTCGAGATCCCGCTGGGCAACGAGGTGTACACGCTCCCCGGCCTCGGCCCGTCGCCGCCCAAGGTGTGGACCTTGCCCACCGGCGGCACGTTCAACTCGAACCAGGCCGTCGTCTTCGCCGCCGCCGCGGCCTGCGGGCTCGGCCTTTGGTACCTGCTCCGCCGCACCAGCACCGGTTTGCACATGCGGGCCGTGGTCGATCGGCCTGCCCTCGCATCGTTGCGCGGCGTCGATCGCGATCGGCTCTCGACGGTCATCTGGACGCTCGGCACGATGCTGGCCGGGCTCACCGGCGTCATCGCGCTGCCGATCCTCAACAGCCTCGACCAGAACGCGTTCGTGTTCGTGACGTTCGTGGCCATCTCGGCCTGCGTGTTCGGTCGGCTGCGATCGATCCCGTTGGCGTTCGTCGGCGGCCTCGTGCTCGGCGTGGCCCAGAACCTCACGGCCGGCTACGCCACGTTCGCCAGCTCGATCTCCGGCTTCAACTCGTCGGTGCCCTTCGTGATCCTGCTGCTCGGCCTCGCCCTCTGGAACCGGGATCGCTCGCGCACCGCCGGCGTCGCCAGCGAGGAGCTGCCCGCGCTCGGGCCCGCCACTGACCAGCCGCCGTGGCGCCGGGGCGCACCATGGGCGATCGGCGCCGCGGTCCTGTTCGTCTACGTCGCCTTCCTCGCCGACAGCTTCGCCCTCGGCCTCGTCGCCAACGGCCTGGTCCTCGGCGTGATCTTCCTGTCGTTCGTCGTCGTGACCGGCGAGGGCGGCATGGTCAGCCTCGCTCAGTCGGCGTTCGTGACCGGCGCCGGCCTGACCACGGGGCTGCTGCTCTCGCACGGCGCTCCCCTCTTCGTCGCCGCGCTCGGCGGGATCGTGGTCGCCACGCTGCTCGGCGTGGTCGTGGCCCTGCCGGTCATGCGCCTCGGGCGGCTCCCGTTGGCCCTGGCCACCCTCGGCCTCGCCTTCCTCGGCGATCGGGTGCTGTTCGCCTGGCAGTACCTCAGCAACGGCCAGCTCGGCTGGAAGGTGGTGCGGCCGCACATCGGGCCGTTCGACCTGGCGCAGCCACGGACGTTCGCGTTCGCGATGGCGATCGTGCTCGGCGTGGTGACAGTGCTCGTGCGGAACCTGCAACGGTCCGCGTCGGGCCGCGCCATCGTCGCCGTCCGCTCTGCCGAGCCCGGCGCCCGCATGTCCGGCATCGCGCCGAGCCGGACGAAGCTGAAGGTCTTCATGGTCTCGGCTGCTATCGCCGGGCTGGGCGGCGTGCTCCTCGCCGCCTACAACGGCAGCGTCACCGGCACCACGACCCCGCCGATCACCGGCTTGATCTGGCTGTCGACGATCGCCATCTGGGGCATCCGCAGACCGGCCGGCGCGATCATGGGCGGGCTGTTCGCCGCGCTCTTCCCCCAGTGGCTCAGCGGCGGCGTCCACTGGCCGTCGTGGGTGCCCAGCTTCCTCAGCTGGAACGGCACCACCTCGATCTACCTCGCCCCCATCCTCTTCGGCCTCGGGGCCGTGCAGCTGGCCAGCAACCCCAACGGGATCTTGAGCACGGCGCACCTCCGGCGCCAGGCGCGGCGGGCCAAGGAGCAGAGCGCGCTCGTGGCCTCCGGCCTGGCCGTGGTGCCGGTGTCGGGCGCTCGGGAGGAGGAGCTGCTCCACCTCGGGGTGGTGCGCAATTCCACGATCAACGGCGCCGAGCCCCTCGTCGACCGTCCAGCGCCGATCCTCACCATGCAGGGGGTCCACGCCGGCTACGGCGACGTGGAGGTGCTGCACGGCATCGACCTCACGCTGCGGCCCGGCACCACCACGGTCCTGCTCGGCTCCAACGGAGCGGGCAAGTCCACCCTCTGCGCGGTGATGAGCGGGCTGGTCGCGCCCACGGCCGGCCACATCCGCTTCGACGATCAGGACGTGACCGCGCTCGGCGCGCACGAACGGGCCCGCCTCGGCCTCGTGCTCGCTCCCGAGTCCCGCGGCGTCTTCCCGTCGCTCAGCGTCGACGAGAACCTCAAGATGCGCCTGCGCACGGCCCAGGAGATCACCGGCGCCTACGACCGCTTCCCGGCGCTCGGCGAGCGTCGCTCCGTGGCTGCCGGCCACCTCTCCGGTGGCGAGCAGCAGATGCTCGCCCTCGCGCCGTTGCTCATCCAGCCGCCGACCGTGCTGATCGTCGACGAACCGACTCTGGGCCTCGCGCCGCGCATCGTCGGACAGGTCCTCGACTGGATCGAGGAGATCAGGGAGTCGGGCGTCGCCGTGCTCCTCGTGGAGGAGAAGGCCCGCAACGTGCACGCGGTGGCCGACGATGTGATCCTCTTCGAGCTGGGCCGGGTCATCTGGTCGGGCGCGTGCGACCTCGTCGACGCCGACCGGCTCGTCGACATGTACATGGCTTCGACCGGCGATCGTGATCCCGCACGATGACGAAGCGCCGAACGACGACAGGAGCGGTCCGATGATCGAGCACGTCCGTCTCCCCTCCGACGACTCGTCGATGCTCGAGGTGATCTGGCCCCTGGGGGTGATGGCGGACACGCCGGTCGTGATCGCCGTCCTCGACCGCGGCACGCCGCCGCCGAGCTGGTTGACCGGCGAGGAGCTGGCCCGGTCGCTGGGCGTGGTCGTCATCGTCCTCCGCGTCGATGCCGACGAACCGCCGGAGTCCGTAGGCCACAAGGTCGTCGCCGCCGGCACCTGGGCCCGGTCCAACGAGCACCACCTGATGGCGAACGCGAGCCGTCTGATGGTCGTCGGGGTCGACGGCACCGCCGCCGCGGTGTCGTGGGCCCTCCGCCGATTCGCCACCGACGGCCCGGCCTCGCGCGTCTTGGGGGCGGCGGTTCGCGTGCGCGACCTGCCCCGCGGCATCCGCGTCACGGCCAGCGGGTCCGACCACGGCCTGGCGCTCCTCAGGCGGCAGGCCGGCCAGGACACGAGCGGCCGGTCGATGTTGCGCGTCCTGCGCCTCGCCCTGCGGGACACGGCGCTGCTGCGCGACCGAGCCGTTGCGCACTGAGCACGGCGGGGCGCGCACCACGGCTCGCGGGCCCGTCGCCAGGGCGGCACCGGTAGCGGCACCGGCACCGGCCTGGCGTCGTCGAGCGGCGCCGCGATGAAGGTCTCGTTCGGTCTGCCGACCCACCGCGTCGATGCGGGCCCGGAGCTGATCTCGGGCGAGGCGATCGCCGAGCTGGCCGCCGCCGCCGAGCGCGCCGGGTTCGCCGCCGCCTACACCACCGAGCATCCGTTCCCGACGACCGACTGGCTCGCCGCGGGCGGACACCACGCCCTCGACCCGCTCGTCGCGTTGAGCTTCGCGGCCGCCGCCACCACCACGTTGCGGCTGCACACCAACCTGTTCATCGCCGCCTACCGCAACCCGTTCCTGGCCGCCAAGGGACTCGCCTCCCTCGACGTGCTGAGCGGCGGGCGACTCATCGTCGGCATCGGCGCCGGCTACCTCGAAGGCGAGTTCGACGCGCTCGGCTCGCCGTACACCGACCGCAACGACCGCACCGACGACGCCATCCACGCGATGCGCCAGGCGTGGAGCGGCGAACCCATCACCGCCGTCGGCCACGGCTGGACCGCCGTCGGCAACACGATGCTCCCCCGCCCGGTCCAGCAGCCCGGCCCGCCGATCTGGATCGGCGGCAACAGCAAGCGGGCGATCCGCCGCGCCGTCGACCTGGCCGACGGATGGTCCCCGTTCCCGAACCCCGCGCAGGGCGCCGACCGCACCCGCACCGCGGCCCTGGCCAGCACCGACGACCTCGCCGACCGCCTCGCCTACGCCCGCGCCTACGCCACCGACGTAGGCCGCACCGCGCCCCTCGACGTCGTGTTCGTGCCGCGCGGCCTGAGCATGAACGCCAGCCGCCCAGTCGACCTTGACCGCGTGGTGGCCAGCTGCACCGACCTGGCCGCCGTCGGCGTCACCTGGGTGACCGTGGCGTTCCCTGACGCATCGCGAGCGGCCCAGCTCGACCACCTCGCCCGCTGGGGCCACGACATCATCCCCGCCCTCACCGCCCTGCCGAGCCCGCCAGCGTTGCAAAGCTGACCAGCGTGGTCAGCGCTGCGTCTCGTTCGGCGTCACGCGGGCGGCGGCGATCGGCGACCGAGCGCTTGTCTCAGCAGCTTCTCGGCCTCGGGCGACTTCTTCCAGTT
Organism: Acidimicrobiales bacterium; assembly: GCA_025463985.1. Lineage (GTDB taxonomy): Bacteria > Actinomycetota > Acidimicrobiia > Acidimicrobiales > Iamiaceae > JAODBM01. The sequence continues at coordinate 51,201 of JAODBM010000184.1, forward strand.
GCGAGTGGAGTGACGCCAGTACGCGTAGAAGTCGTCTGCCGTCTCGAAGTCGCCGGTGCCGGCGAGGAGCTGTTCGATCTGTCGGACCGAGCCGATGTACTCCCGCGTTGCCGATGCGCGGCCCCGGGAGGCGAGCCGCCAGGTCTCGTGGACGACGACCTGGACGTCGGCGATCCGCTGGGGCAGCTCGGGTCGGTACGTGTAGATCACGACGATCGAGATCAGCTCCTCGTACTGCTCGAACGGTCGCATGATCCCGCCGAACTTCAGCTGAGGCCAAAGGAAGTAGGTGTTGCCCGTGTAGAGCGCGATGCGATTGCTGAGCGTGGTCGGCGTGCGGCCGGACGGCGATATCTTGCGCCGAGCACATTTGATGTCGACCGCTCGGAAGCCGCCTCCGAACGCGTCGCCGGAGAGCTCGAGGTCGGGATACGAGCGCTCGGTTCCAGCGGCGACCTCGGCGCCAGGCGTGAGAGCCGCGGCCTCGGCCAGGTGTTGGCGCAGCTCGATCTCCATGACGTTGGCTAAGGCCGCCGGCTCGCTCGGCAGTGGCAGCAGGTGACCGTGCTCGGTGAGCTGTCGGCGCAGATCGCTTGCCGACGAGGCGATCAGCGGCCACTCATGGAGCGCGTCCTCACGGAACACCCCGACGACGGAAGGTCGCCAGCCCGCCGTCTGCTCGCGGAGCCATTCGAGCAGGGGCGACAGCATGCGGCTCAGCCTCGCTCAGCGCGTCGCCCTGCCGGGAGCCCGGGTGCCGTGGCGTGCACGCCCGCTCCCGCAAGAGCTACGGCAACGTGCTGGGCCAGCTGCGGAGGCACCGAGTTTCCGATCTGTGACTGGACCGATGACCGTCTCCCGACGAACGCGTAGTCGTCCGGAAAGGTGAACAGCCGCCGCAGCTCGGCCACCCGCAGCCGACGGTTCTCCCAGTGGAAGGGACCGACGTTCGGCCCGGGCTGGGCCTGGATGGTGGGCGACGGGCGCCCGGGGTCGAGCTTGAGCAGGAACGACCAGTACCTCGATCGCCACTCGAAGATCGGGTCGGGATGCCCGCGTTCGGCCGTGTAGTGGAGGTAGTTGTCGCCCGGTGGGATCTCCGGAAGCAGGTGACCCCAACGCCCACGCACGACCTCCTCGGGCTCGGGGGGCGCGACGAGCCCGGCCAGAGCCTGTCCGGTGGTGACATGCGGCAGGGGGCCGCCTTCGGTCTGGCGCCGCTCCCACCGCCCGTGGTGGGTGGGCTCGGGCAGCTCCGGCAGGCGGTCGCGCTTGCGCGATCCCACGATGAACAGACGTGGCCTGGCCTGGGGCACGCCGTAGTCGGCTGCGTGCAGGACCCGCCACTGGCACTGATAGCCCGCGGCCTCGATCTCGAGGAGCAGGCGCTGGAAGGCGGGCTTGCTCGCCTTGTTGTTGAACGTGAGCGCGTACACGTTCTCGAGGATGAAGAAGCGCGGCTTCGCTTCAGCGAGCACGCGCGTGTACGCCTGCAGCAGGCTGGCCGCGGGGTCGATCCCGTCACGCTTCCAGTCGAGCCAGAACCCGGACTTGGAGAAGGCGACGCACGGTGGTCCGCCGACGAGAAGCTCTGGCCGGTTCCGACTGCTGAGGCCAGCCACCTTGAGGATGTCCTTCGTGGTGATGCCACCGTCCCCGCCTGTGGCCAGGGGGTAGAGGTTTGCCCGGAGCACCTCCCGCAGCTCGGGGAAGTAGGTCGGCGCGTTCTTCTCCATCGAGTCGGCCGCGTCGTCGTCCCACTCCACGGCAGCGACCGTGCGGAACCCCGCGTGCTCGATGCCGAGATCAAGGCCGCCTGCCCCGGAGAAGAGCGAGACTGCGGCGCCGGTCACACCGTCATTCTGGTGTGCGGGGATGGGCCGATCGCGCATGCCGGCGGCGAGCCGGAGTCGCGGCTGCTCGTCGGCACTGCCGGGATGCTCGGGTGACCTGCGCATGGGTCGAGTAGACCCGGGGGGTGTGACAGCAGCCGGAGGCGGTCCCGCGTCTGGACCCACCTCGGAGCACCGGACCGTGTCCCTCGGCGCGGGCCTGCGCGTGCCGTATCCGGCGCCGAAAGACGCGGCCGCTAGCCGGGTGGGTCGAGGCAACCGTCGGGCTGACACGAAGCCCGAGGTTCGCCTGCGCTCCGACCTCCATCGACGCGGCCTCCGCTTCCGAACGAACCTGCTGCTCCGCATCGGCGACGTGAAGGTCCGCCCCGACGTGGTGTTCACGAAGGCGCGGGTCGCGGTGTTCGTCGACGGATGCTTCTGGCACGACTGCCCAGAGCACGGGGTCACGCCGAAGACCAACACCAGCTATTGGACGCCCAAGCTCCAGCGCAACGTCGAGCGCGACCGACAGGCTGACCTTGCGCTGGCCACTGCGGCCTGGACCGTCGTGCGGGTGTGGGAGCACGAGGAGATCACCGCGGCCGGTGCGCGCGTGGAACACCTGGTTCGGCGCGGCCATGCGTGAGCACGTCGATGCGCCACCAGAGGTCGTCGCGCGGCTGCGGTCGGTCTGCGGGCGGCTGCCCGAGACCGCCGAAGAGCGGGCCTGGGTCGGCACCCGGTGGCGCATCCGGACGCGGACCTTTGCGCACGTCGTGACCGTCGAAGCCGGATGGCCGCCGTCGTATGCCCGCGCGGCAGGTGACGACGGGCCGATCACGATGCTCATGTTCCGTTCGACCGGCGCCGAGCTGCACGCGCTGCGCAGCTCGGGCCGTCCGTTCTTCGCCCCGCCTTGGCGCCCGGACGAGGTGGGCATGGTGCTCGACGAAGCGACGGACTGGGAGGAGATCGCCGAGCTGCTCACCGAGAGCTATCGCGCCATGGCGCCGAAGAAGCTGGCCGCTTTGGTGGACCAACCGCCGGCCTGACGCCACGTGAATCGACGTGTCGTCTGGGACGTCAATGGTCGTCAAGCGTGGCCTCGGGGAGCGGACGATCACGCGCCCGAACTCCGACATTTCACCCGCTCGATGGTTGCGTGGTGCCGTGCCCGGTAGTAGACCGCGTTGGAGAGGGCAAGGCGGGAGCGATCTCGCGGGCTGAGGGGGGACAAGCATGGTGATGCAACGCACGGGCCACGCGCGTGGTCGGGGCTCGATGACGCGGCTGTTGCGGAAGCCGACGACGGTCGCGGCGATGGCGCTCGGGGTGGTGATCGGGGCAACGCAGTTCCCGATCGTCCAGCCGGTCGCCAACCTCGTGATGGCGAGCCACACTCGCGCCGCACAGACACCGAATGGGGCCACGGCTGCCTCGTCGGTCCAGCAGGCGAAGTCGGGCGTCGGGCCCGCGCCCGTCCGGGTCTCGGCCAAGAGCCCCCAGGCAACGGCACCGGTGACCGCGGCGCAGATCGCCACCGCCCGGAAGCTCTCCGAGCTGCATCCCCGGCCCGGTCCGGCGGCCGCTTCGACGACACCTGCGGCCACGGACGCTTCCCTCGGCGCACCCATGCCCGTGGCGGGCCCGGCGGCTCCGACCTCGTTCCAGACGTTCCGCAACTCCGCGCCGCCGACCTCGAGCAACGCGTCGATCGTCGACGAGCCCAGCACCGACCAGTCGGGCCGGAACATCCTCCAGACCGGCAACTGGTACGCGGCGTACTCCCATACGAACGGCACCAGCTGGACAGCGCTGAACCCGTTCTCGATGTTCGGTTCAGGATTCTGCTGTGACCAGGTCGCGAAGTACGACGCGGGCCGCGACACGCAGTACTGGCTGCTCCAGTACACCGACCATTCCACCATCGCCAACTCGCCCAGCAGCGATCTCACCTCGTGGTGCAGCTACAACTTCACCGCGACCGCCTTTGGGTTTCCTAGCGGCTACGAGGTCGACTACAACGACCTCGCCGTCGGCACGCGGTTCCTCTACTGGACCGTCAACGTGTTCAACACCGGGGGCAGCTTCGTCGGCACCGTCATGGCCCGCATCTCGCTCGACGACATGAAGGCCTGCATCGCGCCGAGCTTTAGCTACATCTCGCGCACCGACCTCTTCACCTTGAAGGTGGCCGATGGCAGCCACGACGTGGCCTGGGCCGGCTCGTCGACGCCGCTGGACGGCGGGCTCGGCGCGAAGATGAAGGTGCTGCGCTGGCCGGAGAACTCCACCACGGTCACCACCTACACCCCGTCCATTCCGGCGTTCACCTACATGTCCAACGGCGGCGGCAACTGCGCCAGCGCGGACGCCGTGGTGAACAACTGGTGCCAGCGCACCGACTCGCGCATCCTCGGTGCCACACGTGGCGAGGGAAATCTGTACTTCTCGTGGAGCGCACAGCAATCGGGGACCTCTCGTCCATGGCCCTACACCCGGGTCACGAGGATCAGTGAGTCGTTCGTGAGCGTGCAAGCCAACATCGACATGTACAGCACGACGGTGGCACGTCTCTACACCTCGCTCGCCGCCGACCACCGGGGCCACATCGGCTACGTCAACACGTTCGGCGGCGGGACCGGGACCACCCACTACTTCCCGAGCGGGACGATCGGTGTGGTCGACGATGTGAACACTGCGTGGCCGGGCGCCACCATCAACGTCGTCACCGGCGGCGGCGGAGGCTGTCTCAACACGGCCGACAACAGCTTCCGCTGGGGCGACTACAACACCGTCCGCGCCTGGCCGACAGGTGACGGCGTCTGGGTCGCCACCACCTTCGCTCGAACCGAGAACTCGAGCGTCACGTGCGGCACGTTCGCCAGCGTCAACGTCCGCAACGTGGTCTTCGGCCGCACGCGGGACCTCGGGAACTACACGCGGTTCGGCTCGTCGTGAGGATCTGACCGATTCGCTGACCGGCGGGCGCCCGCCGGTCAGCGGATGCCGGTGTCGCAGCGCAGCGTGACCGGCGTGGTCTGGCCCACGGCGACAGGCACTTCCACGGTGGCACAGGTCAGGATGCCCGTGCCCTCCGGGGTGAGCTCATAGCTCCCTGGCGGGAGCGACAGTTGGAAGCGGCCGGCGCTGCTGATCGTGCCGCGACCTGCCTCGTGCCCACCGACGCGGGCCACCACGGCGCCCTTCCCAACCGGCCGGTCGGGGCACGGCGTGTCGGCGTGGGCCACCGGACACGACGGCCCGGACACGACCGAACCCGTCACCGTCGCCGTCGCCGTCGGACTTGTGGTGCCGCCCGACGACGGCGTCGAGGACGAGCCGCACCCGGCCAGGACCGCGGCCACCAGGATGCTCATAGCCCCTGACCAGCGCGTTCCCACGGCCACTCCCCTGCAAGGCTCGGCGGGCGCGACGCACGATAGTTGCTGGAGCAGGGGCGGAGCGCGTCAGCGCATCCCCGTGCGTCGGGCGTGTGAAGTGTTTGTCAGGCACAACCGCGCCATCGAGACCGCGCAGCACCCGCCCGTAGGCTCGGCCGTCGGCGGCCGCGTCAAGAAGGAGCAGGGGTGGAGCATCGACAGCTGGGACGGTCGGGACTGCGGGTGTCGGTGCTCACGATGGGCACCATGACCTTCGGCGGCACCGGCACCTTCGAGGGGATCGGCAACACCGACGTGGCCGAAGCCCGCCGGCAGATCGACCAGTGCCTCGACGCCGGCGTCAACCTCCTCGACACCGCGGACATGTACTCGTCCGGGCTGTCCGAGGAGATCATCGGCGAGGTGCTGCACGGTCGACGGGGTGACCTGCTGCTGGCGACGAAGGTGCGGTTCGCGATGGGCTCCGGTCCCAACGATGCCGGCCTCTCGCGCCACCACATCATCGAGGCCTGCGAGGCGAGCCTGCGCCGGCTGCGCACCGACCACATCGACCTCTATCAGGTCCACCAGTGGGATGGTCTCACGCCGCTCGACGAGACGCTTGAGGCCCTCGATCACCTCGTCCGGTCGGGCAAGGTCCGCTACGTCGGGGCCTCCAACTACTCCGCCTGGCACCTGATGAAGGCGCTCGGCATCTCCGCGCGCGACCACCTGGCCCGGTTCGTCAGCCAGCAGATCCACTACTCGCTCATCGCCCGGGAGGCCGAGTACGAGCTCGTCCCGCTGTCGATCGATCAGGGCGTCGGCGTCCTCGTCTGGAGCCCGCTGGCCGGCGGCCTGCTGTCCGGCAAGTACCGGCGCGGCCACGAGGCGCCGCCCGGCTCGCGCCAGCTGGGCGACTGGGGCGAGCCGCCCGTGCGCGACCAGGACCTGCTCCACGACATCGTCGAGGTCCTCATCCGCGTGGCCGAGGAGCACGAGGTGTCGGCCGCGCAGGTGACGCTGGCGTGGCTGTTGCGCAAGCCGGCGGTGACGTCGCTCGTGATCGGGGCCCGCACCAGCGACCAGCTGGCCGACAACCTGGCCGCCGCCGACCTCGTGCTGACCGACGAGCAGGTGGCGCGCATCGACGCGGTCAGCGCTCCCCCGCTGCTGTATCCGTACTGGCACCAGGCGTGGCGAGCGAGCGACCGGCTCTCGCCGGCGGACCTGACGCTGCTCGGCCCCCATATCCCGACGGGCTGACCGCGCCGGCCGGCTCGCCGGCCGCCGCCCGCCCCGGTGCCGACGCCCAGACGAACGGCAGGGAGGCGGTGAAAAGGCCCGTGAGCACCGCGCCGACGACGAACGGGGCCCAGTCGGCGGCCGCGAACAGGGCCCCGCTCATCGCGGCCGCCAGGGCGGTGGCCGCGGTCTGGCTCGTCGAGAACAAGCCCTGCACCCGACCCTGCTGGGCCGGCGAGGCGGCCTCGGTGAGCATGGACTGCGCCGCCGGCAGGGCCACCGCGATCGACGCGGCCTCGATCGCGCCGACCGCGAACAGCAGGGGCAGCGCCCCGAGGTACGGATACGACGCGCAGCACAGCAGCGAGACCGACAGCGACCCGACCACCAATCGGCGCCGGTCCAGATGATCGGCGAGCCAGCCGCCGGGCCGGGCCATCAGCACGAACGGCAGCGCGAACAGGGTCCAGGACAGGCCGACCTGCCAGTCGTGCGCGCCGCGGGCCTTCAGCAGCAGCGTCCAGCAGGACTCGTAGACGCCCACGCTCACCCCGTAGGCCGCGGCGGTGAGCAGCGCGCCGGTGAGCACCCGGTTCGAGCGCAGGATCGCGGTGGGCGGCGCGCCGCCCGCGTCGGCCGTGGTGGCCGCGAGCGAGGCCTCGCGGCGGGGGACGCCGACGATCACCGGCACGCACGCCGCCAGCGAAGCCAGGCCGCCGACCACGAACACCACGCGCATGGATCCGACCCCGGCGAGCACGCCGATGAGGGGCCCGACCGCCATGCCGGCGAGCAGGGCGGAGTACATCGAGCCGAACGCTCGGCCGCGGCGCTGCACGCCGACGTGGGCCGAGAGCATGGCCAGCCCCGCCACCTGGCTGGCACCGACGCCCAGGCCCTGCACGGCCCGCCAGACCACATAGGCGCCCGGGCCGGTCGGGAGCACGAAGCCGAAGCTGCCGACGGCGAAGCAGACGAGCCCGCCCAGCAGCACGGGCCGGCGCCCGATCCGGTCGGCGAGGCGCCCGGCCGGATATTGGAAGACGACGCCGGCCGCGAAGAAGGCGGCGACGATCACGCCGACGAGCTGGTCCGAGGAGCCGCGGTCGCGCAGGTACACCGGCAGCTGCGGCAGGATCACCGAGGCACCGACGGACTGCACGAACGTCATCGCGCACAGCGAGCGGACCAGGCGGTCCGACGGCTCGGCCTCGACGCCCGCTGCTCGCGCTCGTTGGCGCCGGGTCACCGTCCCATCGCTCAGGAGCCGGCGCCGGCGAACGACGGCCGCGGCAACGGCATGGCCGCGGGCGTCGACGCGGTCGCCCAGATCTTTTCCGCCACCCGCTGGGCCTCGGCCACGACCACCGACGTGTCGATGCCGGTGATCCGTCGGTCCTCGACCACCAGCTCGCCGTCGATCAGCACGTGGGTCACGTCCCGACCGCTCGCGTTGTAGACGAGCGCCGAGACCGGGTCGTACAGCGGGGCCAGGTGCGGCTGGTCGACGTCGATCAACGTGAGGTCGGCCTTCTTGCCGACCTCGAGCGAGCCGACGTCGTCGGCCATCCCGAGCATGCGCGCGCTGCCCAGCGTGAACCGCCAGAGCGCCTCGTTGGCGCTGAGCAGGGTCTCGTCGGCGGTGAGCAGCTGATCGTCGCCATAGGCCATGCGGTAGCCGACGATGCCGAAGCGCATCGCATCCCAGGGGTCCATGGTGATCCAGTCTGTCCCCCAGCCGACCGTGATGCCGGCGGCGTAGATGTCGCGGTACGGGCCGATCGCGCCGACCGCCTTTGTCACGCACGCCGGGCAGTGCGCGACGTGGGTGTCGGTGCGGGCCAGCGCGGCGACATCGGGTCCGTCGGCCCAGATGAGGTGGGCGGCGACCGTGTCCGGCCCGAGCACCCCGTTGTGCTCGAGGTGCACGGCCGAACCGCAGCCATAGGTCTCGGTGATGAAGGCGTGCTCGACGGGGCTCTGCGCGACGTGGGTGTGGATCCCGGCGCGGTGCCGGCCGGCCTCGTTCACGATCTCGGCCATCAGGGCCGGTGAGCACGTGTCCGCCGCGTGCAGCCCGAAGCGCACGGCGATGCGCCCGTCCGCGGCGCCGTGCCACGCGGCGTGCAGGCGCACGTTCTCCTCGAGCCGCTCGATGCCGTCGGAGAACCGGAACTCGCGGCGGCCTTTGCCGATGCCGGGCAGGTCGGCGTCGAAGACCTTGTGCGCGATCTGCGCGCGGATGCCGGTGTCGCGGGCGGCGCGCGCGGTCTCGGCGGCGTGGTGGAACATGTCGTTCATGACCGTGCAGCCCGAGAGCAGCAGCTCGCTGATGCCGACCATGCTCAACGCGTAGATGGCCTCGGGATCCATCGCGGGCTCCATCGGCAGTGCGTAGCCGTAGAAGGCGTCGGGCCGGTCCTCGAGCAGGCCGCGGAACAACGACCCCGCGACGTGCGTGTGGCCGTTGACCAGGCCGGGGATCGCCACGTGGCGCGGGAAGCGCCGCACGTCGGCGTCGCGCTGGTCGATCTCGTCAGCCGGACCGAGGGCGACGATCCGGTCGCGTTCGATCGCGACCGCGCCGTTGCGGATCACGCGGAACGCGGGATCGACGGTCACGACGTGGCCCGCTTCGATGACCAGGCGGTCAGCCACCTGCGGTCCCCCTCTCGCTCTGGCCGCCCGGCTCTTGGATGCCTGCGATCTTGCGCCGCAGATGGTCACCCGACGTCTCGGGCGGATGCTTCGCCGCCTCGCCCTCGCCGCGCACGCCGTCGAGGCAGCTGATCAGCGCGTCGTAGTTCGGCTGGTGGAAGAAGGCGATGGCCAGCCGGCGGCTCTGGCCGAGCAGCTCGAGCGGGGGCGGCACCACCCGGTGCACGGTCGACACCCAGCGGTCGTTCGTCCACTGCGCCATGAGGTCGCCGAGGTTGACGACGAACCCGCCGGGCACCGCGGCGACGTCGGCCCACGATCCGTCCTTCGTGCGCACCTGCAGGTTCCCGGGCGCGTCGTCGTGCAGCAGGATCGTGAGGCTGCCGTAGTCGGAGTGCTCGCCGACGCGCAGCTGGCCCGGCAGCGGCGGCTCGACCAGGTCGGGATAGTTGAGCGCCTCGAGCATCGAGATCGACCGGTCGATGAAGGGCTCGAAGAAGTCCTCGGGCCGATCGAGCGCGACTGCGAACACCCGCATGAGCGTGCGGGCGAGGTCGTCGAGCGCCCGGAAGTAGTCGGTGAGCACGGCCTCGAGCGTGGGGATCGCGGCCGGCCAGATGTTGGGGGCGAAGTGGTTCCCGGCCTGCTCGCCCGAGAAGTAGGGGTCGCGGCGATCGACGTCGACCGGGCCCATGGCGAACACCTCGCGCAGGTCGGGCGGCGACTCCTTGCCCATGCTGTAGGCGACCGCGGCGCGCCCGAGGGGCACGTAGCCGCGGAACGCACCGGGCCGATGCGCGGCGACGGGCACCTTCTCGTCCACGGGCTGGTCGAAGAACGCCCGGGCCACCGCCCGGCACGCCGACACGAGATCCGGCGGGACGCCGTGGCCGACGACGCTGAAGAACCCGATCTCCTCGCACGCGTCTCGCACCTGCTCGGCGACGAGAGCCTTGCCCGGGGCGTCTCCGGCGAGCCAGGGCGCGAGGTCGACGATCGGCACGCCGGTGACGGTGGACGAGGAGGGCGGCATCGACGAACCTTTCGTTGCGGGGCGAGCCGGCGGCGTGGGCCGCGGCCGTCGGCGGGTGACGGGCGAGCGGGCGCTCCTCAGTCGACCGCGGCGTCCGGCGGTCGATCGGGGCCGGGCACGAGCCAGCAGGCGACCGGCCGGCCGAACGCCGGGCTCGGCTCGAACGGCGGCTCGTCGGTCGCGCACCGTGGCAGCGCCTCAGGGCAGCGGGGATGGAACGCACACCCGCCAGGCGGGTGGTGGGGGCTGGCCGGTTCGCCCTTCAGGGGCACCGAGCGCACCCCCGCCTCGGGCACGGCCGACAGCAGGGCGCGGGTGTAGGGGTGAGCTGGGCGCTCGACCACGTCGGCGGCGGCGCCGTCCTCGACGATGCGCCCGAGGTACATCACGGCGATCCGATCACCGACCAGCCGCGCCGCCGCCAGGTCGTGGGTCACGAACAACACCGCCATGTCGAACTCGCGACGGAGCCGCCCGATGAGGTTCAGCACGGTGGCGGCGAGCGACACGTCGAGCGCGGAGGTGGGCTCGTCGCACAGGAGGATCTCGGGCGGCACGACGATCGCGCGTGCGAGCCCGACCCGCTGGCGCTGCCCGCCGGAGAGCTGGTGGGCCTTGGCCGCCGCCACGTCCTCGGACAGGCCGGCCAGGCGGAGCGCGTCGTTCACCCGCGCGCGGCGCTGCAGCTTGCTGAGCCCCTCCGACCGCAGCCGCTCGCCGATCTGCTCGCCGACGGTGAGCCACGGCGTCAGCGACGCGCCGGCGTCCTGGAAGACCATCTGCGGGCGAGCGCCTTGGCCGACCTCGACCGCTCCCCCGTCGGCCCCGGCCAGGCCGGCCACGATCCGCAGCAGCGTGGACTTGCCGCAGCCGCTCTCGCCGACGAGCGCGACGGCCTCCCCCTCGCGCACGAGCAGGTCGATGCCCCGCAGCACATGGGCGCCGGCGGCCCGACGCAGGCCGTGCCGTCCGCCACCGAAGTGCTTGTGCACGCCGACGAGGTTCAGCGCCGCAGGACGCCCCGCGAAGGTCGGACGCTCCCGCACGCTCGCCACCCCGACCGCGACCGGTCCCTCCGCGGCCACGAGGTCGCCGATCGCACCGATCCGCAGGCAGGCCGTGGCTCGATCGTCTGTTCCCGTGAGCGCCACCAGCGGCGGCAAGAGGGCTTCGCACTCGTCGGTGCGGTGGTCGCAGCGCGGCCCGAACGGGCAGCCCGGCGGCTGCGACTCGGGGATCGGCGGCTCGCCCCGCAACGTGCGGATGGGCTCGAACGTGTCGGTCTCGAGCGTCAGGCGCGAGCGGAGCAGCCCGGCCGTGTACGGGTGCATCGGCCGCTCGAGCGCGTCCGCCGCAGGGCCGACCTCGGCCAGGCGCCCGCCGTAGAGCACGCCGATGCGGTCGGAGATCTGCGCGGCGACGCCGAGGTCGTGGGTGATGAGCAGGAACGCGGTGCCCAGCTCGTCGCAGAGGTTGCGCAGCAGGGAGAGGATCTGCGCCTGGACCGTCACGTCGAGGGCGGTGGTCGGCTCGTCGGCGACGACCAGCTTCGGCTTGCCGGCGATGGCCATCGCGATCATCACCCGCTGGCGCAGGCCCCCCGACAGCTCGTGGGGATAGCTGCGCAACCGGCGGGCCGGGTCCGGCACGCCCGCCGCGTCGAGCAGGCGCACCGCCTCCTGCTTCGAGCCGCAGGCCTCGACCATCTGGCGCCCGACCCGCATCGTCGGGTTGAGCGAGGTCATCGGGTCCTGGAACACCGCGCCCAACGACTCGGTGCGCAGGCGCCGCAGCTGGCCGGGGGAGATCGTTCGCATATCGGCGCCGCACACCTCGACCTCGCCACGGACCTCGACCGCAGCAGGGAGCAGGCCGAGCACGGACATCCCGAGCACGCTCTTGCCCGACCCCGACTCGCCGACCAGCCCGAAGATCTCGCCCGGCCGCAGCTCCAGCGACACGCCGCGCAGCGCCGGCACGGCCCGGCCGGCCCGCTGGAACGTGAGGTGGACGTCGTCGAGCCGCACCACCGGCGCGACGTCGGCCGCCGGTTCCGGCTCGGCGGTGGCCATCACGTGCAGCGCGGCCAGGTCGGGCAGCACGGCGACCTCGGTCTCGTCCTCGTCCGCATCCTCGGACGCACGGGGGCGCACATCGTGTCGGCTCATTGCAGCGCCACCCGGGGGTCGGCCGCAGCTTGGAAGATGTCCACCGCAGCGTTGAGGATCACGAACACCGCGCCGGCGACCAGGCTCACCCCGACGATCGCCGGGAAGTCGGAGTTCGTGATCGCGCCGACCGTGTAGCTGCCCAGCCCGGGCCAGGCGAAGATCTGCTCGACCACGACGATGCCCGCGAACATGAACCCGACCTGCAGGCCGGTCATCTGGGCCGGGCCGCTGGCCGCGTTGCGCAGCGCGTGCCGCAGGACCACGGCGCTCTCCCGCAGACCCTTCGAGCGCGCCGTGCGGGTGTAATCGGCGTCCATGCTGCTCATGAGCGAGCTGCGCAGCACCCGACCGATGGCCACGGCCGGGCCGATCGCGAGGCACGCCGCCGGCATGACCAGGTGCTTCACCGCGTCCATGACCAGCGGCCAGTCTCCGGAGAACAGCGCGTCGAGCACGAGGAACCCGGTGGGTCCGGTCGGCACGCCGTTGCGCGACGTCTGCCCGGTGGCCGGCAACCAGCCCAGCCGGCGGTAGAAGAACACGACGCCGAGCTGGCCCAGCAAGAACGTGGGCGCGGCCGCGCCCGCCACCATCACCAACCGCAGCAGCCCGGCGCCGGGCAGGCGCATGGCCGACACGGTGCCGAGAATCAGGGCGCCGATCAGCGACAGGCCGAGCGCGGTGAACAGCAGCTCGAGCGTGGGCGGCAGGTAGGTCTTGAGGTCGTCCATCACCGGGTGATGCGTGTGGAGCGACATCTGGAGGTTGCCGTGGGCCACGTCGTCGACGTAGCGGACGTACTGCACGATCAGCGGTCGGTCGAAGCCGAGGTGGTGGCGCGCCTGCGCGGCAGCGGGTCCGGTGGCCCCGCGGCCCAGGTAGGCCACGATCGGGTCGGTCTTGCTGACCCGCTGCAGCAGGAACATGACCGCGGTCAGGACCACGAGGAGCACGACCAGGCTGGCCAGTCGTTTGAGGACGAACGTGGTCACGGCGCTCCTATCGGGACTCGAAGAGGTCGCGGACGCCGTCGCCCGCGAGGTTCGCGACGACGCAGAGGGCGAAGACGGTCAGGGCCGGCAGGATCGGGATCCACCAGTAGGCGAGGAGGTACGTGAGGCCCTGGCTGCTCATGGCGCCGAGCTCGGGCGCCGGGGCCGGCGCGCCGAGCCCGAGGTAAGACAGGCTGGCCAGCGTCAGGATCACAGCACCGACGTCGAGGCTCGCGGCCACGAGCACGGTCGACATCGCGCCGGGCAGCAGGTGGCGGGTGGCGAGACGCCAGCGGCTCGCGCCGGCCAGGCGCGCCGCCTCGAGGTGGGGCCGCGCCGCCAGGGCCCGGATCTCCGTGCGGAACAGGCGGGCGTAGTACGGCCACCAGACGACGACGATCGCCTCGAGCACGTGGGCGAACGACGGCCCGAGCGCGGCCACCAGCGCGATCGCCAGGATCGCGGCCGGCAGCGACAGGAAGCCGTCGGTGATGCGCATGAGCACGCTGTCGACGATGCCGCCGGTGGCGCCGGCCACGACGCCGACGATCCCGCCGATGATCAGCCCGGCGGCGATCACGACGATCGCCGCCAGCCAGCTCGCCCGCAGCCCGAACAGCAAGCGGGTCAGCACGTCGCGCCCCACCTCGTCGGTGCCGAGCAGCCCGCCGTGCCCCGGGGCCTGGAACGCGGTGCCGATCGGCAGCTTCGGGTCGTGCGGCGCGAGCCACGGCACCAGCACCGCGACCACGGTGACGATGACCAGGAGCGACACCGCCGCGATGTCGAGGCGGCTGGCGCCTTGGCGCGACGTCGAGCGGACCCGCCCCAGGATGTCCCCGCGGCGCCGGCTCCGATCCGACCAGCTGGCGCCGCTGCTCCCGCCGCCCGGCTCACCCGCACCAGACAGCTGCACCAGCGTCACGTCGGAACCTCGCCGACGACGCGGGACCGCATGGTCAGCCCGCCTTGGTGTCGGCGAACGAGATGCCGTACGGGTCGAGGAGCTTGTGGGCGACCACGATCCCCTTCTTGGCCACGATGCCCGAGAGGCAGTTGGTGACCGGCCAGGTCGTCGCGCTGTTCATGTACAGCGTGGCGGCCTGCTCGAAGGTGCTCTCCGCCACGGCTGGGGTCGTCGCGCTCATGGCCTTGTCGATGAGCGCGTCGCCCGCCGGGATCGAGGTGCTGTTGATGTTCAGCACGCCCTTCGACTGCAGGTAGGCCTGGAAGTAGCTCGCCGGGTTGGCCGTGTCGAGGTTCAGGCTGATGACCGAGATGTCCGGCGCATCGTTGGGCTTGCCCGGCCAGCCGAGCATCGTCGTGTCGTTCGTCGCCACCACCTTGGCGTTGAGCCCGGCGGCCTGCAGCTGGGTCTGCACCAGGTTCGACGCCTGCGCATCGGCGGGGATCGAGATCGTGTGCTCGATGGTGACGTTCTTGTTGGCCAGCTTGGACGCCAGGGCGGTCAGGACCGACGGGTCGTGGCTGGGGCTGAACGGCGCCTTCCCGGCGGGCAGCATCCCGTAGGGGGTGAACTGGTCCGGCACCGAGCCCGCCGGTCCGCGGGCGCCCTCGGTGATGAGCTTGGGATCGAGGGCCTGCTGGACGGCGGCCCGCAGCTTGGCGTCCTTGAAGATGCCCTTGTTCGAGTTGAGCATGATGAACGTGGTCCACACGGCCGGGAAGAACTTGGTCGTGAAGGCGCTGTCGCTCTGGAAGGACGTGAGGTCAGCGGGGGTGAGCCCGGTCGAGATCACGTCGAGCTCGCCCTGCCGCAGCTGCAGCACCTGGGTCGTCACGTTCGGGATGATCGAGGTCTTGATCGTCGTGTAGTACGGCTTCGGTCCCCAGTAGCCGGCGAACGCGTCCATCTGCTCCGCCTGGTCGTTGACCAGCGACGTCAGCGTGTACGGGCCGGTGCCCGCGTCGTGGGTCTGCAACCAGGTCTGCGCGTCGTCCTTGCCGGCGTGGGCGGTCACCACCGCCGGGCTCACGAACTTCGGCCCGTACGGCGAGGTCTGGTAGTCGATGAACGTGTTGTCCCGCGCCTTGAGGTGCACGACGAACGTGAGCGGATCGGGGGTGTCCATGCTCTTGACCCCAGCCAGCATGTACGACGCGCCCTGGTTGATCTTGATGGCACGGGCCCAGCTGAACTTGGCGGCGGCGGCGTCGAACGCGGTGCCGTCGTGGAACTTCACGCCGGGCCGCAGCTTGAACGTGTAGGTGAGCCCGTCGGCCGACACGGTGTGCGACAGCGCGAGCTGCGGGATGATCGTGGCCGTCGATCCCTCGGACGTGTAGAGGCCCTCATAGAGCGCCATCTGGCGGTCGTTGGCCGGCGCGCCGTACCACACCGCGGGGTCCGGGCTCATGTCCTGGATCGTGCGGGCGATGCGCAGCAGGTGGGAGCCGGCGGTGCCGCCGGCTCCCCCCGAGGTGCTCTTCGTGGTCGAGCCGCACGCCGCCGCGAGCAGCGAGAGGGCCAGGACGAGACCGATGATGCGAGGACGACTGCGCTTGGACACGAGGGCCTTCCGGGTCGGGGAGGCGTCGCGCCTCGTGGGGAGGGAGTGACGGGCGGCGCGGGCGCCGGCAGCAGCAGCCATCACGCCGCTCCGCCGAGGGGGGCGACGCCGATGGCGGCGTCGATCTCGGCGAGCACGTCGCCGGTGAGGAGCGCGGCGACGTCGAGCGCGAGCAGGTTCTCTTCGAGCTGCTTGAGGCTGCTCGCCCCCGTGATCACGGTCGAGACGTGCGGGTCGAGCGTGCACCAGGCGATCGCCAGCTGGGCCATCGTGCAGCCGAGCGACTGGGCCACCGGCAGGAGCTTGCGGACCCGCTCGTTGTTCGCCTTGTCGCGCAGGCTGTCGCGCACCCAGTCGTAGGTGTCGAGCGAGCCGCGGCTGCCGTCGGGCACGCCATCGACGTACTTGCCGGTGAGCAGCCCCGACGCCAGCGGGCTCCAGGTGGTGAGGCCCAGGCCGATGTCGTCATACAGGCGGCCGTACTCCTGCTCGACGAGCCGCCGGTTGAACAGGTGGTACTCCGGCTGCTCGACCACCGGCTTGTGGAGGTGGTGGCGGTCGGCGATGTCCCACGCGCCGCGGATCTCAGCCGCGCTCCACTCCGACGTGCCCCAGTACAGCGCCTTGCCCGACGACACGATGTCGTGCATGGCCCAGACCGTCTCGGCGAGCGGCGTGTCGGGGTCGGGCCGATGGCAGTACAACAGGTCGACGAAGTCGAGCCCGAGCCGTTCGAGCGAGCCGTCGATGGCCTGCATCAGGTACTTGCGGTTGAGCGTGTTCTGCATGTTCACGGCCTCGCCGTGGATGCCCCAGAACAGCTTCGTGGAGATGACATAGGACCAGCGTGGCCAGCCCAGCTCGGCGATCGCGTCGCCCATCACCCGCTCCGACGCCCCGTCCGCGTAGACCTCGGCGTTGTCGAAGAAGTTGACGCCGGCGTCGTAGGCCGCGGCCAGGCAGTCGCGGGCAAGGCCGTCGTCGACCTGGTTGCCGAACGTGACCCACGACCCGAACGAGAGCGCGCTCACCTTCAGGCCGGTAGGTCCGAGACGTCGGTACTCCATCAAGTTGCTCCTTCTTCGGCCCCGGCCCCTCGGTGGAGGCGGAGGTGACGGCTCAGACCGGAACGTCGATGTTCACCGGGACGGCCGACACGTAGGTCTCCTGCCGCCGGTGCACGTGCGTGCCGCAGTGCAGGGGTGCCAACGCGGTGCCTCCGGTGGCGGCCACGCACGACGGCGCGGGCACCACCACGGTGTCGAGCGACGGCATGTGGAAGAACACGAGCGTGTCGCGCGCCGCCACGGGGCTGGCCGCCAGCTCCGGCGCAGGCGGCACGACGCGATGCACGTTGGCGTGGATCAGGCGGTTGGTCCAGCGCGCCAGCAGGTCACCGACCTGCACGAGGAACGTGTCGGGGCCGAACGTGATCGGGGTCCAGGCGTTCGAGCCGGGGATGCGCACCTCGAGCCCGCCGGGCGCGTTGTTCGCCGTGAGGATCGTGATGCCGCACTCGTCGGTGTGCGGGCTCAACCGGAGCTGGCCGGGGCGGGGGGCCTCGCGCAGCGGCGGATAGTGGTTGACGGCCAGGTTGGCCCACTGGTGGTCGGTCCAGGCCGGCAGCTGCTCTGACGGGAGGTCCAGCGCCGTCGCCAGCATCGTCATCAGGCGGCACGCGAGCGCGCGGCAGGCCGCGTAGTACTCGGCCCAGATCGCATGCAGCCCCGCCGGCCGCTCGGGCCACAGCGCGAAGTGCCCGAGGTCGTTGACCTGGTACCACTCGACGAGATCGGGGGTCGCGTCGTCGGTGAGGTCGGTGGCACCACCGTCGGGCATCCAGCCGTGCCAGACCCCCTCCCCGGGCCAGCGCACGACCTCTTTCTCCTCGCGCGGCAGCGCGAAGAACGCCCGGGACACCTCGGTCATCCGGGCGAACAGGTCGCTGGCGATGCCGTGGCCTTCGACGAAGGCGCACGAGGAGCTGATGAGGGCGTCGGCCAGCGCCTCTGGACCGTCCGTGCGCAGGTCTATAACGGGCACGCGACCCGGTTCTGCGCCGTTGCTTTGACGGCTATCAGCCCGAGCTGGCTCCCACTCCATAGGCTGCGACAGTATGGATATCGAGGAGCGGTAGCAACGGTGACTCTGTAACAAACAGTGAGTTAACGTCGGGGCAACAGGCCGGCACACGTCTGGAAATGAGCCGGACACATCCCCCGTCGGTCCGTGAACATTGTCTCCCCAACTGAACGAAATCTGCTCTGTATCCATCACAATTCGTTCCGCTATGGTCGCCATCATGCAGGCAACGTCTGATGATGGAGCAGAGGTCCCGCTCGACGCGGTGACCGCGGCCGCCTGGTTGCTCACCGCGACCGAGCAGGCCCGGATCGGCATGGCCGAGGGGGGCATCCCGATCGGCGCCGCGCTCTACTCGCGGGCCGGTGAGCTGCTGGGCACCGGCCACAACCGCCGGGTGCAGGACGGCGACCCGTCGATGCATGCCGAGACGGCCGCATTCAAGGCTGCAGGGCGCCGCCGCTCCTATCGCGACACGGTCATGGTCACCACGCTGGCGCCATGTTGGTACTGCAGCGGCCTCGTGCGTCAGTTCGGCATCGGTGGCCTGGTGATCGGTGAGTCGGTGAACTTCTCGGGCGGCCAGGAGTGGCTGCGCGCCGAAGGCGTCGAGGTGGTCGATCTCGCCGATGCCACCTGCATCGAGCTGCTCGGCACGTTCATCGCGGGGGCACCCACGCTCTGGAACGAGGACATCGGCGTCGACTGACCGACCGCGTCGGCGGGAACGGCCCGTGAATGTTGCCGGACTGTGAAACGACTGTTTGGCACAATGAGGTCATTGCGATCGTCCGAATTGGCTGCGTACAGTCCGAGCGAGGCGCTCGATATCCGAGGAGCGCGCGCAGCGAATGCGTCGCTCGGTGTCGTCCGTGCGCCCCCAACCGTCGCGTCCTGTTCCGGGACCACGCGGTGCTCATTTCGACGAGGAAGGACTGCTCGTGAGCGATGTGATCCGAGCTGCGCTGGTCCAGGCGACCTGGACCGGTGACAAGGAGACGATGATCAAGGCCCACGAGGAGGCGACCCGCGAGGCCGCCGAGGCGGGGGCAAAGGTCATCTGCTTCCAGGAGATCTTCTACGGGCCGTACTTCTGTCAGGTGCAGGATCCCGCCTGGTACAGCTACGCCGAATCGGTGCCGGGGCCGACCACCGAGCGCTTCGCCGCCCTGGCCGCCGAGCTGGGCATGGTGATGGTGCTGCCGGTCTACGAGCGCGAGCAGGAGGGCTACCTCTACAACACCGCGGCGGTCATCGATGCCGACGGCTCGTACCTCGGCAAGTACCGCAAGTCGCACATCCCCCAGCTCCCCGGGTTCTGGGAGAAGTTCTACTTCCGGCCCGGCAACCTCGGCTATCCCGTGTTCGACACCGCGGTCGGCCGGGTCGGCGTCTACATCTGCTACGACCGACACTTCCCCGAGGGCTGGCGGGCACTCGGCCTCAACGGCGCGCAGATCGTCTTCAACCCGTCGGCCACCAGCCGCGGGCTCTCGAACTACCTGTGGCGGCTCGAGCAGCCGGCGGCCGCGGTCGCGAACGAGTACTACATCGGCGCGATCAACCGGGCCGGCATCGAGGATCTCGGCGACGACGACTTCTACGGGTCGAGCTACTTCGTGGACCCGGAGGGCGCGTTCGTCGGCGACGTCGGACGCGACGACGGCGTGGGCGAGCTGATCGTGCGCGACCTCGACATGGTCAAGATCGCCGAGGTGCGCAATCGGTGGGCGTTCTACCGAGATCGGCGGCCTGACTCCTACACCGAGCTCGTCCGTCCATGAGGACGCTCGTCACCGGCGGCCTCGTCGTCAGCACCACCGGCGCCAGCGCCGCCGACGTCCTCGTGGAGGACGAGCGGATCGTGGCCGTCCTCGAGCCGGGGACCACCGCGCTCGGCTCCGACCTGGCCGCGACCTCCGACCTGGTGATCGATGCCACCGGCAAGTATGTGGTCCCGGGCGGCGTCGACTGCCACACCCACATGGAGATGCCGTTCGGCGGCACCAGCTCGTCGGACACGTTCGAGACCGGCACGCAGGCGGCCGCGTGGGGCGGCACGACCACGATCATCGACTTCGCCGCCCACCACGTTGGCGAGCGCGTGCTCGACGTGATGGCGGCCTGGCACGCCAAGGCCGCGGGCAACTGCGCCATCGACTACGGCTTCCACCAGATCCTCGCGGGCGTCGACGACGACGCCATCAAGGCCATGAACGAGCTCGTCGGCGAAGGCGTCTCGAGCTTCAAGATGTTCATGGCGTACCCAGGCGTCTTCTACTCCGACGACGGCCAGATCCTGCGGGCCATGCAAGCCGCGGCCGACAACGGCGCGCTGATCATGATGCACGCCGAGAACGGCACGGCCATCGACGTGCTCGTGTCGCAGGCGTTAGCCCGGGGCGACACCGATCCCGGCTTTCACGGCACGACCCGGCCATGGGAGACCGAGGAGGAGGCGGTCCACCGGGCGATCATGCTGGCCCGCATCGCCGGCGCGCCGGTCTACTTCGTGCACATGTCGGCCAAGCAGGCCGTGTCCACCGTGGCCGCGGCGCGCGACGAGGGGCTCAACGTGTTCGGCGAGACCTGCCCGCAATACCTCTACCTGTCGCTCGAGGACCATCTCTTCGCGCCCGGCTTCGAGGGCGCCAAGTACGTGTTCTCGACGCCGCTGCGGGCCCGGGCCGAGGGCCACCAGGAGGCGCTCTGGCGCTACCTGCGCACGAACGACCTCTCGGTGGTCAGCACCGACCACTGCCCGTTCTGCTTCAAGGAGCAGAAAGAGCTCGGCCAGGGGAACTTCTCGAAGATCCCCAACGGGCTCGGTGGCATCGAGCACCGCATGGACCTGATCTACCAGGGCGTCGTCGACGGCCAGATCGGCCTCAGCCGCTGGGTCGAGCTGTGCTCGACCACCCCGGCGCGCATGTTCGGCATGTATCCCAAGAAGGGTGTGATCGCGCCGGGCTCGGACGCCGACCTCGTGATCTACGACCCCAACGGCCAGACCCGCATCAGCGTGGACACCCACCACATGAACCTCGACTACTCGGGCTACGAGGGCACGGTCGTGGCCGGCCACGTCGACACCGTGCTGTCCCGCGGCACCGTGGTCATCGACCAGGGCCGGTTCCTCGGCTCCAAGTCACATGGGTCCTACGTCCGCCGATCGCTCTCGCAATACCTCGTATGACCGACGAGAGCGCCCTGCCCCTCCTCCCCCACTGGATCGACGGCCGAAGCACCATGCCCGACCCCGAGCGCCGCCTGCCGGTGTTCGACCCGGCGACCGGCAAGGTCCAAGCCGAGGTGCCGGTCGCGACCGGGCGTGACGTCGACCGCACCGTCGCCAGCGCCGTGGCCAGCGGCGTCGACTGGGCCGTCACGCCGCCCGGTCGCCGTGCCGAGGTCATGTTCGCCTTCCGCGAGCTGCTGCGGGCCCGGCAGCCCGAGCTGATCGCGGCGGTCTGCCGCGAGCATGGCAAGGTGCCCGACGACGCCGCCGGCGAGGTCGCCCGCGGGCTCGAGAACGTCGACTTCGCCTGCGGTGTTCCCGCCCTCCTCAAGGGCTCCTTCAGCCCGCAGGTGTCGAGCGGGGTCGACGTGCACTCGGTGCGCGAGCCGGTCGGCGTGGTGGTCGGCATCACGCCGTTCAACTTCCCGGTCATGGTGCCGCTGTGGATGCTCGCCAACGCGCTGGCGTGCGGCAACACGTTCGTCCTCAAGCCGAGCGAGCGCGATCCGAGCGCCTCGCTGGTGCTGGCCGAGCTGCTGGCCGACGCGGGCCTGCCGCCGGGCGTGTTCAGCGTCCTGCACGGTGACCGCACGACCGTCGACGCCCTCATCGCGCATCCCGACGTCGCCGCGGTCAGCTTCGTGGGCTCGACCGCCGCGGCCGAGCACGTCTACGCCCGGGCCAGCGCCGCCGGCAAGCGGGTGCAGGCGCTCGGCGGCGCCAAGAACCACCTCGTGGTGCTGCCCGACGCCGACGTGGGCCTGGCCGCCGACGGGGCCGTGAGCGCGGCGTTCGGTTCGGCCGGCCAGCGCTGCATGGCGGTCTCGGTGGCGGTGGCGGTGGGCGACGTGGCCGACGACCTGGTCGAGGCGATCGCGAAGCGGCTGCCGGGACTGCGGGTCGGGCCGGCCAGCGATCCCGACGCCGAGATGGGCCCGCTCATCGACGAGGCCGCGCTGCGGCGGGTGACCCGGTACGTGGCCGGGGCGGAGAAGGAGGGCGGGCGCGTCGTGGTCGACGGCCGCGACCATGCGCTGGCCCCGACGGCCGATCCGAACGGCTTCTTCCTCGGCCCGACGCTCATCGACGACGTGGCGCCGGGCGCGGCCGTGTACGACGACGAGATCTTCGGGCCCGTGCTCGCGGTGGTGCGCGTCGAGCACTTCGACGACGCCGTGGGCCTCGTCAACGCCAACCGCTACGGCAACGGCGCCGCCGTCTACACCCGCGACGGTGGCAACGCCCGCCGGTTCCAGCGCGAGGTCACCTGCGGGATGGTCGGCGTGAACGTGCCGATCCCGGTCCCGGTCGGCTCGTACAGCTTCGGCGGGTGGAAGAGCTCGCTGTTCGGCAGCGCCCGCATGTACGGCCCGGCCGGCCTCGACTTCTACACCCGCGAGAAGGTCATCACGACCCGCTGGCCCGACCCGGTGGCCTCGGTCGTCGACCTGGTCTTCCCCACCCGCTGACGCGGCCCCGGCCGCCTGGAGGCATCGTGCAGTTCGGAGTGGTCCTGCAAGCGAACCCGCCCGCGTGGGAGGTGGTCGAGCTGGCGCGCCAGGCCGAGATCGCCGGCTTCAGCCACGCGTGGACCTTCGACTCCCACGTGCTCTGGCAGGAACCGTTCGTGATCTACAGCCAGATCCTGGCCCACACCCACCGCCTCATCGTGGGGCCGATGGTGACCAACCCCGCGACCCGCGACTGGACGGTCACGGCGTCGCTCTTCGCCACCCTCAACGAGATGTTCGGCAACCGCACGATCTGCGGGATCGGCCGGGGCGACTCCGCCGTGCGCGTCACCAACGGCCGGCCCACGACCCTGGCCACCCTGCGCGACGCGGTCGGCGTGATCCGGGGGCTCGCCAACGGGGACGAGGTCGACTACCACGGCCAGCGGCTGCGCCTGCCGTGGAACCCCGACAGCCGTCTCGACGTGTGGATCGCCGGCTACGGCCCGAAGGCGCTCGCGTTGGCCGGCGAGATCGGCGACGGGTTCATCCTCCAGCTGGCCGACCCGGCGATCGTGGCGTGGAGCATCGACGCGGTGCGCAAGGCAGCGGTCGACGCCGGGCGCGACCCGGCCGAGGTCAAGATCTGCGTCGCCGCGCCCGCCTACGTCGGCGACGACCTGGCGCACCAACGCGACCAGTGCCGCTGGTTCGGCGGCATGGTCGGCAACCACGTGGCCGACATCGTGAGCCGGTACGGCACGGACTCGAGCGTGCCGGCGGCCCTGACCGACTACATCGCCGGTCGTGCGGGCTACGACTACAACGACCACGGTCGGGCCGGCAACACCAGCACCGACTTCGTCCCCGACGAGATCGTGGACCGCTTCTGCCTGCTCGGTCCCATCGACCGCCACGTCGAGCGCCTGCAAGAGCTCGAGGCGCTCGGCGTCGACCAGGTGGCCCTCTACCTGCAGCACGACGCCAAGCTGGCCACGCTGCAGGCGTACGGCGAACGGATCCTCCCGCTCGTGCGCAGCCATGTCGGAGCGCGTCTGTGACCGACGCGGCCGCACTCGAAGGCGAGCGCGTCGTCGCGCTCGATCGCGCTCACGTCTTCCACTCGTGGTCGGCGCAGGGGGCGCTGGACCCGCTGCCGATCGCCGGAGCCGAGGGGTCGTGGATCTGGGACTACCGCGGCAACCGCTACCTCGACTTCTCGTCGCAGCTCGTCAACACCAACATCGGCCACCAGCACCCAGCGGTGGTCCGCGCTATCCAGCGGCAGGCCGGCCGGCTGTGCACCATCGCGCCGCACCACGCCAACGAGGCGAGGAGCGACGCGGCGTCCCGCATCGCCGCGCTCGCGCCGGCGGGCCTCGACCACGTGTTCTTCACCAACGGCGGCGCCGACGCGATCGAGAACGCGATCCGCATGGCCCGCGTCCACACCGGGCGCCAGAAGGTCGTGTCGCTCTACCGCTCGTACCACGGCAACACGACGTCGGCCATCGTGGCCACCGGTGACCCGCGCCGCTGGCCCAACGACGTCGGCGTCGCCGGCCACGTGCATGCGTTCGGCCCGTACCTCTATCGCTCCGCGTTCTCGGCCACGACCGAAGCCGAGGAGTGCGAGCGGGCCTTGGCCCACCTGCGGCAGGTCATCGAGCTGGAGGGGCCGTCGACGATCGCCGCGCTGCTGCTCGAGACCGTGGTCGGCACGGCCGGCATCCTGGTGCCGCCCGACGGCTACCTGCAGGGGGTCCGCGACCTGTGCGACGAGCACGGCGTGATGTGGATCGCGGACGAGGTCATGTGCGGGTTCGGTCGCACCGGCGCCTGGTTCGCCTTCGACCACTGGGGCGCGACGCCCGACCTGATCGTGTTCGCGAAGGGTGTGAACTCCGGCTACGTGCCGCTCGGTGGCGTGGTGCTCAGCGACGCCATCTACGAGACCTTCCGCACCAGGCCGTTCCCGGGCGGCCTCACCTACTCCGGCCATCCGCTGGCGTGCGCCGCCGCCGTGGCCACCATCGACGCCATGCGCGACGAGGGCATCGTGGACCACGCCCGGCGCTTGGGCGACGAGGTGCTCGGGCCCGGCCTGCGCGACCTCGCGACCCGGCACCCGTCGGTGGGCGAGGTCCGCGGGCTCGGGACGTTCTGGGCCCTCGAGCTGGTGCGCGACCCCGCGACCCGCGAGATGCTCGTGCCCTACAACGCCTCCGGTGCGGCCAACGCCCCGATGGCTGAGCTGGTCGAAGCCTGCAAGGCGCAGGGCCTGATCCCGCTCACGAACTTCAACCGCCTGCACGTCGTCCCGCCCTGCACGGTCACCGCCGCCGAAGCCGAGAAGGGCCTGGCCATCCTCGACGACGCGCTCGCCACCACCGACGCCTACGTGCGGCGCCCCTAGCGCGGTCGCCGCCTGGTCAGGTCAGGGCGACGGGGAGCTGGGCGCTGGCGGCGGTGAACGGCGTGCGGGCGGTGACGACGTCACCGGCGAGGTGGATCGCCGGGAACCGCTGCACGAGGGCGTGGAGGAGCACCTCGATCTCGAGCCGCGCGATGGGCGCTCCGAGGCACACATAGGCGCCCCCGCCGAACGTGAGCGGGCCGGGCCCCGATCGCTCCAGCGAGAGCTCGTCGGGATCCTCGAACTCGTTCGGGTCGCGCTGGCCGGCGATCACGTTGACCACGAGCCGCGACCCCTCGGGGATCGCAACCCCGTCGATCTCCACGTCGGCGCGGCAGTACCGGTCGAGCACCAGCGACCGGGGGTTGAGCCGGATCGCCTCCTCGACGGCGCGCGCCACCAGGGACGGATCCGCGGTGAGCGCCTTCCACTGGTCCGGGTGCTCGAGCAGCGTGCCGACCACGAGCGCCATCTGGTGGGCGGTGTTGTCGGTGCTCGCCTCGAGCGTCATCACGGCCTGGTCGACGACCTCCTCGCCGCTGAGCCGCCCTTCGGCCTGCTGGCGGATCAGGTGGGACAACAGGTCGTCGCCCAGGTGTTGGCGGCGCTCGGCGACCTGCGCCTCCATGTACGGGATGAGCTCGGCATAGCCGGCCAGGATCGTGTCGCGGTCGGCCGGGTCCTCCTCGAAGATGCGCAGCACGGCGTCCGACGTGCGCATCACGAAGGGCACGTCGCTGGGCGGGGCGTCGACCCATTGGCAGTAGACCTCGGCCGGCACGCGGCTGCACACGGCATCGAACAGGTCGAAGGGTTCGGTCGGGTCGACGGCGTCGAGCAGGCGATCGACGACCGCCCGCACCTCGTGGCGCGACCGCTCAGCCTGCTGCGGGCTGAAGCGAGCCGACAGCGTCATCCGCAGCCGTGAGTGCTCCTTGCCGTCCGTGCTCAGCAGCATCCGGCGCTTGTACTCGAGCGCCGGACCCTCGGGGAAGCCGTACCGGTCGATCAGCTCCATGTGGTTCGTGTCGAGCCGCCGGTCGCGCAGCGTCGCGCTCCCGCTGCGATAGCCGAGGACCTCGATCCCGCGCGTGCTCGAGGCAAGTGGCGACCGGGCGTGGAGCGCGCGGAGCACGGCGACGGGATCGGCGGCGTAGGCGTCACCGTCCACGTCGAGGAACGGCAGGTCGGCCAGCACGGGGTTCACGTCGGGCGCCTCGGCGGGGCGGACACACGCGCGCTCAGTCATCGAGATCGCTATCCGGAGGTCCCGCATACTTCTCTTGGCGCTGCATGACGTGGTCGAGCGCGACGACCGGTTCGTAGTGCGGGGTGCTGGACGTGGCCGCGACACAGGAGGGTGCCGGGGCCACCACCGTGTCGAGCGCCGGAAAGTGGAAGTAGACGAGCGTGTCGCGCTGTGCGGTGGCCGCGACGTCGCGCTCCGGGTTGACCACCCGGTGGATGCTGGCCCGGACCAACCGGTTGGTCCACCGGTCGAGCAGGTCGGCGGCCTGCACGAGGAAGGCGTCCGGCGGGATCGTGACCGGCGTCCAGCGACCCCGTCCGCGCATGCGCACCTCGAGGCCGCCGGGAGCCTCCTGAGCGGTGAGGATCGTGATCGCGCTCTCGTCCGTGTGCGGGCTGAGCCGGACCTGGCCGGGCTCGGGGGCCACCGCCTGCGGGGGGTAGTGGTTCACGCAGAGGTTCGCGAACTGATGGTCGGTCCACGCCGCCACCTCCTCGGCGGGAAGGTCGAACGCCTCGGCCAACAGGCGCATGATGCGCGAGGCCACGCCGGCCATCGCCGCGTAGTACTCGCTCCACACGTCGCGCATCGCGGTCGGTCGCGCCGGCCAGCGATCGAACTGCTCGAGCTCGTGCGCCATGTACCACTCGACCAGGTTGGGCGCTGTCGCGCCGAGCTTGTCCGGGTCGGCCGCGCCGTCGGGCTGCCAGCCGTTCCACACGCCGAGGCCATCCCAGCGGACCCGTTCCTTCTCGGGTGTCGGGAGGTCGAAGAACTCGATCGACACGTCGGTCATCCGCTGGCGCAGGTCGGCGGACACGCCGTGGCCGACGATCAGCATGCAGGAGGCGTCGACCAGGACGTCGGCGACCTCCCCGCTCGATGCGGTCCGAAGATCGACGACCGGGATGACATCGAGGGCTTGCGTGGCTGGCATCCCGTCGAACATATGGGGAGACCGAGCGATGTTCAACGACGGCTTTGTGCCACACAGAAGTCTTCACATTGTGGCAATGCGGCGCCCAACCAGGCGCCCTTGCCCGCCCCAGCTCGCCGCTATCGCCGCGGAAATCCTGTGGAACGCAGGCCAGCGCGGACCGCGTCGGCGAGCGCGTCGGCCACCTTGTCACCCGCGTCGGACAGCAGCCCGACCGTGAGGCGAAGGTGGTCCGAGGAGAGCGGTTCGGTGACGAACGAGGAGCCCGGGGATACGCCGATGCCGGCCGCCGCGAGGGTCACCAATGCGAGCTGCTCGTGCGGGACCTCGATCCACAGGTTGATGCCGTCGCGGCCCGAGGATCGCACCCCGCGAGCGTCGAGCATCGCTCGGAAGTCGCGCCGCCGGCCGGCGTAGATCGAGCTGGCTTCGGCCACCTGCGCGATCACGGCCCGGTCGGTCAACAGCTCGACGAGGACGGCCTGCAGCAGCCGGCTCGTCCACCCGGGCCCCAGCAGCCGGCGGGCGTCGACGCTCTCGATGACGCCACCGGCCCCGCCCACCGACGCCAGGCGCAGGTCCGGGCCGTAGGTCTTCGAATAGCCGCGGATGTGCACCGTGCGCGTCGGCAGATAGGTGCCCAGCGAGACGAGGGGGGCGCCCGCCACCTCGCCGGCATGGTCGTCCTCGACCACCACGAGCGAGGATGCCTGGAGCACCTCGGCCAGCTCGCGGGCGCGCACCGCGGAGAGGCTCGTGCCCGCCGGGTTCTGGGCCCGGGACTGCAGGTAGAGCGCGACCGGCTGCAGCGGGAGCGCCGCCCGCACCGCCTCCACGACCGGCCCTTCGTCGTCGAGGGGCACGCCGATGACCTCCGCCCCGACGAGCTCGAGGAGGTCGAGGAGTGGCGGGAAGCACGGGTTCTCGACCAGGACGCGGCTGCCGTACCGCACGACGGCGGTCGTCACCCGATCCAGCGCGTCCATCGCCCCGTTGACGACGGTGAGCGCCTCGGGCTCGAAGGGCCAGTTGGCCCGGAGCAGCTCGTCGAACGCGGGGAGCACGGGGCGGTCGACATAGCTCGTCGTCACGCCCTCGCCCGTGACGCGCGAGAGCGCGGCCACGACGTCGGGCACCAGCTCAGGATCGGGCGTGCCGGTGGAGAGGTCGAGGGGCAGCCCGCCCGGGCTCTCGTAGGTCCGCAGCGTCCGCCCGGCACCGACCACTCGTCCGCCCCGCACGAAGGTGCCGCTGCGCCCCTGGGGCATCAGCACGCCGGCACGCGTCAGCGACTGCCAGGCCTGGCTCACCGTGGTCGGGCTGACCCCCAACCGGTTCGCCAGGACGCGCACGGTGGGCAGGCGCGTGCCGGCCTCGAGGTGACCAGCGGAGACGAGCCGGCTGATCCCGCCGGCGATGCCGCGCGCCGTCGGCTCGATCACCGCGAGGGCGATCTCCTCGAGCAGTGCGTTGGACGCCGGAGTCTGCGCACGTCTCGGCTTCACGTTGGCGACACGCACAGATCAGACGGTATCGGCACGGCCACCGCGTGGGGAGAAGAATGCGTGTCCACAAACTGTCGCGTTTCCACGGCATGAAGAGTTTGTATGTAACGGTCGAATGGTTGCTCCAGAGGACCGCCGCTTCGTACGTTGTCCACGGTGATCGATAGCCCCAATTCGGGGCAAGGCGTGCCCGTTGGTGGGCACGGCCAATCCCAATGCACCGGTGTTCGTCCGGCGATAGAGAGCGTGGGAACGATGCAAAGCGAGACGCTCAGGGTCATCGACCTGGGGCCGTGCTGGACCGGTGGCGAGGCCGGCAAGGAGGCTGTCGCCCGAGAGATCGGCCGGGCCTGCGAGGAGATCGGGTTCTTCCTGATCGTGAACCACGGCGTCGACGACGATCTCGTGCTCGAGTGCCGGGCCCTGGCCCGCGAGTTCTTCGACCTGCCCCTTCCCGACAAGCAACGGGTCGCACAGCCCAAGCCCGGGCTCGTGCGTGGCTACCGGGAGATCGGAACGTTCGCCGCCGGCTACGAGATCGACGAGAGCTCACCGGGCGAGCTGCGGGAGGACTTCGCCATCGGGCCGATCGATCCGCCGGCCGACGACTACCACCAAGGCCCGCGATCCGACGACCACTTCTGGCCGAACACCTGGCCCGACGAGCCCGCCGGCCTGCGCGGCGCATGGACCCGGTACTACCGCGCGATGGAGGTGCTCTCGACCGAGATGGCCGGCCTGTTCGCCCGCGCCCTCGCCCTCCCCCCCACGTTCTTCGCCGACAAGAACGACCGCCACATCAGCATGCTGAAGGTCATCAACTATCCGGACCAGATCGACGAGCCAGCCGAGGGCGAGGTCCGGATCAGGGCGCATGGCGACCTCGGCGACTTCACGATCCTCCATCATGAGAAGACGCCGGGCAGCCTCGAGGTGGAGACGCGTGCCGGCGAATGGATCGAGGTTCCGGCGGTGCCGGGCGGCTACGTGGTGAACCTCGGCGACCTCATGATGCGCTGGACGAACGACCGCTGGATCTCGACCAAGCACCGGGTCGTGAACCCGCCCCGCGACCAGGCGGCCAACAGTCGCCGGATGTCGATGCCGTTCTTCCATCAGCCCAACTACGACGCGCTCATCGCCTGCCTTCCGAGCTGCACGAGCGCCGACGACCCGCCCCGCTACGAGCCGATCACCTCGGGCGACTACCTCCGGCAGCGCTACCTCGTCGGTTCAGTCGGCGGATGACCGCACCCGGGCACGCGCCCGACCACGTGAAGGAGCAGCGCTGATGGACGTCCCGGTCATCGACCTGTCGACGGCGAGCGACGACGAGCTCGCCGAAGCCCTGCTGCGCGGCTCGTGCGCGCTGCTGATCGGCCATGGCATCCCCGTCGATCTCCAGCTCGAGGCGTTTGCGGTCGCCAAGGAGTTCTTCGACCAGCCCTATGACGAGAAGGAGCGGGTGCGCTGGGACGGCCAAGGGATCTGGCGCGGCTACCAGCCGATCTCCGGCGAGGCCACCGACATCGTCGGCGAGCGGCTCCCCGACCTTTCCGACCGGTTCGAGGTGCACACGCTCGGCGACGACTGGCAATGGCCGGCGTACCCGGCCCGCCTGCGGGAGGTGTGGTCGGCGTACTTCGCCCATTGCTCCGACCTCGTGTCACGGCTCATGGGCATGCTCGTGCACTCGCTCGACCTCCCCGCCGAGCAGCTGCCGGCGTGGACCGACCACCAGTTCGCGAGCCTGCTCTGCAACGACTACTTCCCCCACCTGGAGGCGCCCCGGCCCGGCCAGGTGCGAGCCGAGCCGCACACCGATCACGGCGGGCTGACCGTGCTCGCCGCCGAGGAGGCGCCCGGCGGCCTCGAGGTGCGGCTGCCCGGCCAGGACGGCTGGGTGCCGATCGTCCTCGACGATGACACCGTGCTCTTGCAGGCGGGCGATCTCTTGTCACGCTGGACCAACCGCCGCATCCGCGGCAACATCCACCGGGTCGTGAACCCACCGGCGGCGGCCGCCGCGCAGGCCCGCCGGCTCTCGCTCGTCTACTTCCACCACCCGTCCCTCGACACGCTGGTGGTACCCGCGCCGTCGTCGGTCATGGCCTCCGGCGAGCCGGCACTGCCACCGCTGCACACGGGCGAGCACTGCTCGCGCCGCCAGGTCGCCTATGGGCGGCCGCCCACCGAGCGCGTCGGCCAGTACGACGACCGCGACGGGCGCGTCCTCGAGCAGTGAGCACGCGGCTCACCGCCGGCCTTAGCCGTCGATGAGGTGCACCGGGTTGCCGAGCACGGCGGCCGACCAGGTGGTGGTGTCGTTGGCCTGGCCGTTGATGACGTACTTGATCTTCCACCAGCAGCCCGGAATCGAGCCCAACGTGCACGTGTAGTTGGCGGGAATGGGCACGTCGAGCGTGACCCAATAGCCGTTGTAGCGCGCGGTGCCGGCTGACGCGGTCTGGAACGCGCACGGCGAGAGGGTGGCGCTGCTCCCGAACGAGCTCAACGGAGACGGCGTCGTGCCAGCGCAGGTGGGAGCGACGCTGCCTGAGGGGCTGATGACCTGGATGGTCCCGTCGCCGCCCGAGCCGTCGGCGAACTTGGAGACCTCGCCGGGGTCGTACATGTTGATCTCGAACGTCTGGCCCTTGAACGCGGGATCGACCTCGGCGAGATAGAAGGTCGCGTTGCCGGCGTTGACGTTGTTGTAGATCGACATGTCGCCGTAGCCGGAGAGGCGGGCCTGCGCGGAGCTGGAGCTGAGCACCCGGATCGCATAGCGGTTGGCGCCGGCGCCCGTTCCCGCGGTGGCCACCCGCAGCATGTAGCGGCCCGCGGTGACCGTGCCGCTGACCTTGCAGAGCGACACCCACTTGTTCTTGTAGGTCGCGTCGCTCGCATTCTCGAGCAACGACCACGAGCCGGCACCGCTCGAACAGATGCCGGCGGACGCCGCCGTCGGGTTGTCATTGGGGTCGAGGGCGGTCGAGTCCTGGTTGTAGAAGGTCCAGTTGGTCGTGATGGTTCCGGTGCTCGTGTACTTGGTGTCACCGGTCTCGACCGTCTCCGCCGAGCGGGCGGCGAGGTTGGCGTCGTAGACCTGCACGTCCATGTTCGTGACCCCAGCGGGGACGTCGATCGCGTACAGGTAGCCGCCTGGGCGATAGGACGTGTTCGAGATGCCGCCGCAGTTGTGCGAGCCCCGGCACTGCGTGGCGAACGCGTCGCCATTGGTCGTGTCGGTGCCGGGTCCGTGGATGTTGCCCCACAGGTTCGGCCACGTGCTCGCCGGGGTCGAGGGGTCGTTGCCGAACGTGTTGTTCGGGCTGCCGAGCGGCACCGGCAGCACGTATTCGGCCACCGCCGAGCGCGTGATGCCGATGTTTCGACCACCGAGGTGGGAGAACAGGAAGCTGCCGACGCTCGGGTCGGAGATGGCGACGCGCAGCTGGCGGCTGCTGCCGGAGACCCGGGTGACGGTGATCGTCACGCTGTTGACGCCGTCTTCGTAGCCGTTGCGCTTGGCCGCTTCGAGCGCATAGGACTGCGCCTTCGCCGCGTCCGGCAACCACACCACGCCGGCCAGGGCCGCGGCGTCCGCCGCCTTCTGGATGTCGCTCGCGTGGTTGTACCAGTAGCCGACGTCGACCGCGAGGCCGACCATCAGGAGCAGCGGAACGAGCAGCACCGCGAACATGACCACCACATAGCCGCGCTCCTGCTGGGCGCGCCGCGTCGTCGCCAGGGTCAGCCTGCGACGTGACCGCGGCTGGTGATGCCCCACGGAGAAGCGAGCCGATGCCGGACCGGCGACCATCGGAACCACTGCGAGCCTCCTGCCGTTAGAGCGCGCCGCCGTCGGATGTCACCTCGCAGACAATCGGCAGCACCGCGGGGAACTTGAGCCCCTGCGCGGCACGGACCGGGACCAGGTCCAGGCCAGGTCAGCCGCAGACGAGGCGCATCAGGTCGAGCGCGTTTGCTCCAAGGACCCGGTCGGCGTCGGCGGGGCTGAAGCCACGCCGGGCGAGTCCGTCAGCGATGGCACCGAACTGGTCGTAGCTGGTCATGACCGGCCGGTAGTTGGCGTCGAGGTCGGTGCCGATCGCGACGTGGTCGACCCCGACGGCGTCGACCAGGCGGGCGATCTCGTCCACGAAGTCGTCGAAGGACTCGGAGGACATGCCCGCGGGCCAGGCCCCGACGAGGCCGCCGGCGGAGGCGACGGCTCGGGCGTGCTCGGCGCTGATCAGCCGCGCGTGATCGCGCCTGCCGCCGTTCAGGTGGGAGTGGGAGATCATCACCGGATGCGCCGATGCCTCGAGCACGCCGAGCGTCGTGGCATGGGTGGCGTGGGCGAGGTCGATGACCATGCCGAGCTGGTTCATGGCCCCCACCAGCTCGCGGCCCGCGGCGGTGAGCCCACCGTGGAGCGGGGGCTCGGTCTGCAGGTCACCGAAGCGGTTCTGGCGGTAGTGCATGAGCGTGATGGACCGGGCGCCGGCGTCGTAGGCCTCCGCAACCCGCTCGAGCTCACCCTCCACGAAGTCGGCCCCTTCGCAGGTCACGAGGACCGTGGTGCGTCCGTCGCCGTGCGCCCGCACGATGTCGTCGGCGGCGCGGGCGACGGTGAGCCCATGGCGCTCGACCACGTCGACCACGCCCGCCAGCTGGCGACGGTGATCGGCGATCGCCTCGCCGTCCCTGAAGGCGCGCACCGCGTGGAGCCCGCCGTCGTGGCGCACGCCCAGCACCCGGACGTCGGAGACCGTGGCAAAGGAGACGGCGGTCATCGCCGCTGCTCGCATCGCTCGGACGGCGTCGTCCGTGGCCTCGCCGCCGAGCGCGGCAGCCAGCCGGTCAGCGGGATCGAGGCCAGCGAGGAAGCAGCGCCCAGGATGGGCGTGGACGTCGACCCATGGACCCCGGTGGTCGGTCAATCGATCTCGGCGATCAGCTCGATCTCGACCGCGATCCCGAACGGAAGCTCGGCGAGGCCGACCGCCGAGCGGGCGTGGCGCCCAGCGTCGCCGAACACCTCCACGAGCAGGTCCGAGCAGCCATCGATCACCGCGGGCATCTGGCCGAAGCCGGGCGCGGCGTTGACCATCCCGAAGACCTTCACGATCCTGGTCACGCGATCGAGGTCACCCAGCTCGCCAAGGAGGGTCGCCAGGAGCGACAACGCCGTCGATCGGGCCGCTTGCACCCCCTGCTCGAGGGTGAGATCGGCGCCGACCTTTCCGACGACCATGCCATCGTCGCCCATGGGTCCGTGGCCGCTGACGTAGAGCAAGGAGCCCGACCGCGAGCAGGGCACGTAGTTCGCCGCCGGCGCAAAGGCGGCCGGCAGGACGATCCCCAGCTCGTCGAGACGAGATCCGATGCGCGACATGGCGCGACGGTACCGGGCCCTCGGTGAGCGCGCGTGAACCTCTTGCGGCGTGATCGACCGCGCCCACCGGCCGCCGCGTTGGCCTCAGGTCTGTCGTCGGTCGACCGATTGGCAGCGGGTGAGCGCACGACGTGTGACGGAGGACACGACCGACAGCAGCGACTTGATCGCGTCCCTGCCCGGGTTCTACGCCCAGCAGCGTCGAGAGACCCGGGACACGACGCTGGTCGGTGGCATCGTGGCGCTCGTGGCAATGCCGCTCTGGACGCTCTTCGACCGGGTCATGGTCCCGGAGCGGGCCGGCACGTTCCTGACGGTCCGCCT
This sequence comes from Acidimicrobiales bacterium, assembly GCA_025463985.1. Taxonomy (GTDB): domain Bacteria; phylum Actinomycetota; class Acidimicrobiia; order Acidimicrobiales; family Iamiaceae; genus JAODBM01. The sequence continues at coordinate 85,655 of JAODBM010000184.1, forward strand.
CATCTGCGAGGTGGCCATCGCGCTGAGCTGCCTCGCCCTCTGGTCCCGCCGTTTCGGCGAGCGCTGGCCCGAGCAGATCTCGTTGCTGACGGTCGCCAGCATCGAGATCGCCATCGCGTGGATGGCGCCCCGCGCCGGCACCCAGTTCGAGGGCTACCTCTTGGGCCTCTCGTTGGCGTTCTACGCGACCGCATTCCTTCTGGTGTGGCACTGGCGCATGACGCTCGTGCTCGTCGCCTGCACCGCGGCGGCGATGGCCGCCTTCTCGATCGGGGTGCACCCGGGGCTGAGCCGACAGCGCGTCACGACCATCGTCTTCTACCTCGCGACCTCGTCCGCCCTCGCGATCACCGCGCAGGTGTACCGGGACCGCAAGCGCTGGCAGCAGCACGTGACCCAGACGGCGCTCGAAGGCGAGCGCCGCCGCAACGTGGTGTTGATGGAGGAGCTCGAGCAGCTCAGCCGCGAGGACGCGCTCACCTCGGTGGGGAACCGGCGAGCGTGGGACGAGCGCCTCACCGGCGAGTTCCTCCGCGCCCGCCGGTCCGGACGGCCGCTCTCGATCCTGGTGTTCGACCTCGACCACTTCAAGGAGGTCAACGACCTCCGCGGCCACACGGTCGGCGACACGGTGCTGCGCGCGTCGGCGGCGCTGCTGGTCGATCGCGTCCGCCAGACGGACTTCGTCGCCCGGCTCGGCGGTGACGAGTTCGCCGTCCTCTGCCCCGACACCTCGCTGGCCACCGCCGCGACCTTGGCCTCCGACATCCGCGAGCGGACCCGCACGCTCGAGCGCGCGGGCGACGCGCTGATGACCTGCTCGATCGGCGTCGCTGAGCTCGAACGGAGCGACACGAGCACCGAGTCGCTCTACTCGCGCGCTGACGCTGCGCTCTACGCCGCAAAGACCGCTCGCGACACGGTCCGCTGCGCCGAACCGGGCATGTTCGGCGATCCCCGACCCGGTGCCCGCGAACGCTCACGGGCCATGCCACGTGCGCTCAGGGACGGTGGCTAGCCGACCTTGGCCAGGTGGACCACGTACCAGGCACCTCGCCACGAGATCATCGTGGCGATGGTGAACCCGCTGCTGCCGGCCGTGACGAGGGAGTGGTACACCCGCCAATAGCCGATCTTGTTGTGCTCGACGCCGGGGTCGACCCAGACCGCCTTGCCCTCGGGCACCGAGACGTCGGGATGCACCACCGTCGAACCGGCGATCTGGCGATGGAGCCGGTGGATGATCGAGTCGTAGGAGTCCACCAAGCGGCCCTGCCAGTCGGCCGCCGGGTACCGGGTGGCCTTGACCTGCACGTACGCGGCAAGCGGGAAGAACGATCCGATCGCGTCCTCGGGGCGGTCGTCGACGATGGCCTTCCAGAGCGCCTCGATCCGCGCGTGGAACGCGGCGTCGAGCGCCGGTCGAGCCATGGTCTGCGGCAGGGTGCCCGGATCGGTCGCGCTCGGCGCGTTGGCGGCAGTGGTGGAGGGCGTGGCCCCGACCGTCGCCGCCGGAGCGGAGCGGCCCGACGACCCTGCCCCGCCGCACGCGGATGCCCCGGCCACGAGCGCGGCCACCAGCACGCACGTCAGGACCGGGCGAACCCGGGTCCGCCCGACGACCGGCCGGGCCGCCGTGACCCCTCGGTCCACCGTGGACGCGTCAGTTCCTGAGGCGTTCGTTCCACCACCTGACACGACGACCCCTCAGCTCGCGGTTCCGACCGGCCACGAGCTTGCCCGACCGCGCGCCATGGAACGGGCGCGGCGAGGTGAGGCGGGCACGAGCTGGGCCAGCACCGCGTCGAGCGCCGGGTCGGGCCGGGTCGGGTCGGAGCATCACCCGAACGGGCGCACCTCTCGGCCACTCGGTCACGGGCAGCCGGCGCGTCGTAGATTTCGGGGCGGTTTGGGAGCCGGGAGCCTGTGCGCCTCGGCGGGGAGGGCGCAGCATGAAGAGGCGGTGGACGGCCGTGGCGGCCGCAGCGGTGCTCGTGGCCGTTGCCAGCGTGGTCGGGGCCGCGCCGGCGACCGCCCGGGGGACCTCGACGTCCGCCGCGTCGACCTCGTCGGCGTCTTCGGCGTTGGCGTCGTCGGCGTCATCGGCGTCATCGGCGTCGTCGGCCCTGTCGGCCGCGCCGGCCCGGCGGGCATCGCCGAACCCCGACTCGGGCCCGGCCGTCCACCACGACGCGTCGGCGGCGCTCAGGTCGATCCGCCCGAAGCACACCACACCGACGCGACAGGAGGGCGCCGACCGCCGACCGCCGGGGCGCGCGCAGGGCGCGGCTCCCGCCGCTTCGGACCCCGTGCTGCAAGCGGCGACCCCGAAGGCGGCCATGCCGGCCCCCACGGCAACGTTCGACGGCGTCGGCCTCGGGTTCAGGGGTCCGGGCGGCACGTTCACGCCGACCTTCTTCCCGCCCGACCCGAACCTCGCCGTCGGCCCCAACCACATCGTCGAGATGGTCAACGCGTCGTTCGCGATCTTCAACAAGGCCGGCACCGCGGTGTACGGGCCCGCCTCGTTCGACACGCTGTTCACCGGCTTCGGGGGCCTGTGCGAGACCAACAACGACGGCGATCCCATCGTCCGCTACGACGGGCTCGCCGGCCGCTGGGTGCTCAGCCAGCTCGCCGGCGACCCGAACGGCACCGGCCCGTCGTACGAGTGCGTCGCGGTGTCCCAGACCGCCGACCCGACCGGCGCCTACTACCGCTACTCGTTCCAGTACGCGAACTTCCCCGACTATCCAAAGCTCGCGGTGTGGCCTGACGCGTTCTACGTCACCTACAACCTCTTCAGCGGCGGCACCCTCCTCGGCGCCGAGGCCTGCGGGCTGGACCGCACGCAGATGCTCGCCGGCCACGCCGCGACCCAGCAGTGCTTCACCACGCCCCGCTCCGTCTTCGGGCTCCTCGGCGCCGACGTCGAGGGGCCGGCGCCACCCGCCGGTGCGGCCGAGCGGTTCGTCGCCCTCGGCTCGTGGGCCTCGCCCGGCACGTCCCTGCTCGAGTGGACGCTGCACCTCGACTGGGCGAGCCCCGCCAAATCCGCGTTCACGGGGCCGACGACGGTCAGCGTGGCCGGCTACGCGCCGGCCTGCGGCGGTGGCGGGCAGTGCATCCCGCAGCAGGGAACGGCCGACACGCTCGACTCGCTCGGCGACCGGCTGATGTTCCGCTTCGCCTACCGCAACCTCGGCGACCACGAGTCGTTCGTCGCGTCGCACTCGGTGACCACCGGCTCGACGACGGGCGTGCGCTGGTACGAGCTGCGGCCGTTGGGCGCGAACCAGGCCGTCTACCAGCAGGGCACCTACGCCCCCAGCAGCGACGCGCGCTGGATGCCGAGCGCGGCCATGGACCGCAGCGGCGACATCGGCCTGGGCTTCTCTGTCTCGAGCACCACCCGCCACCCCGGCATCCACTACGCCGGCCGCCTCGCGAGCGACCCCCCCGGCCAGCTCGGCCTCGGCGAGGCCACGCTGATCGACGGGACGGGCTCGCAGCTGCAGGGCACCTACACCCGCAACCGGTGGGGCGACTACACGGCGATGGCCGTCGACCCGGCCGACGGCTGCACGTTCTGGTATGTCAACGAGTACCTGGCCACCGATGGCGTGAAGAACTGGAAGACCCGCCTCGGCTCGTTCAAGATCCCGAGCTGCGGCGTGACGGCGGCCAACGACTTCTCGCTCTCGGCGACGCCGTGGAGCGTGGACGTCACGCCCGGGGCGGCGCGGACGACCAGGGTCTCGACGTTCCTGACCGCCGGCGCGGCGCAGTCGTTGGCCCTGTCGGTCACCGGCCTGCCGGCGGGCGCCACGGCCTCGTTCAGCCCTTCGTCGGTCGCCAGCGGCGCCGCCTCGACGCTGACCGTCACCACCGCGCCGAGCACCGCCATCGGGACCTACGCGCTGTCGGTCCAAGCCGCCGGCCCGTCGGCCACGCACACCACGCCGGTCACGCTGCGGGTCGTCGCCCCGACCCTGCTCTCGGTGCGCGACACGTCCTTGACCGAGGGCAACAGCGGCACGCCGGCGGCGGCCTTCACCGTCACGCGCTCCGGTGACGTGACCGGCACGAGCTCGGTCCAGGTGGCCACGCTCAACGGGACGGCCACCGCGGGCAGCGACTACACGACGCTGGCCTCGACGACGCTGTCGTTCGCGGCCGGCCAGACCACCAAGACCGTGGCGGTCCCGGTGAAGCCCGACACCGTGTTCGAGCCCGACGAGGCGTTCTCGCTCCGGTTGTCCGCCCCGGTCGGCGCCTCCCTGGCCGATGACACGGGAGTCGCCACGATCAGGAACGACGACCCGAGCGTGACGTTCGCGGTCGGCGACACGTCGGTGACCGAGGGCAACAGCGGGACGCCGGCCGCGACCTTCACGGTCACCCGCGCGGGCAACACGGCCGCGCCCGTGTCGGTCAGCTACGCCACCATCAACGGCACCGCGGTCGCCGGCAGCGACTACACCGCGGTGCCCGCGACGACGCTGTCGTTCGCGGCCGGCGAGACCACCAAGACCGTGCCGGTCCCGATCAAGCCTGACACCGTGTTCGAGCCCGACGAGACGTTCTCGCTGCGCCTGACGAACCCCGTGGGTGCGGTGATCAGCGACGACACCGGGGTCGGCACGATCGTCAACGACGATCCGGCGGCGTCGCTGTCGGTGAACGACATCTCGCTGGCCGAGGGCAGCAGCGGGACGCCGGCGGCGACCTTCACGGTCACCCGCGCGGGCAACGCGGCCGCGCCGGTCTCGGTCAGCTACGCCACCGTCAACGGCACGGCAACGGCCGGCAGCGACTACACCGCGGTGCCCGCCACCACCCTGACGTTTGCGGCCGGCGAGACCACCAAGACCGTGCCGGTCCCGATCAAGCCCGACACCGTGTTCGAGCCCGACGAGACGTTCTCGCTGCGCCTGACGAACCCCGTGGGTGCCGTGATCAGCGACGACACCGGGTCGGCCACGCTCGTCAACGACGACGCACGTGTCTACCTGGCGGCGAGCGACGTCGTCGTCACCGAGGGCACCGGAGGCTCGACGACGGCCGCGTTCACGGTCACCCGTACCGGCGCGACGACCGGTCCCGTGTCGGTCACGGTGTCCACCTCCAACGGCACGGCCACCGCGGGCAGCGACTACACGGCGCTGCCGACGACGACGCTCTCGTTCGCGGCCGGCGAGACGACCAAGACCGTGCCGGTCACGGTCACCCCCGACAGCGTCGTCGAGCCCAACGAGACGTTCCTGCTGCGCCTCACCAACCCCAGCGGTGCCGCGGTCAGCGACGACACCGGCGTCGCCACGATCGTCGACGACGACGGCACGATCACGCCGGGCCCGGTCACGTTCCTGGCCGTGGACGACCTCGCCGTGACGGAGGGCAGCTCGGGCACGCCGTCGGCGACGTTCACCGTCCGCCGAACGGGCAACGTCGCCGGCAGCTCCACGGTCAACGTCTCGACGCTGAACGGCAGCGCCGTCGCGGGCAGCGACTACACCGCACTCCCCGCGACCGCCGTGACGTTCGCCGCGGGCGCGACCGCGAAGACGGTCACGGTGCCGATCACCCCCGACACCCGCTTCGAGCCGAACGAGACCTTCCTGCTGCGCCTCGCGCAACCGTCGGGCGCCACGATCAGCGACGACACCGGGGTGGCCACGATCGTCAACGACGACCCGCTGACCACGTTCACCGTCAACGATGTGTCCGTCACCGAGGGCAGCTCGGGGTCGGCGTCCGGGGTCTTCACCGTGTCGCGGACCGGGAGCACGGCCGGCCCGGTGTCGGTGACCGTGAGCACGGTCAACGGCACCGCGGTGGCGGGGAGCGACTACACGGCCCTCGCCCCGACCGTGCTCACCTTCGCCGCCGGCGCGACCACCAAGACCGTGTCGGTGCCAATCCACCCGGACGCGGTGTGGGAGCCGAACGAGACGGTGCTCCTCCGGCTGTCGAACCCCGCCAGCGCGGTCGTCGCCGACGACACCGGCGTGGCCACGATCGTCAACGACGACCCGCTGACCACGTTCGCCGTCAACGACGTGTTCGTCACCGAGGGCAGCAGCGGTACGACCGCGGCCACCTTCACGGTCACGCGCTCGGGCAGCTCCGCCGGCCCGGCGTCGGTCACGGTGGCGACCAGCAACGGCACGGCCACCGTCGGCAGCGACTACACGGCCCTGGCGCCCACCGTGCTGAACTTCGCCGTGGGCGAGACCAGCAAGACGGTGACCGCGTCCGTCACGCCGGACACGGTCTGGGAGCCGAACGAGACGTTCAACCTGCGCCTGACGAACCCGGTCGCAGCGGCCGTCACCGACGACACCGGCGTGGCCACGATCGTCGACGACGACCCGGTCCCCTACCTCGCCGTCGGCGACCTCTGGATCACCGAAGGCACCGGCGGCACCACGGACGCGGTGTTCACCGTGACCCGCTCGGGCGCCACGACCGCACCCGTGACGGTCACCGTCGCCACCAGCAACGGCACGGCCACGGCCGGCAGCGACTACACGGCCGTCCCCCCGACGGTGATCTCGTTCGCCGCCGGCGAGACCACCAAGACCATGAGCGTGCACGTGACGACCGATGCCGTGCTCGAGCCGAACGAGACCTTCAACCTGCGGCTCACGAACCCCGCCGGGGCCGTGGTCAGCGACGCCACCGGCATCGCGACGATCGTCAACGACGACACCTGACGAGCGGGTCCCGCCGGCGATCGGCGCGCCGGACGCGCGCGGCGCCTGCGCCGCGGCGCCTCAGCTCATCCTCTGCAAGCATGGCCAGACGATCGACGGGAGGACGCCATGGACGACCCGGAGCTGGTGGAACGGATCACGGCGCTGGCCGACGAGGAGCATCGCCTCGAGCAATCACGGCCCGGCGGCGGCCTCTCGGACGAACAGCACGAGCGCCTGCGGCACATCGAGGTGGCCCTGGACCAGTGCTGGGACCTCCTGCGCCAGCGCCGAGCACGCCGTTCTAGCGGCCAAGACCCCGACGCCGCCGCCGTCCGCCCCGAAGCGACCGTCGAGGGCTACCAGCAGTGATCCGCCGGCGGCTGACGCGCCGCGTTGGCGCTACGCCGCCGGGAGCACGATCGGGCCGGACCACGCGCCCCAGCCGGCGGCGTTGTGGGCGCGGACCTGCACCGTCCAGTCGAGCGTGTCGTCGACCCCGAACGCGGCCGTGAGGGTCGAGCCCGGCACGGTGTGCGTGACGTGTCCGGGCGCCGGGTCCGAGACGCTGACGGTGACCTGGTAGGAGTCGATCGGGCTGTCGCCGGGCACCGCGGCGCGCCAGCCGGCGGCGAGCGTGTCGCCGGGCGCCTGCGGCGCGGTCCAGCTGGCGGTCACCCCGGTCGGAGCCGAGGGCACCATCGTGCTCACCGGCGTCGTGACCTCGATCGCTGCGCTGCTCGGGCTCGTCCCGCCGGCGTCGGTGCTCGTCACGGTCACGCGGTAGGTCGTCCGCGGCTCCAGCGGTCCAATCAGGCTGCTGGTCGCGGTCCCGGGTGCGGTCGACGTGAGCACGGCGGCCGTCGACCCGACCGGCGCGGCCGTCACCGTCGAGAACGCGACGAGGGGAGCAGTGGCGCGCTCCGGCGTCCACCTCACGCGGAGCTGATCGCCGACCTGGACCGCGGTGACCGAGGTCGGCGTGCCCGGCGGAACGACCGCGAGCTCGGCCCGGTACGAGCAGTAGGTCGTGTTGCCGACCGTGCAGCTCGCCGGCGCGACGTTGACCGCGGTCAGCCGGTTCGTCAGCCGATCGCCGTAGGCGTCGACCGCCGTGAACGTGGGATCGACGCCCGCCGGCGCACCCGAGAGCTTGACCGTCGAGCGCACCGTCGCCGCGTAGTCCCACGTGGCCGCCACCCACGCCGAGTAGGTGACCGTGTGGCCGCCGCGCCCGCCGGTGCCGCAGCGGGTCTGGAGGTACACGTCGCCGACCGGATACCCGCTGTGGGTATCGAACCCGGTCGCGAGGACCTGCTGTCGGATGCCGCCGCACGAGTGCCCGAGCACGGCGAACGCCGTCGAGGCCGGCAGGACCAGCGAGGCGCCAGACGGCGAGGCGCCGGCGGAGGCGCTCGCCGCCGCGCCCGCGAGCAGCGACGACGAGAGGATTGCGGTCACCACCCAGCGACCCATCACCGACGCATCACCCCACCCCCGAAGACGACGCACCGGTGCGTCGAAGCCAGGCGCAGGGTAGTTGCGGGCGCCACGAAGCGTGCATCGAGACCTAGGGTGCCCGAGCGCTGGGCCACACGTCGGCGGCCGGCATTCGGAGGTGGGCGCATGTCCGTCCGTTCCAAGGCGTTCGGCCGCTGCGGCGCCGTGATCATCGTGGGTGCCTCGTCGGTCGCGACCCTCGTCTGGGCCGCGCCGGCGTCGGCGTCGGTCACCACCACCTCGAGCGGCACGGTCGTGACGGTCGACGTCCTCGGTGACGACACCATCGGGTTCGACTGCTTGAGCGGCGCGTTCTCGGTGAACGGTTCCCCGGCGTCGCCATCGGTGGCCTGCAATGCGGTCACCTCGGTGATCGTCACCGGCGACGGCGGCGCGCAAGACGTGCGGGCCCACCAGCTCGACACGCGGTTCTCTGCCCTGGAATCGGTCTCGATGACGCTCGCTGGCGGGGCCGACACGGCGTACGAGTCGCGGGTCAGCGACACCATCGACATGGGACCAGGCAACGACACCGTCCTGCTGCTCCCGCAGTCGGGTCCGCTCAACAGCAACGTGGACCTCGGCGCCGGCAGCGACTTCGTCATCGTGCAGGGCAGCGCTGCGGCCGAGCAGCTGACCGTCTCCGCGGTGAGCCCGACCCTCGGCGTCATCGACATGTTCCCCGGGGGGACCGGCACCCGTTATGCATCGAACGCCGAGCGCCTCAACGTGGAAGGTGGGGCCGGCAACGACACGCTTGACACGACCGGCGTCACCGCAGCCAGCGGCATCACCGAGATCACGCTCGACGGTGGGCCGGGCGACGACACGCTCACCGGCGGCGACACGAGGACCACGTTGGTGGGCGGGTCAGGGCGCAACACGTTCAACGGGGGAACGGCGCCCGACACGTTGTTGACGAGCTCGCGCGGCGACGTGATCCACACCGGGGTCGGGCCCGACACCGTCATCTCCTACAGCCCGCCGTTCGGTGGCCGGACGATCGACGGCGGCGCGTCCGACAACGACCAGCTGATCGAGGTGCCGACCAACGGCGACAACATCATCCGGGTGCGAGAACGGCCGTCGAACCGGTCCCTGTTCACGGTCTCGCTGGCCGGCGGCGGCCAGCAGCCCGTGCCGTCGAACTTCGCGACCGTGGTCTTCAACAACGGCGGGTTGCTGACTCCCGTGGACCGCAACATCGTCGACACGGTCCCGCTCGCCCATCAGGAGCAGCAGTTCAACGCCGACGGCGACGCGCTGCTCGACCTGACCGTGCCCCCGGGCGAGGTGCCGACCCTGACCGGCACGGCGGCGGCAGGCATCATCAGCTTCACCTCCCACCAGCGCATCCTCACGGTGGGCTTCGCCAACCGCCTCGTGCACGGCCCGTGGACGGACCCGAACGAGTCGTTCGCCCACCGAGTCGTGCGTGACCTCTACCTCCGCTTCGCGACCGACGCCGAGCGCTTCCGCATCCGCGACGACCTCGCCGCCCACCGCGCCACGTCTGCGTCGGTGGCCGCCTCGCTGATCGACACCGACGGGTACCGGGGGCTCGACGTCGACCGCGCGTTCACGCAGTACCTGGATCGAACCTCCGACCCCAGCGGTCGCGCCTACTGGATCGGGCGCATCCGCAGCGGCCTCCACCTCCGCCTGCTGCGCGCCAGCCTGCTCGGCTCCGACGAGTACTTCCACCGACTCGGCTCCGACGACGTCACCTACATGCATGGGATCTACGCGGTCGTGCTCGGCCGCCAGCCCGACGCCGCCGGGCTCGCCTACTGGGTGGGTCGGATCCAGGGCGGCCTGCCTCGCGGCTCGGTGGCCGACCGCTTCCTGGACGCGACCGAGTCCCGCCGGGCGATCGTCACCGACCAGTTCCTGCGCTTCCTCGACCGTGCGCCGACCGACGCCGAATCGTCGCGCTGGGTCGACCAGCTGCAGGCGACCACCGGCGAGCAGCAGCTCGTCGGCGCGCTCGCCGGAAGCGCGAGCTACTTCGCCCGCACCTGACCCCACCGTCGAGAAGCCCGGCCTCGCGCGCGCTCAGAGGTAGTAGCCGACCACGTCAACGGCGATGTCGGTCGTTCCGCTGCACGCCACCTGGCACTTGGCGGCGGCGTCGAGGGCCGTGATCGCGAGCGACGAGCAGCGACCAGTGCTGCCGCCCCACACCATGCTGTTGCCGGCGGGTTGGCCGACTCCGGCCGCCCAGACGGTGAGGTGCGCGTTCCCCGCCGCGGCGTTGAGGACCAGCAGGTTCACCGCGGCGGCGGTCGCCCCGGCGGGCACGCCGCTGCTGTTCACCTTGAGGTCGAGGGTGCGCGCCACGCCGGGAGCGAGTGGCGTCTTCGGACCGTTCGGCGGGTTCGTGCCCGGACGCGAGTCGTAGATCCGCACCGGGGCGGCGAGCACGTGGAGCGCGCCCGCGGTTGCCGGCCCGGCCAGCTTCCGCCAGGTGCCGGGCTTGCCGCCGGTCGTGCAGAGCCACAGGTTGCCGACGGAGTCCTCGACCAGGTCGCCGCGCACGTGGTCGAAGCCGTCGGCGGCAGGCGCGCCGATGTAGTCGCGGGGGACGAGGCTGATCTGGGTCCGCGGCGAGGCGCATTCGACGGCGGTGCCGCCCGAGAGCGCGACGACGCCAGTGCCACTGGTGCTGAACGCGACCACCGCGGAGCCTGACGCAGAGTCGCCGACGATGCCGAAGCCCGAGCTGCTGGTCCCGATGACGCCGGCCCCGCTGACGCTCGTGCCCTGGACGCCGCTGGCCGTGACGCTCGAACCCGAGACGCCTACTGCGGAGCCGGTGCCCACGCCTTGGATGGCGGTGAAGAAGTTCTTGCGGTCGGCGTAGGCGCCGATGGCGGGCGTCCCGGTGAACAGCCCCGCCGGCGCGCTCTGGTCGACCGACGCGAAGCCGAACGAGCCTTGGCTTGGCTTGGGGTTGCTGTAGGTCAGCTGCGTCGGATGGCTGGCCGCGTTCGTCGTCAGGCCGAGCACCAGGTTGTCGCCGTCGGCCGCGGCCGCCGGTGAGGCGGCCGCCACCATCCCGACGGCCCCGGCGGCGGCCACCGTCGCCGAGCCGAGCAGCAGGCCTCGGCGGGTCAGGGTCCGATCGCGGTCAGCGAGGGACACCACCGACGGCACCTCGATCGACCCGCGTCGCTCGCCGCCTGGGGTCTGGGACTCGTCAGGGTCGGGCACCCCGTCGTGCCGGCGTGGCGGCGCCGCCTGCTGGTCGACGAGCGTGGTGAGCACGTCGACGCGCTCGCTCAACGCGTCGATGCGATCGAGCAGCGCAGCGATCACGGCCTCGGAGTCCCCAACGTGGTGCATGCGCTCACGGTGGTCGAACGCCCTCGGGTCCGCCTGAGCAGGCGATACCTAATGCTCAGCGGCGAGCCGCGGCCGTGCCGCTCCCCGATGGCCATATCAGCCGCTTTCGTGGCATCTCGTGGCCCGTCGCCGGACCGCTCTGGTGGCGCTGAGCCGGCTCCGGCCAAGTGACCTCCCGTGCCGTGCCACCATCGGGCCATGCAGTTCCGGGCCACGATCGAGCTGGGTGGGAAGACCGCGACCGGCATCGAGGTGCCGGCCGAGGTCATCGAGGGGCTGGGGGCCGGCAAGCGCCCGCCGGTGACGGTCACCGTGGCCGGCTACAGCTACCGCACGACGGTCGCGGTCATGGGTGGCCGGTTCATGGTGCCGTTGAGCGCCGATCGCCGCGCCGCGGCCGGGGTGGCCGCGGGCGACGAGGTCGACGTCGACGTCGAGCTGGACGAGGCGCCCCGCGACGTCGAGGTGCCCACCGATCTGGCCGCCGCGCTCGACGCCGACCCGGCCGTGCGCGCGGCGTTCGACAAGCTCGCGCCCAGCCATCGCAAGGAGTGGGTGCGCTCGGTCGAGGACGCCAAGAAGCCCGAGACGCGCCAGCGCCGCATCGCCAACGCCGTCGCGAGCCTCGCTCCCTAGCGTCAGCCGGTGCGTTCGAAGACCGCGCCGAGACCGCCGAGCATCCAGCGGTCGCCGTCGGACATCACCGACGTGAACGGCGCGCGGAAGCTGAGCGCCTCGAGGAGCTCGACGGCGTCGCCGGTGAGGGTCACCGTGCCGGCGGGGCACGGCCCGTCATGGACGACGATGGTCGGGCCGACGTCGACGACCATGCGCGCGTCGGGGCGGGTGACGCGCAGCTCGAGGGCACCCGTCCGAGTGGACCCGCTGGCGGCCAGGAACGCCGGGCCCAGGGCGGCCACATACGCGAGGGAGGCCACGATCTCGTCGGCCTCTTCGACGGCATCGAGGCCGAGGGGCAGCACGATGTCCCGTTCGTGGATCCACGAGTCCCACAGCGCGTGGAGCGCGACGAGCGCGACCGTGAGGTGGCCGGGCGGCGCCTCAGCCAGCGCCGACCAGGACCTCTCGTCGAGCGCCTCGATGGAGGCGGCCAGCGCGCCGTTCGACTCGGTGTATTGCTCGAGGGTCTCGACCGCGGTCCAGGACCGGACCGCCTCCACCATCTGTGCGGGCGTCGCCACCGGGTCGAACCCCTTGAGGAACCGGGTCGGCTCACCTCGCACGCCGGAACTGATGGAAAGGGCCCAGAACTGATTGGTGGTGACCAGGTGCGCGACGACGTCCTGGATCGACCAGCCCGCGCACCGGCTCGGCCGCGCCCATTGCTCCGCATCGAGCGACGCGAGCACCTGCGCCAGGCGTGCACGTTGGCGCAGCAACGGCGTCGCCGGGTCGCTGATGAGCGACTCCATCCGCATGATCGGCTCGTCGCCATACCGCGGGGTGACCTGCACTTCGCGGACCGTACCATCGCCGATCAGGGCGCTCGCCGTTCGGCCGGCGGCAACGTCGCCGGCGCCGGGGACCGTCGGACGACCGGTTCCGCCCTGGCGCGGGGTCGACCGGCCCAGCGGTGGACATCACCTACGCTGGCCGCCGCGACGAGCCGAGGGGTGAGGTGCGACATGGGCAACTGTGCGGCGTGCGGGGTCGAGAACCCCGAAGGCTCCCGGTACTGCATGGGCTGCGGGCGGTCCCTGTTCGAGCCCGACGCGCTCACCGTCGACGCTGCTGGCGCGGCGCCGGCCGACGCGACCGAAGCGCCCGCCCCGCCCGCGACCGAGGTCTGGTCCGGCGCCGATGTCGCGTCGGCCAGCGGGACTCCGTCTGCAGAAACGACCGCCGTCGATCACGGCAGCGAGCCGGGCGCCGGGGCCGCCGCCGACGCGCCGCCCCCGCCCCCACCGCCACTGCCCAGCGCCCCGCCGCCGCCGCCGCCGT
>JAODBM010000191.1 GCA_025463985.1 Acidimicrobiales bacterium
ACTTCTTGGTCGAGTTCGCTCACGGGAGCTCGCTGTTCGACCTCATGCACGTCGAGGACGAACTCACCGAGCTGCTGGGGCGGCGGGTCGACGTGATCTCCCTCGGGGCGCTCAAGCCCCGCGACCACGACATCCGACACGACGCTGTCTGGCTGTAGGAGGTCGCGGTGAGCCGATCCGACGACCACCGCCTCGAGGACATGCGGGAGATGTGCACCCGCATCGCCGAGCTCGTCGATCGCGGCCGGCCGGCCTTCGATGACGACGCCGCGATCCTGCCGGCCCTCGAGCGTCTGCTCGAGATCCTGGGAGAGGCCGCCAACCAGGTGAGCCAAGAACGGCGCGGCGAGTACCCGACGATCGCATGGCGCGATGTCACCCGCCTGCGAGTACGACTCGCCCATCACTATCACCGGGTCGAGCCCGAGCAGGTCTGGGCGATCGCCACGAAAGATGCGCCGATCGTGGCGCGCGCACTCGCGTCGCCCGCCGAGGAGCACCGTCGTTGATCCGGTCGCCGCGAACCTGAGCGACGGGAACCCCTGGCGCCGGGCGCTGCGGCACACGGCGAGGCAGCGCGACCTTTCCGCAGTCCGGTCGCCACCATCGGTTCTGCATCGGTCGGCCGGGCGCGTTCCAGGGCGTTCATCAGGGCGCCTTCACCCGTCTGCCCTGGGGTTTCCGGTCAGGCCGGTACGCCCCGGAGGGTCTGGAGTCATTCCCAAGCTGAGAACGCGGGTTCGATTCCCGTCACCCGCTCCAGTTGTAAATGCCAGGTCACCGGGTTGTAGGTGCTCGTGCCCCGGATGCTCGGCCGGGGTCATTTCGGGCTCCATCCGTCCGGTCAGGCGTCTTGACACAGGGGTCGAGCGCAGAGGGTCAGTGCGGACCGCGGTCCTGGGCCTGCCGTCCATCCCCCAGGACGCTCACGCCGGCTGGAACCGGCGAGACAGCTCGACCGTGGCGTTCACCCGCGTGGCCTCGGCGAGCGCCTGCGGTGCGAGCATCGGGGCGACCAAGTGCTCGCGCCAGGTGACCGACACCCCTCGCAGCGTGAACGGTTTGGCGAACCAGCCCAACTGGACCTCGACGAAGCACAGCGCGCCATGGACCGGCACGTCGCCGAGACCGGCCGCGGCGAGCGCTGCGGCCACGACGTCGACCTGCTTCAGCACGCCGTCGACCAGTGCCGTGCGGTCGCGTGAGCCCACGTAGAGCCGCCGATCGGCGCGCAACCAACCGCCGACGTCGCGACATGTCAGCTTGCCGTTGAGATACCGCTTGGCGTCGACAACCCAGACGCCGTTCGGAGCGATCACGAGGTGGTCGATGTTCGCTCGCGAGCGCGGGATCCGCCGGTCGTGCAGGACTTCGATGCCGCTCGGCCGCGCCGCCTCGAGGGTCGCGCCGACCCGCTCTTCACCAACTGCTCCCTGATCCCAGACCTTCGTCGACCGCGGGTCATCGCCGACCGCCAGGATGAACCCGCCGAGCTTGGGATGCCGGGCCCGGACGTCGGCCTCGCGCTTGGCGCTCCGCCGGACCCGCTCGGCCCGCGCCGACGCTCCAGCCACGCCCCGCTCCCCATCGGCCAACGGCGCCGAAGCGGGGGGCGGGACCACCGGCTCGGACGTGGCCGGCACCGCCGTGGCACGAGAGCTCGACTGCGGCGAGGGCGCCGCGCCATCTGGCCCGACGGGTGCGGCGGGCGTGGAGGTGTCGGCCGACAGGCCACGGCGCCGAAGCATGGCCCATCTATCGGCTCGCGCGTCCGGGGCCTGGAGCATCGACTGCCGAGCGGTCGCAGCCTGCGTCCAGACAGGGCCGGAGCCAGTGGGGGCCGGTGCGAGATCGCCGGTCGAATCCCGGGTCGGGCTCAGCATCGACCCGCCGAGGGGTCGCAGACCGCGTCCGGACAGGGGCTTCGCCAGGGCGGACAGGCGAGGTCGCCGGTCCACCCCCCCCCCGGTGCGGCCTCGCTATCGCCGGCGGCGCGAGCCGCCCGCCGCACCGAGCACGAACAGCAGGGCGCTCGCCCCGACAAAGGCCACCAGGATCGACCAGAGGCCGAAGTGCGTCATCCCCCGCTGCCCGGCCCAGTTGAACAGAGCGCCGCCGAGCACCCCACCCAAGATCCCGATGGCGATCGTGCCGAGGCAGCCGCGCTTCTTGGCCCCGGTGGCCATCCGGGCCAGACCACCGGCCAAGAACCCGACGAGGATCCACGCGAGCAAGGACATCCCTCGATCCTCGCGTGGTGGCGCAGCATCCGCCCGGCACCGACCCGCGGCTCCGCCTCAGTTGGCGGTCAGCGCCAGCGGCGCGAGGCCCGGATCCTTGGTCGGGTCGGTGTAGCCGGCGGGGATGGGCAGGCCGAGACGTTGCCGCAGCCCGCCGAAGTCGACGATCTCGCTGCGCTGGTTCTTGGCCATGGCGAGGGCGAGGTTGCGCACGCGGGCATCGTGGCCACGCCGGGCGGCGAAGTCCGCCATGTGGATCCCGCCGAGGTGGTGCCGTGACATCAGCGCGATCCACAACGAGGAGGCGGTGCCGCCCGTGGCGGATCGCAGCCGCGCCATCTCGGCGGGCGACGCCAGGCCCGGCATCTGATCGGGGGCCAGGGCCGGGCCCATCCACGCCATCACCCGGCTGCCGACCCGCGTGTCGTGACCGAAGCGGTCGAGCGTGGCCTGCATGATGCCGGCTTCGTAGCGCTGATCGAGCAGCACCTCCTGGGCGAAGCTGCGGAGGTTGGTGTCGATGCCGGGCTTGCCAAGCAGGAGCAGCGACATCTGCACGGCCTGCTCGTGGTGGTAGCTCATGTCCCGTAGGAAGCCCACGTCGACGGCCGAGAGGGGATCCCGCGCGGCTTGCCGGTGCCCGACGGTGAACCCCACTGCGCCGGCCAGGAACACGAACGCGACGATGAGGACGACGACCCGGCCCGCCGTGAGCGGCCCGAACGCCTGGCGGATTCGCCCAGGCGGTGCGGCGTCGGGCGGCGCGGCTGGAGCGGTGGACGGGGGTTGATCGGTGACGGTGGACTCGGGCACGGAACCTCGCGGTGTGAGACCGGGCCATCGTGCCACCGGAACGCCCGCGTCCCACGCCGCGAGGCGGCTCCGCGCGCTGCGTCACGTCACAATGGCGACGTGCGCGGCCCTGGACCCTCGACCACCCCGCGCGCCCGAGTCCGGACCCGGGCCCTCCGGCTGCTGAGCGCGGCGGTCGTCCTGTTCGTCGTCATGGTGGCCTGGGCCGCGCCGGCCTCCGCCCATGCGGTCCTCGAGACGTCCACGCCAGCGGATGGCCAGACGCTCCCGGCCCCGCCCAGACAGGTCAGCATCCGCTTCAACGAGGACGTGACCACGTCACCGCGCTCCCTACGGGTGTTCGACAGCGCCGGCCGCCGGGTCGACACCGGCACGTCACGGCACGGCGCCACACCATCGTCGGTGGTGTCGGACCTGGAGCCGAACCTCGCCGCGGGCACCTACCTGGTGGCGTGGCGCGTGATCTCCGCCGACGCGCACCCCGTGCACGGCGGCTTCCAGTTCAACGTCGGCCACGCCACCCAGGTCTCGCAGCACACGCTCGACGCGCTGTTCGCCAACGACGCCGACCGCCCCTACCAAGTGGTCGGGGCGTTGCAACGCTGGCTCTCCTACCTCCTCGCCCTGTTCGCGGCCGGCGCGACTGCGTTCCTGCTCTACGCGCAGCCCGACGCAGCCGAGACCGCCATCCGACGCCTGATCCGCTGGACCGCCGCGCTCGCCATCCCAGCCACGGCTGCGGCCATCCCGATCCAGGCTGCGCTCAGCACCGGCGAGGGCTTCGGCGCGCTCACGAAGCCCGGCGTCCTCGGCCAGTCCACCAGCGACGGGCTCGGGCTCCAGACGCTGCTCGTGATCGTCGGCGCGCTCCTGCTGCTGTTCGCGACGCGGCGACCCATCGGTGTGGTCACGAGGTGGCTCGGTTGGCTCGGCGCTGCTGCCGCCGCCCTCGGGTTCGTGGCCTCAGGCCATTCCCGATCGACCGATCCGACCGCGCTCGTGCTGGCCGCCGACGCCGCCCACCTCGCCGCCGCGGCCATCTGGTTCGCTGGGCTCATGCTCGTGGCCGTGGTCGTCCGGCGGCGCACCGAGGAGACCACCGCGGCCGCCACCCGCACCCTGGCCCGGTTCTCGGGCATGGCCACGGCGTCGGTGGCCTTGGTGAGCACGGCCGGCGTGTTCCTGGCCTGGCGGGAGGTGCGCTCGCTGTCGGCCCTCACCTCCACGACCTATGGATGGCTGGTCCTGACCAAGGTCGCCCTCGCCGCGGCCATCATCGCCGCCGGCGCCTTCAACCACTTCCGCCTGGTTCCCGTGATCACCGGGGACGAGCCCAACCCGCTGGACGCGTGGCGCCGGCTCCTGCGCACCGTGCGCATCGAGGCGGCCGGGCTGGTCGTGGTGCTGGGCGTCACGGCCGTGCTGGTCAACGCCGTGCCCGCTCGGACAGCGGCAGGGGCCGGACGGCTGTACACGACCACCGTGCCCCTGGTCGGCGGGACGACCAAGGGCACCGTCAACGTCGTGGTCGACCCCACCAGGGTCGGACGCTCCGAGCTGCACGTCTACCTGCTCGATCCGACTGGTCGCCCGACCGACCTGGGCCAGGACGTGACCATCGAGCTATCGCTTCCCGCGCAAGGGCTCGGTCCGATCGCCCGGCGGCCGTTCAAGGCCGGGGTCGGCCACTACACGCTGCTCGGCCCGACGTTCACCGTGCCCGGCCGGTGGCGGGTGGACATCCCGGTGCGCATCTCGAAGTTCGAGCTCGAGCACGCCTCGTTCGACGTGGACATCTCCCGTTGACCGGTGACCGCGGTCGCGGCCGCGGCCGCGAGTGCCAGACACGGCGGCGGGCCATCCGGCTGCTCGCGAGCGGGCTCGGGGCGTTCGCGGTGCTCGTTGCAAGCGCCACGCCCGCCGCCGCGGATCCGGCGCGGCCGACCAACTACCGCTCGCGGGTCGTGACGGTTCGTCCGCCGCTTCCGGCGGGAGTCGAGGTGCGGGTCGTGGGTGGCGACGGGTTCCTCGAGCTGCGGTCGACCGGCCACCAGGTCGTGGTGCTCGACCAGATCCAGGACCAGGCCCCGGCCCCGCGTCCCTACCTGCAGATCGAACCCGACGGCACGGTGCAGCTCAACCGGAGCTCGATCGGCTACTACATCAACGGCAGCCGTTATGGCGCGGGGTCGCCGCCGGCGTCGATCCAGGGGCCAGGCGGCGCCACTCCCCGCTGGGTCACCGTCGGGCACGGGGGGCGCTACCTCTGGCACGACCACCGCATCCACTGGATGGCACCAGGCAAGCCGCCCTCCGTACGAGGGAACAGCGGAAAGGTCGACATGGGCGGCCCGGACGGCGATTGGGTGGTGCGGCTGGTCGTCGACGGTCGACCCGTCGCGGTGGTCGGCGAGCTGGTGCTGCACGCGGCGCCCAATCCGCTGCCATGGCTCGCCCTCGCGCTCGCGATCGTGGTGCTGATCGTCGCGGCGAGCCAGTGGTCGGCACGCTGGACGACCACGATCGCGGCGGTCGTCAGCGGTGCGGTCGCGGTCCTGGTGGGCTGGGAGCAGCACGTGGCCGTACCGGCCGCGGCCGGCGGGACGCCCTTGTCGTGGGCGCTCCCCGGGGTCGCCCTGATGGCCGGCATGCTCGCCGCCGGCGTCCGGCAGCCACGCCGACAAGCGACCGCGCTGCTCGGTGCCAGCGCGGCGTTGGTCGGGTGGGTGTTCATGCGCTGGACGGTCCTGACCCATGCCGTGCTGCCGACGCAGGTCGCCGCGCCCGT
>JAODBM010000212.1 GCA_025463985.1 Acidimicrobiales bacterium
GCCGGCCAGCAGCGGGAGGCGCTGCTGGCGCAGCTGACCGACGCCGCGGCACGCCGATCGATCCGACCGCAGCGGGGCGACCTGCGGGGTCCGGTTGGCGACGCCCAGGCCAAGGCGCAGGCCGAGCTCGACCGCATCGACCGGGCCCGCGTGGAGGCCGAGGAGCACCGCGGCGACCTCGCGGTCGCCACGCATGAGGCCGACGTGGCCAAGGAGCTGGCCCGCCTCCTCAACGCGAACCACTTCGAGAAGTGGGTGCTCGACGAGGCGCTCGCGGTGCTGGTCGAGGGCGCCACCGAGCTGCTGCTCGACCTCTCCGCCGGCTCCTACTCGCTGGGCCTCGACGAGCGGTCCAACTTCCTGGTGGTCGATCACCGCAACGCGGACGAGGTGCGCCCGGCGCGCACGCTGTCGGGCGGCGAGACGTTCCTCGCTTCGCTGGCGCTGGCGTTGGCGCTCGCCGACCAGATCGGTGGCCTCGCCGCGGGCGGGTCGGCCCGGCTCGAGTCGATCTTCCTCGACGAAGGCTTCGGCACGCTCGACCCCGAGACGCTCGACACGGTTGCGGCCGCCATCGAGGAGCTGGGGTCGCGTGACCGCCTCGTGGGCCTCATCTCCCATGTGCCCGAGCTGGCCGAGCGGGTGCCGGTGCGCTTCGAGGTCACCAAGGGTCCGGGCGGTTCGAGCGTCACGAAGGTCGTGGCGTGAGGTTCGCGATCGAGACGTGGGCGCCCGAGTACGGCGCGCCGATCGAGGACGCGGCGCTGGTCGACAGCGGCGAGGTGGTGGACGTCGACGTCGAGCTGCCGTTCGCGCAGTGGGGTCCCCGAGCGCCCGCCCAGGCTAGCCGGCCGCCGGGGTCGTACGCGTTCGTCGACGGCGTCCGCCGCGTCGACGCGCGGATCTGGGTCAGCGGCGACGACGGGGTCGCCCGCCAGGGCATCTGCGCGACCTACGCCGCGGGCGTGGTCTGCTGCCGGGGCACCGAGGCCAAGGTCGTGGCCGCCGAGGTCCGGCGTGGCGCGTTCGTGGGTGGTGGCGCCCTCGGTGCCGAGGCCATCACCACCCGTCACGGCACCTATCGCCTCCACCCTGTGGCCAGCGAGGAGCCCGACCGGCTGCCGATCGCCCTGCAGGACGCCATGGGAGAGCTCGAGCACCGGGTCAGCGCCGAGCTCGGAACGGCTGCGGTCGACCCAGACGGGCTGCTGGTGGTGGACGGACCCCTACGCGAGCGAGCCCGCCTGCCGGGCGCGGTGGGCTACGTGAAGACCCATCGCACGTCCTACCTCCCCGACGGGGGCGACCGCATCGTCGGTGCCCTGGGGGCCGGCGAGCGCACCCCGTTGTTCCTGATCGGCGGCCGGTGGTCCCGGTGGTCGTGGTACCTGCGGCTTCCGGGCGTGATCGGCCATGCGTGGTCCGGTGTCGTGCGCTGCGAGGCGTCCGCCGACCTGCCGGTCGCCGCCGCCATCCTGCTGGCCGACCGCGTCGCCACTGGCCTCCCGCGGTTCGCCTCGGTGCCCCAGAAAGACCCTCGGGCGCCGCAGAACCTGTTCCCGATCGCCGGTCTCGAGCGCGAGCTGCGACGTCGGCTCGGCGATCCGGCCCTGCTGTTGCGCAGCCTCCGCCTCGCCGCCGCGTAGGCCCGCCGCGAGCGAGACGACTTGATGCAGCGTCAGGCCGGCTCGGTCACGAAGTCGATGAGCTGCTCGACGGCGCCGATGAGCGGGGGCTCGAGGTCGGTCCACGACGACACTCGTCCGAGCAGCTGCTTCCAAAAGGTGGCGGGCTCGACGTGCACGCCCAGCGCGGCGAGCACGCCTTCCTTCCACGGCTGCCCGCGCGGCACTTCGGGCCAGCGCCCGATGCCGGCCACCGCAGGCTTCACCGCCTGCCAGATGTCGATGTAGGGGTGTCCGGTCACCAGGACGTCGGGGTGGCTGACCGCCGCAGCCAGGCGCGTCTCCTTCGAGCCGTCCACGAGATGATCGAGCAGCACGCCCAGGCGGCGGCCGGGCCTCGGCGCGAACCCGCGCACGACCTCGTCCAGGTGGTCGGCGCCGTCGAGCAGCTCGACCACGACGCCCTCGACCCGGAGGTCATCGCCCCAGACCTTCTCCACCAGCTCGGCGTCGTGGCGGCCCTCGACCAGGATCCGGCTGGCCCGTGCCACCTGCGCCTTCGCCCCGGCCACGGCGACCGAGCCCGAGGCCGTGCGCCGGTCGGGCTGCGGTCCGGTCGGCGTGGCTGGGCGGGAGCGCGGCTCGACCAGCGTCACCGTGCGCCCGTCGACCTCGAACCCGCCGGTCAGCAGCGTCATGCGGTGCTCGAAGCCTTGCCGGTCGCGAACGATCAGCGTGCCGTTGGCAAGGCCGACGACCACGCCGGTGATCGGCGTCCCACGTTGCTTCACGACCAGCCCCGGCGTCGCCGCCACCACCGGATAGCGGTCGCGAGGCCGCTTGGGCCCGTCCAGGTCGATCGGGCCCGAGAGGATGCCGTCGCCGTGCGCCATGCCGACAACGCTACGAGCCCGCAGCCCTCGGCTCGGGCACCCAGCCAGCGGCGCCAGCCCTGCCCCGGTTCCCAGCGGCCAAACCGAGTCGGGACGAGCGCGCCAGGTTCGGGCCTCTACCCTGGCGCGGTGGCTGAGCGTGTGTGGTCCATCGCCCCTTCCGGTCCCCTGCGGGGCGACGTCACGGTCCGCGGGTCCAAGAACGCCGTGACCAAGCAGATGGTGGCCGCGGTCCTCGCTGACGGACCGAGCGTCATCCGCCGGGCGCCCGAGGTGGGCGACGTCGAGATCACCGCCGAGATCCTCCGTTCCCTCGGCGTCTCGGTCGAGATCGACCACGCCGCCGGAGAGATCACCGTCGAGGTCGGCGCCCACGTGAAGCCCGAGGTGCCCCTGTCGTTCAGCGGCCTCAACCGCATCCCGATCCTGCTGCTGGGCCCGCTGCTCCACCGCACGGGTGAGGCGTTCGTGCCGCTCGTCGGCGGCGATCCGATCGGCCGCCGCCCGGTCGACTATCACATCTCCGCCCTGCGCCAGCTGGGGGCCGAGGTCGAAGAGCGGGCCGACGGCCTCGCGGCGAAGGCCACGCAGCTCAAGGGGGCCCGCATCGACCTCCCGTATCCCAGCGTGGGCGCCACCGAGACCGTGCTGCTCACCGCCGCGCTGGCTGAGGGCCGCACCGTGCTGCGCAACGCGGCCACCGAGCCCGAGGTCATCGAGCTCGCGCTGCTGCTCCAGCGCATGGGCGCCCGCATCGAGCTGTCGCCCGACCGGCGCATCGTGATCGAGGGCGTCGAGCGGCTCGTCGGCGCGCAGTCGACGCTGGCCGGCGACCGCAACGAGGCGTTCAGCTACCTCGTGGCCGGCCTCGTCACCGGCGGCGCCGTGCGGGTCCACGGCTGTGCGCAGGACCGGCTGGTGACCGCCATCACCACGTTGAACCGCATGGGCGCCCGCTTCGAGATCACCGACGACTACATCCTGGCCAGCGCCCCCGACGGCCTGCGCCCGGCCGCCGTCCACACCGACACGCACCCGGGGTTCATGACCGACTGGCAGACGCCGCTCGTCGTGCTGTTCACGCAGGCCGAGGGCATGTCGGTGCTGCACGAAACCGTCTACGAGGACCGGCTGGTGTACGTCCCTGCGCTGCAGCAGATGGGCGCCGAGATCGAGCTGTTCCAGACCTGCCTCGGTGGCCCGGCGTGCCGCTTCCACGACGCCAACTCGCTCCACTCGGCGGTGGTCAAGGGCGTGTCCAAGCTGCGGGGCGCCAACGTCGAGGTGCCGGACGTGCGGGCCGGCTTCTCGTCGGTCATCGCCGCCGCGATCGCCGACGGCCCCTCGGTCCTTCGGGGCATCCACCATCTCGAGCGGGGCTATCACCGCCCCGCCGAGCAGTTCGCCGAGCTCGGCCTTCAGCTCGACGTCCACTGACTGTCTGTCCGCCCCTCCGGAAGCGCACCGCCCGACCGGGTCCTGACCGGCGCCCTCGGTGCGAGCCGATCGGGTTGCCGGGGGTCGGGCCGCCTGAGCGTCTCCTGTGCGCCGGTAGGTTGGCGACCCCATGATCTTGCTGGACGCCAGCGGCCTCGCCGCCTCCCGCCCCGGGCGGCCGTTGTTCGCCGACGTGTCCCTCACGCTGTCCAGTGGCGATCGGCTTGGGGTGGTGGGGCTCAACGGCAGCGGCAAGTCGACCCTGCTGCGCCAGCTCGCCGGCATGAGCGAGCCCGAGGCCGGTCACGTGCGGCGGGGGCGCGGCGCGCGGGTCGTGATGCTCCACCAGGCCGACGAGCTGCCGAGCGGCACGGTCCACCAGGCGGTGGTGCCCGCCAGCCATCCCGATCGCGCCTGGGAGGTCGACGCCGTGCTCGACCGGCTCGGGTTGGGCGCGCTGGGCGACGCCGACGTCACCACGCTGTCGGGCGGACAGGGCAAGCGTGTCGCGCTGGCCCGGGCGCTGGTGGAGGTCGGCCCGGGCGGTGGACCCGATGACGATGCCGTTTTGCTCGTCCTCGACGAACCGACCAACCACCTCGACATCGACGCCATCGCTTGGCTCGAAGACCGCATCGCCACCCACCGCGGCGGCCTGGTCCTGGTCACCCACGATCGCCACGTCCTCGACCGCGTCACCAACCGCATCGTCGAGATCGATCGCGGCCGCACCTACGTCCATGACGGCGGCTATGCGTCCTACCTGGAGGCCAAGGCCGAGCGCGAGGAGCAGGCCGCGCAGGCCGACCGCGTGCGGCGCAACCTGGCCCGCACCGAGCTGGCCTGGCTGCGCCGCGGCGCCCCCGCCCGCACGAGCAAGCCCAAGGCCCGCATCGCCACCGCCACCGCGCTTGTCGAGGGACGGGCGGAAGCGGCGGCCCGCTCTGGTGACCTGCCGCTGCACCACGAGACACCTCGCCTCGGCGACCAGGTCGTCGAGCTGCACCGGGTCGGCCATCGTTGGTCCGACGGGCCGTGGCTGTTCCGGGGTGTCGACCTCGCGCTCGATCCCCGCGAGCGGCTCGGCGTGGTGGGGCCCAACGGAGCGGGGAAGTCCACGTTGCTCGACCTCGTGGCCGGCCGGCGGTCGCCGGTCGAGGGCCGGGTCGTCACCGGCTCGACCGTCCGTTTGGGGTACTGGGACCAGACCGGCGTCGACCTCGACCCCGGCATGCGGGTGCGCGACGCAGTGGCGGGCCCGAGCCGCAGCGCCGACTGGTCCGACGCCGCGCTGCTCGAGCGGTTCTGGTTCGACGGCGACGCCCAGTGGGCCCCGATCGGGACGCTGTCCGGTGGCGAGCGCCGACGCCTCCAGCTGCTGCTCGTGCTGGCCGAACGGCCGAACGTCCTGCTGCTCGACGAGCCGACGAACGATCTCGACCTCGACACCCTGCGGTCGCTCGAAGACTTCCTGGAGGAGTGGCCGGGCGCTCTCGTCGTCGTCAGCCACGACCGGGCGTTCCTCGAGCGGACGGTGGCCGACGTCGTCGTGATCGACGACGACCACGATGCCGATCGCGTCCCCGGGGGCTATGCGGCGTGGGAGGCGGCCCGGCGAGCGGCCCGGAGCGCCGGCTCCTCGCGTGCCCGCTCGGCCGGCCCTGGCGGACCCGCTCGCTCGGCCGAGCGTGCCCCGGCCCCGGCCCTCGACGCCGCAGCCGAGGCGCGGCGAACCCGTTCGCCCAGCACCCTGCGCCGCTTGCTCAAGGACGCCGAGAAGGAGCTGCGCCAGCTCGAGCGTCGACACGGGACGCTCGCCAAAGACGTCACCGCCGCGAACGCCGACCACCTCCGCCTGGCCGAGCTCGGGACCGAGCTGGCAGAGGTCGACGTGGCGATCGCGGCCGTCGAGGAGCGCTGGCTCGCTCTCTCGGAGGAGCTCGACGCTTCCTCCTCCTGACGGCGACCGCTTCCCACGCGCCGGGCGTTGGCGGGCGTGGCGGGCGTGGCCCACCGCGACGAGCCCCACGGGGCGACCGGGTCCGCGGGTGCCGGGTCGTGGATGGCGGGGGCGGGGCGACCTGGTCGGCGGGTGGTGGGTGGCGGGCGGCGGGGCGACCGGGTCGGCGGGTGCCGGGTGGCGGGTGGCGGGGCGACCGGCTCGGCGGGTGGCGGGGCGACCGGGTCGGAGGGCGGCGGGTCGCGTGGCGACCGGGTGCCGGGCGGCGGGCGGCGAAGCGGAACACGGGTCCGTGCGCAGCGGACATGATGGCGGCGATGGCGTACCGACTCGATCCTGGCGAGCCGACTGCAGCCGACCTGCGGCGCGTGCTCGCCGAGCAGCTGGACGCGAGCGTCACCGCGCTGCGGGTTCCCGGCGGCCCTGACGCTGATGCGGTCCACGACGTCCGCAAGCGGCTGAAGAAGGCCCGCTCGGTCCTCCGGCTTGGTCGTGGCGACTTGGGCGCCGCGGTGGCACGGCAGGCGAACGCCGAGCTGCGTGAGGTCGGCCAGGCGCTGTCCGCGCAGCGCGACGCAGACGCGCTCGTGGAGACCGTCGACCGTCTGCTGGAGGTGGCGCGCGCAACTGACCCGCCAGCAACGGATGCGCCTGCATCTAGCGCCATGACCACAGTCGAGACCGCAACCGGTGCCGGGACGTCTGCTGTCCCGGACACGATCCCCGCGGAGACAACTGCCGAGGAAGTGGTCTTGGCCGCAACCGGTGATGCGGCAACCGTTCGAGCAGCGACGGTCGCCGCGCTCGAGCGGCTGCGGGCCGGCCTCGTGGCCGAGGCCGCGGCGGGGCGGGCAGAGTCGGGGGGCGCGGGCAGCGTCGTCGGTGCCGCCCACAGCCTCGATCGCGCGGCTCGCTGGCTAGCCCTGGTCCCGCCCAAGGCCGACGGATGGGCGGCTCTGGCTCCGGGCCTGCGCCGCCAGTACCGGCGGGGCCGCGAAGCCCTTGCCACGCTCGGCGACGCGCCCACCGATGAACAGCTGCACGAGTGGCGCAAGCGGGCGAAGGACCTCTGGTATCACCTGCGACTGCTGCGCGACGCCTGGCCGAAGGCGCTCAAGCCGCTGGTGGACGCCGCCTCCGCTCTGGCCGACATGCTCGGCGACGATCACGACCTCGCCCTGTTCCGCACCTGGGTCCTGGATCAGGCCGTCCTCGGCGACGAGCGCGCCCTCGTGCTGGCCCTGGTCGATGGCGAGCGAGCCGCGCTCCAGGCGCGGGCTCGCGCGTCTGGAGCCCGGCTCTACGCCGAACCGCCCGAGGCCTGGGCCGGACGCCTCGGCGCGCTCTGGCAGCTCGCCGGCAGCGGCGGTGACCCCAGCCGTCCGATCGCCTGAGCGGGTCGCGGCCCAAGGCGCTCGGGATCAGGAGCGTCCAGGCCATGGCTCGATCCTCGCGCCGCCACCAGCGGCCCCTGCCGCAGCGCGACCGGTCCGCCTGGCGATGGCCCCACGCCTACCGCCTAGCCTGCCCCTCCGGACCCGCGCCCGCCGTCTCCCGGCGCGCCGCCGCGGCCGACCCGCACCTCTCGAGCCCGGAGGCCCACGTGGCACTCGAACCGAACGTCGACATCGCTCCCGCCACCGGCACGCTGGGTGTGCTCCTGCCCGGCATGGGCGCGGTCGGCACCACCTTCATCTCGGGGGTGCTCGCCATCCGCAAGGGGTTGGCCAAGCCCATCGGGTCGCTCACTCAGATGGGCACGATCCGCCTCGGCAAGCGCACCGACGACAACGTCCCCCGCATCAAGGACTACGTGCCGCTCGCCGAGCTGGACGATCTCGTCTTCGGCGGCTGGGACGTCTTCTCCGACGACGCCTACCAGGCGGCCAGCCGGGCCGGCGTGCTCGAGAAGCACCTTCTCGAAGACCTCGGCGACGAGCTGCGCGCCATCCGGCCGATGAGCGCGGTCTTCGAGCAGGAGTTCGTCCGCAACCTCCACGGCGACAACATCAAGACCGGCACGTCGAAGTGGGACCTGGCCCAGCAGCTCGAGGTCGACATCCAGCGCTTCAGCGAGGAGAACGGCTGCGACCGGCTCGTGGCCGTGTGGTGCGGGTCGACCGAGGTGTACCGCGAGCCGACCGCCGTGCACCAGAGCCTCGAGGCCTTCGAGCAGGGCCTGAAGGACGACAGCCCCGACATCGCCCCCTCGCAGATCTACGCCTACGCGATCCTCAAGCTCGGCATCCCGATGGCCAACGGCGCGCCGAACCTCAACCTCGACACGCCCGCCATGCTCGAGCTGGCCAAGGAGAAGAGCGTCCCGATCACCGGCAAGGACTTCAAGACCGGCCAGACGCTGATGAAGACGATCCTCGGGCCCGGCTTCAAGGCCCGCATGCTCGGTGTGGAGGGTTGGTACTCCACCAACATCCTCGGCAACCGCGACGGCGAGGTGCTCGACGACCCTGAGTCGTTCAAGGCCAAGGAGGTGTCCAAGCTCGGCGTGCTCGACACGATCTTCGAGCCCGAGCGCCACCCCGACCTCTACGGCGACGTCACCCACGTCGTCCGCATCAACTACTACCCCCCGCGCGGCGACAACAAGGAGGGGTGGGACAACATCGACATCTTCGGGTGGCTTGGCTACAAGATGCAGATCAAGGTCGACTTCCTGTGCCGCGACTCGATCCTCGCGGCGCCGCTCGTGCTCGACCTGGCGCTGTTCCTCGACCTGGCCAAGCGGGCCGGCATGAGCGGCGTGCAGGAGTGGCTCAGCTTCTACTGGAAGAGCCCGCAGGTGCCGCAGCCGGGCCTGTATCCCGAGCACGACCTCTTCATCCAGCTGATGAAGCTCAAGAACACGCTGCGCCACCTCAAGGGCGACGAGCCGATCACCCACCTCGGGGCCGAGTACTACGACTGACCACCAGCCCGTGCGCCGCCGCTCTGCCGCCGACCGCGCGGGCACGGCCCGGCTGTTCACCGCGCACGAGCCCGATGCGTGCCGCCGGCTCCTCGATCTCGCCACGGGCGCGGTGCCCGACCACGCGGCGCTGCTGCGCGGCGACGTCGACGAGCCAGGCGTGCGGCCCCAGCTCAAGGAGCGGGCCGGGCAGCTGCGCCTGCGACCGCCGCGCCGGCTGGGCGGGGTCCTGACCGTCACGAGCCTGATCGTCGGGCTGCGGCGCGACGACGGCGGCGGCACGATCATCGAGACGACCCGTCGGCGTCCGCTCTGGACCCGCCTGGTTGCCCTCCCACCCCTGCTCCTCGCCGTGCTGCTGGTCGTCGTGGCGGTGGTCGGTCACCAGTGGGGCGTGCTGGTGGTGGCCGTCGTCGCGCTGGCCCTCGCCCTCGCCGTCCCGCGGGCGCTCGTCGGCGCGGGGGACACCGATGCCCTGCGTCTCGTCCGCTTCGTGACCGAGACCTGCGATGCGGTCCGCCTCGACGAGGACGAGGACGAGGACGAGGTCGCGGTCGACGACGAGGACGAGGTCGAGTTCGCGGCGGAGACAGACGGCCTGGATGCCCCGCAACCCGCCGACCACGGGCCCGACCACGAGCCGCCGCGCGCCGACCCGGAGCCCGACCACGAGCCGAGGGCGCCGGGCGAGCCGGCCTGACCAGGGGCGACGCGCCGACCGGTCCCGAGGCCGGCAGGTCGCGGCGCTGGCGCCCGATCGCGGAGGCCGGCGGGCCTGCCTGGTGTGACGGAGCGACGGGTGGTCCCGGTAGCCTGAACGGGCCATGGATGACGTCGACACCACCGCCCCCACCGCCACGACCGTGCTGCGCGTCACCGACGCCGCGCTGTCGAAGATCACCGACCTGATCGCCGCCGAGGACGATCCCGACACGCTCGGGCTGCGCGTTGCGGTCTCGGGCAGCAACGGTGGTGACTACACGTACGACCTCTCCTTCGAGGCGTTCGGCGAGGTGCCCGACGATGAGGTCGTGTACTCGCAAGGTGCGCTCACGGTCATGGTCCCGGCGGACAGCGTCGATGCCCTGCGCGGCGCCACGCTCGACCTGCCGACCACGGCCGGCCAGGGCGGCCTCGTGATCCGCAACCCCAACCGGCCCGACCCGCTGGCCGGCATCACGCTCGACCTCACCGGCACGATCGCCGAGAAGGTCACCCAGCTCCTCGAGCAGCAGGTCAACCCGGCCCTTGCCGCGCATGGCGGGTTCGCCGCCCTGCAGGGCGTCACCGAGGACAACAAGGTCGTGGTCACCATGGGCGGCGGCTGCCAGGGCTGCGCGGTCAGCGCGATGACGCTGCGCGAGGGCATCGAGCGGGCGATCCTCGAGAACGTCCCGGAGGTCACCGGCGTGATCGACGGCACCGACCACGACGCCGGCGAGAACCCCTTCTACACGAGCGACACGGCGTCCAGCCCGTACTCCTGACCGGCAGCGTCAGGCGCTAGCGACCCAGCATCCGGCGGGCCTCGGCGGCCACGCCGGCGCCGTCGAGGCCGAGCCCGGCGAGGATGGTGTCGGGGTTGCCGTGGGGGATGTACGCGGTGGGCACGCCGAGCACGCGGACCTGCGGGCGGCGGTCCGACCCGATGGCCCGCTCGGTGATCTCGGCGGCCAGCGCGGCGCCGATGCCGCCGTCGCGCAGGCCGTCCTCGATGGTGACGACCGCGGCGAAGCCGCTGACGTCGTCGAGCATCACGGCGTCGAGCGGCTTCACAACCCGGGGATCCCACACCGTCGCCTCGATGCCGTCGACCGCAAGCAGGTCGGCGGCATCGAGGCAGGCGGCGAGCATCTTGCCGATGCCGACGAGGCACACGTCGGCGCCGGCACGGGCCTTGCGGGCCGACAGGCCGTGGCCGACCTCGTCCTCGGCCACCACCGGCGCGGGCGTGCGGGGCCAGCGGATGACCGCGGGGCCCTCGCAGAGGTCGAGCGCGTCGTGGAGCATGACCTGCAGCTCCTGGTACGACGACGGGGCGAACATCGTGATGCCCGGCACCTTCGAGAGCAGGACCATGTCGAGCAGGCCGTGGTGCGATGGCCCGTCGGGCCCGGTGATGCCGGCCCGGTCGAGGCAGAAGACCACCCGTTGGCCGTGCAGGCCGACGTCGAGGTTGGCCTGGTCGAAGGCCCGGCTGAGGAACGTTGCGTAGAGGGCGACCACCGGGCGCAGGCCGCCCATGGCCATGCCGGCGGCGGCCGTGACCGCGTGCTGCTCGGCGATGCCGACGTCGACGAACCGCTCCGGGAAGCGCTCTTGGAACGGGAGGAGCCCCGTGGAGCCGGGCATCGCCGCGGTGATGGCCACGAGCTCGGGCCGCAGCTCGGCCTCCTTGATCATCGCCTCGGTGAACGCGCTGGTGTACGACGTCGCTGACGCGCCGCTCGGCTGTGGCCCGATCTCGGGGTTGAAGATCGGCGCGTCGTGCAGGCACTTCTCCTCGTCCTGCTCCGCCGGCGGGTAGCCCTTGCCCTTCGTGGTGAGGACGTGCACGACGATCGGGCCGTCGTACTCGGCGGCGTTGGCCAGCGCCCGCTCGAGACCCTCGACGTCGTGACCGTCGAACGGGCCGATGTAGCGCACGCCGAGCGTCTCGAAGAAGATCGGCGGCTCGAGCATCTCGCGCAGCCCGGCCCGGGCCCCGGCCAAGCCCCAGGCGATGTGCTGGCCGATCATCGGCACCTCGCGCACCATCTGCTCGATGCGGCGGCGCTGCTTGAGGTAGCGGGGGTCGAGGCGCAGGCGCGACACGCTGCCGGTGAGCCGTCCGACGGTCGGTGCGTACGAGCGGCCGTTGTCGTTGAGGATGATGATGACCCGGCGCTCGGAGTGGCCGAGGTTGTTGAGCGCCTCGTAGGCCATGCCCCCCGTGAGCGCCCCGTCGCCGATCACCGCCACCACGTGGCGCCGTGCGACGACCTCGCCGGACCGGCGGGCCGCGTCGAGGCGGGCGTCCTCCGCCATGGCCATGCCGTGTGCGTAGGACAGCACCGTGGACGCGTGGCTGTTCTCGATCCAGTCGTGCGGGGACTCGGCTCGGCTGGGATAGCCGGACAGGCCACCGGCCAGGCGCAGTCCATCGAACTGGTTGCGGCGCCCGGTGACGATCTTGTGGACGTAGGCGAGATGCCCGGTGTCCCACAGCACCCGATCACGCGGCGAGTCGAAGACGCGGTGCACGGCGAGGGTGAGCTCGACCACGCCGAGGTTCGACCCGAGGTGCCCCGCGTTGCGGGCGACCGCCTGGACGATGAACTCGCGGATCTCGCCGGCCAGCTGATCGAGCTGTTCGTAGCTGAGCGTGCGCAGGTCGTCGGGCGAGTCGATCGTTTCGAGCAGCGGCGGCATCGGCATCGGCTCCGGGCGGTCGAGTGCGGCGTCCCGCCCGGCTCGGGGAGCGCCGAGGTGAACGGTACCGCTTGGGACGGGTCGGACACGGGTCGCTGATTCGGCCCCCGGCGACGTGGCCCGGTGCTGGGAGCTTGCTGGCAGCGCCCTGGACGCCGGCTGGTCGCGGCGGGGGCGGGTCGGCCAGCCCAATGGGTGGCGGTCGCCCCCTACGATGACCGCCGTGGCACCGGCCGACAACGTACGCAACGTGGGGGCACAGGCGATGGCCTCGCTGCGCCGCTCGCTCTCCGAGCGCCTCGCCGACCTCATCCGCAGCGACGAGCAGTGGGCTCGCCAGGCGGCCGACGTGGGTCTCGTCGACCGGGCCTGGCTCGAAGACCCCGCCACGAACCCGGTGCGCTCGGTCCCGCCGACCGAGGTCGTGCAACGGTTCCTCGAGCGCTCCTCGGAGCAGCGGCCGTCGGTGCTCTCGTCGCTCGGGCTCTCCGCCCTCCAGGCCATGTCGATGGCGCGCTCCGACAGCGCCGAGGACGGCCAAGCCGCGGTCCCCGTCACCGTGATGTTCACCGACCTCGAGGGCTTCACCCGCTTCACGGCGGTCCAGGGCGACGAAGCGGCCGCCGCGTTGATCGCCGAGCACCATCGGTCGGTGGGCCCGATCATCCGCAGCCGTGGCGGCCGCATCGTGAAGCGCATGGGCGACGGGCTCATGGTCGCCTTCCCCGCGCCCGAGGCGGCGGTGCTCGCCGCGGTCGAGCTGCTCACCACCGCGCCGGCGCCCCTGCGGCTGCGCGCCGGTGTCCACCTCGGCGACGCGGTGGCGAGCCACGATGACCTCTTCGGTCACGTCGTGAACGTGGCCGCGCGCATCACCGAGCAGGCCAAGGGTGGCGAGGCGCTGGCCTCCGTGGGGGTGCGCGAGGCGGTGGGCGACCTGGCCGGCGTACGGTTCGGTCGGGCCCGCCGGGTGCGCTTGAAGGGCGTCGAGCCGATGAGCGTCTGCTCGGTCGAGGCGACGTGAGCGTCGAGCCGGCCTGCTCGGCGAGACGTCCCTCGATCACGGCGTGAGGAGGGTGCTGGCGTGACGATCGGCGTCCCGCGCTCCGAGGGGCTGCTCGAGACGATCGAGCTGCAGCGCATGGGCTGCGCGCTCAACGGCTCGACGGTCTACGACGAGGTGCTCATGGCGGTCGCCGCCGACGTGCGCGCCGGCGGCGCCTGCGTCCAGGTGCTCGGGCCGTGGGCCGACGCGCCGTTCGCCGACGCGATCGTCCTGCGGTTCTTGGGGGCCGTGCACCACCTCGTGCTCGAAGGTCGCCTGCCGGCGCTCGCAGGCCAGTTCCCGTCCGCCGGGGGTCAGCCCGATCGGCGGCTCCGGGCCACGTTCCTCGCCGCGGTCCGCGAGCAGGCCGACGTGCTGGTGCCGCTGATGGCGGAGGGCGTGCAGACCAACGAGGTCGGTCGGTCGGCGTCGCTGCTCGGCGGGTTCCTCGAGCTGGCACGGCTCGGGTTGCCCCTGCGGGTGCTCGAACCGGGCGCCAGCGCGGGGCTCAACCTGCGCTTCGACCACTACCGCTACGACGCCGGCGGTGCGTCCTTCGGTCCCGCCGACAGCCCGCTGCGGTTCGTCGATCCCTGGCCGGGGTCGGCGCCCCCGCTGGACGCGCCGCTCGAGGTGTGCGAGCGGGTCGGGTGCGACCTCGAGCCGATCGACCCGGCCACGCCCGCCGGTCGGCTGCGGCTGCGGTCCTACGTCTGGCCCGACCAGGTCGAGCGCCTCGCCCGCCTCGACGCCGCGCTCGAGGTGGCGGCCGCCGTCCCGGCGCGGGTCGAGCGGGCGGACGCCGCCGCGTGGCTGGCCGAGCGCACCGCTGTGCCCGTCCCGGGGGTGCTCACCGTCGTGGCCCACTCGATCATGTTCCAGTACCTGACCCCCGCCGCCCGCCAAGCGATGCTGGCCGCCATCGACGCCGCCGGCCGGCGGGCGACGCCGGACGCGCCCTTCGCGTGGCTGCGCATGGAGCCGGGCGGCGAGCGGGCCGAGATCCGCCTCACGACCTGGCCGGGCGCCGCCTCGCGCCTGCTGGCCACCAGCTCGTTCCACGGTCCCCCGATCCACTGGCGACCGACTGCCACCGCCACGCCCGCGAGCAACGTGGAGTAGGGGTCGGCATCACGGCCGCTGCACCCCACGTCGGCCTGCGGCGGCGGTCAGCGCCAGCGGGGCCGGCCGATCGGCGGCTACCTCGGCGGTTCAGGTGAGGGCGCGGGCCAGCACGGCGTCGAGGCCGTGGTTCGAGCTGATCGGTGCCGCTGGATCGACCAGCAGCACGTCGGCCAGACCGGCCGCAGCCGCGCCGCCGTCGGCGACGGGGTCGTCGCCGACCATCAGCGTGCGACTGGGCGCCACCGCGATGGCCGCGCACGCCGCTTCGAAGATGGCGGGATCGGGCTTCGTGACGCCGCACTCCCACGAGAGCGTGAAGGCGGTGATGTAGTTGTCGAGGGCCCGGACGCTGAACGCGGTGCGCACGTCCCACCCCGTGTTGCTGACGATGCCGACGGGCACGCCGGCGTCGTGCAGGGCCCGCAGGGTGGGCTCGCTGTCGGCGTAGGGCACCCACGCCCACGGGTCGTGGAACGAGCGGTCGAGCGCGGCGCCGAGGCCGGCCACGAGACGATCGGCGCGGCCGTAGAGGAGCGCCCACCGGTCGCGCCAGATGGCGGCATCGAGGTCGCGGCCGAGCGCGACCTCGGCCGGGTCCATCGCCGCGAGCTCGATGTCCTGCCACACCGCGGCGGCGACGGCGGGCTGCAGGTCGACGCCGAGCGCTCGGGCCTCGACCAGCAGCACCTCTGGCCCGGGCGCGTGCGCGAACAAGGTGTGCCCGAAGTCGAACAGCACCCCGTCGATCGGGGCGGCGCCGTCGCCCCTCATGCGCCGGCCGCTGGCGCGGAGCGCACGGCGTCGACGAGCGCGTCCAGATGGTCGGAGTACAAGCCGTCGAGGCCGCGGTCCACCGCCTCCCGCATGGCCGGCGGCTCCTGCACGAGCGAGCCGAACGCGAGCACCCCCGCCGCGTGGGCAATGGCGACGAGGTCGGGCGTCCAGTGCGCCCAGTGGGTGTTCTTGGCGTCGACCCGGTGCTCCGCCAGAAGCGCCACGTGCTCGGCCGCGGTGCGACCGAGGCGCGCGAGGTCGGCATGGCGGGCCTCGTGCACGAGCCGGACCCGCGGCTCCTCTCGCCGCAGGGTGTCGAGCACGGCCAGGTCGTCGTGCACCAACCACAGCCGCTCGATGGCGCCCGCTCGCCGGGCCACCTCGAGTGCGGGGCCGGCAGCCCGCACCACCTTCACGTCGATCGACAGCTCGTAGTCGCGGCCCAGCTCGCCGTAGAGCTCGGTCAGCGGCACGACGCCGAGCCGGTGCAGCCGCGTCGACGACGTCCATGCCGGCACCACCGGCCGACCCCCACGAAATCTCAGCGCATCGTGGACCAGCACCGGGACGCCGTCCGCGGCCAGGCGCACGTCGGTCTCGAGATCGCATCCGCGGGCCAGGGCATCGGCGAACGCCGCCAGCGAGCTCTCCGGATGACCGCCGTCGGTGCCGCCGCGGTGGGCGAAGGCGAGCGTGCGCACCGGGGCATCGTGGCACGCGTGGGTCGCGGGGGCCGATGGAGCCGGCCGGTAGGTTTGGCGGCCATGGACGCGGCAGGTCGAGGGTCTCGCCGACCGGTCGCGACGCTGGTGCTGGCGGTCATCGCCCTGGTGGGCGTGGTGCGCTTGCCCAGCTTGCGCCACCAGCTCTACGACCCCGACGAAGCGGCCATCGCCGCGCAGGCCATCTCGATCCGCGACGGCGGAACGCTCTACGTCGACGCGATCGACCGCAAGCCGCCGCTGCCCCCGTTCCTCTACGCGGCCTCGTTCCGGCTGACGGGCAGCACCGATCTGCGGCCGCTGCACGCCCTCGCCGCGCTGGCCCTCGCCGGTGCCGCCGTGCTGCTGGCCCTCGACGCCCGGCGACGCCACGGCGCCGCCGCGGGCTGGTGGGCGGCTGTGCTGGCCGTGGCCGGGGCGGTCGCCTTCTTCCCGGTCGACGGCCAGTCCGCGAACTACGCCCACTTCGCGCTGCTGCCCGGGGCGGGGGCCGTGGTGCTGGCGCGCCGCGGCCGCACGACCACTGCCCTGCTCGGCGGCGTGCTCTTGGGCCTGGCCGTGCTGTGCCGCCAGAGCTGGCTGATCGGGATCGTTCCTGGCGCCCTCGGGGCCGCGCTGGCGAGCGGCCGCCGGGACCTGGCCGGACGGGAGTCCACGGCCCATCCGTGGCGCGACGCGCTCGCGTTCGTGGTCGGCACGGTGGCCGTGATCGCCGCCGTCGGCCTCGTCCTGCCGTTCGCGGACTTCTGGCGTTGGACGTTCACCAACAACAGCGGCTTCGTCACCGCCGGGGTCGCCGTCGGACCGACCCTCGGACGCTTGGCCGCGACCGTCGGTACGTTCGTGGCCTTCCATCTCGCGCTGGTGGCCCTCGTGGCGGTGGCGGGGCGGCGGCGCCTTGCCGCCCGAGCCGAGTGGCGCTCCGACATCGACCTGTGGCTGTGGGTGGCCAGCGGCCTGGTCGCGGTCGTGGCGGGCTTCCGGTTCTTCGGCCACTACTGGCTGCAGGTGCTCCCGCCGGCGGTCGTGCTGGGTGCACCGCTCGCGGCCCGGCTCGGCCGGCGCCTGCGACCCTGGGCCGCCGCGGCCGCGGCCGTGG
>JAODBM010000226.1 GCA_025463985.1 Acidimicrobiales bacterium
TCGCCGTGAGCCAGGTCGTCAGCGCCGCGGCGCCGTCCGGCCCGCCCGCCGCCGCGGTGGCCAAGCTGCCCGCGCGTCCGCCGGCCCGCCACCTGTTCCTGATCAACCTCGAGAACAAGGGCTTCGACACGACGTTCGGCCCCACCTCGGTCGCTCCCTACCTGTCCAAGACGCTGCGCGGCCAAGGGGCCTTGCTCACCCAGTACTTCGGCACCGCCCACAACAGCCTGCCGAACTACATCGCACAGATCAGCGGGCAGGCCCCCAACCCGCAGACCCAGGGCGACTGCCAGGTGTTCTCGCCGTTCGTCGGTGCCGGCACCGTGGCGCCCGGCCAGGCGGTCGGCGACGGGTGCGTCTACCCGGCCTCGGTGCGCACCGTGGCCGACCAGCTCGACGCCGCCCACCTGAGCTGGAAGGGCTACGACGAGGACATGGGGACGCCCTGCCGGCACCCCGCGATCGGGGCGGTCGACGACACCCAGAAGGCCCGGCCCAACGACCAGTACGCCGTGCGCCACAACCCGTTCGTGTACTTCCACTCGATCATCGACTCGCCTCGCTGCGGGCAGCGTGTGTTGCCGCTCGAGCGCCTCACGAGCGACCTCGGCACGATCGCCAGCACCGCCAACCTCTCGGTCATCACCCCCGACCTCTGCAGCGACGGGCACGACGCGCCCTGCGTGGACGGTCGGCCCGGCGGCCTCGTGTCGGCCGACGCCTTCCTGCGCGCCTGGGTGCCGCGCATCCTCGCGTCGCCCGCCTACAAGAAGGACGGGGTCCTCGTGATCACGTTCGACGAGTCCGACAGCCCGCAGTCCGACGCGAGCGCCTGCTGCGGTGAGGGCCCCGGGCCCAACAGCCCGCTGCCGGGGATCACGGGCATGGGCGGCGGCCGGGTCGGCGCCGTCGTGCTGTCCCGCTGGGTCACGCCTGGCACCACGAGCACGACGCCGTACAACCACT
Organism: Acidimicrobiales bacterium; assembly: GCA_025463985.1. Taxonomy (GTDB): domain Bacteria; phylum Actinomycetota; class Acidimicrobiia; order Acidimicrobiales; family Iamiaceae; genus JAODBM01. The sequence continues at coordinate 967 of JAODBM010000226.1, forward strand.
ACGGCCTGCTGCGCACGTTCGAAGACATCTTCGGGCTGCCCTACCTCGGCGACGCGAGCTCGGCCGGGGTCCACAGCTTCGGCCGCGACGTCTTCACCCACCTCTGATCGCAGGAGCCCAGATGTCACCCACTCGCCGCCAGTTCCTCACCGGCGCGCTCGCCGCCGCCGGTGCCGGCGCCGCCTCCCGCGTCACTCGGGCCGTCCCCGCGTCCGCGGCCTCCGCGGCCACCGGGGCGGGCCCGGTCGTCACGCTGCCCCCCGGCGGCTCGGCCGACATCGACCACATCATCGTCGTGATGATGGAGAACCGGTCGTTCGACCACTACCTCGGCTGGACGCGCGGCGCCGACGGCCGGCAGGCCGGGCTGTCGTTCGTCGATCGCGAGGGCGTCACCCGCAGCACCCACCACCTCACCGACTTCCAGGGCTGCGCCCACCCCGACCCCGACCACAGCTACGAGGGCGGCCGCATCCAGCTCGCCGGTGGCCACTGCAACGGGTTCCTGCTCTCGGGCGAGAACGACGAGTTCGCGATCGGCTACTACAAGCAGGCCGACCTCGCGTTCACCGGTCGCGCCGCGCCCTACTGGGCGACCTTCGACCGGTACTTCTCGGCGACGATGGCCGAGACCTATCCGAACCGCTTCTACCAGCACGCGGCCGCCACCGACCGGCTCCACAACTCCACGGCCGTCAGCACGCTGCCCACGATCTGGGACCGCCTGGCGGCCAAGGGCAAGACCGGCCGCTACTACTTCGTCGACGTGCCGTTCACCGCCCTCTGGGGCCCGAAGCACGTGTCGATCTCGCGGCCCTTCGAGGCGTTCCTGTCCGACTGCGCGAGCGGCCAGCTGCCCTCGGTGTCGTTCGTCGACCCGAAGTTCCTCGATGAGGGCACGGGCTCCTCGGCCGACGACCACCCCCATGCCGACATCCGCTCCGGCCAGTACTTCCTCAACTCGATCTACGAGGCCGTCACCTCGGGCCCGAAGTGGCCCCGTACCGCGCTCGTCATCAACTACGACGAGTGGGGCGGCTTCTACGACCACGTCGCGCCGACCGCCGCGCCCGACGCCCGGCCGGACCTCGGCACCGGGCTCCGCGGCTTCCGGGTCCCGTGCCTGCTGATCAGCCCGCGGGTCCGGCGCGGCACGATCGGCCACCAGACCTACGACCACACGTCGGTGCTGAAGATGATCGAGTGGCGGTTCGGCCTCGCGCCGCTCACGCCGCGCGACCGCGCCGCGCGCAACCTGGCCGAGGTGCTCGACTTCCGTTCGCACCCCGACCTGCGGGCGCCGCGCTGGCCGGTGCCACCCATCGCATCGATGCCCTGCGGTGCCCCGAACCCGGCGGACTACGAGGGCTGGCGCTCGCTGCGGAAGCTCGCCACGACGCTCGGGTTCCCCGCCGGGACGATCTGACCGACCACCCGGCGCGCCGTCCGTCGCTGACCTCCCGGGGTCGCGCGGGGCGGCCGCCGAAGGTAAACGGAGCGTCATCTTTTCGTGGTGAGGTCAGCGAGATGCCAGATCATGACTGGCGCGGGGCGTGGGCGCGGGTCCGCCGGCGCCGCTCCGCGGCGACATCGGCGGCCTCCCCGACCTATCGTCGGCAGAAGGTCTTCGTCTCGGATCCGGTGTTGGTGCCGGCGGGCGGCGAGGTCCGCACGGTGGTGCCGGGCTCGGTCGTAGGGCCTCACGTCAACGCCGTGTCCCGTCGGAGAGACGAGCGAAGCGCTCGAGAGGACTGAACGTGTCGAGAGATTCGCGGCTTGCATCCATGTGGAACCGGCGGCCGGACTCGTGGCACGAGCACGTGGTGGCGTCGTCGTCGTTCGAGCGGTTCCGGCACCGCATCATCGAGGCCGCCGAGTTCGCGTCCACCGACCGCGTCGTCGACCTGGGAGCCGGCACCGGTTACGTCACGCTCGAGGTCGCGCCGCTCGTCCAGGAGATCTGCGCGGTGGACCTGTCCGAGGCGATGCTCGAGTCGCTCGACAAGCAGGCCGTGGCCAACGGCAACGACAACGTCTCGGTGCGGGTCGCCGACCTCGCCACCGTGGACTTCGACGAGAAGTTCGACGTCGTCATGTCGACCTACGCGCTGCACCACCTGCGGGACGAAGACAAGGCCGAGCTCATCCGCCGCGCCTACCGGTGGATGGGGCCCGGGGGCCGGATGGTCATCGTCGACATGATGTTCGGGCGCGGGAAGACCGCGGGCGACCGCACGATCATCCGCAAGAAGGTGCAGGCGCTCGCCAGGAAGGGTCCCGGCGGCTGGTGGCGCATCGTCAAGAACTTCGCCCGCTTCGGCCTGCGGCGCGGCACCGAGCTGCCGGTCGCGCCGGAGTTCTGGGTGTCCGCGCTCACCCGCGCCGGCTTCAGCGACGTCACCTACGAGAGCCTCTACGCCGAGGCCGGCATGGTCACCGGGGTGCGCGCCTGACCCTGGACTCGCGGCCGTCCAACCGGTCGCGACCACCCGGCAGACCAGCGATCAGCGCCGGCGGGGCCCGCTCCGGCCGCGGGCCGTCCGGGTGGCCCGCAAGGCGACCACCGCGAGCACGGCTGCGATGAGCACCGCGCCGGCGAGCGTCGTGGTCCACGATCGGCCCGCCGAGCCTCCGCCTCCGCCCCCGCCCCCGCCACCGCTGGCCGGAGCGCCCGACGTGGGCGTGCTCGTGGTCGCGGAGCCCGGGGACGACTCTCGCGTGCCCACGGTCAACGCTGACGACGCCGGGCTGTCCACCGGCAGCGCCCAGGCCGTGACCCCCGACGCCGCGACGAGACCGAGGCCTTCACCGACCTCCTGATAGCCACCGGACGGCGCGCTCGCCAGCCGCTCGGGCGCGCTCCACGCCCCGGTCCCGCCGCGCACCTCGAACACGAGCGAGCCGTTGTCGACCGAGGCCGTCAGCAGCACCGCGCCGCCTCCGGCCTCGACGACCGCAGCCGACAGGAACGGGGTGACGCCAGCCGCGCTCGGCACGCTGCGGTCGTCCCAGCCCGTCCCGTGGTGCTGATAGACGGCGACGTGCGCCCCTTTGGTGCCCGCCATGGGCCAGGAGACGATGACCTCACCCGCGCCGCCGGCGGTGAGCGAGGGGATCGGGGCGTTGATGCCGCCCAGGCCAGGGATCGTCGCGGGCCGGGCCCCGCCGTCCTCGAGCACCGTCGGGGTGGCGAACGTCTTGCCGCCATCGGCCGAGGAGGTCACGCTCAGCCGCGTCTGGCGGCCGGGGACGTGCTCGCCCACCGCGGCCCAGAGCACGCCGCCGGCGTCGATGCCGAGCGCCGCCCCGAACGGGGCGGGAAGGCCCGAACTCGGGATGCCGGGCAGGACCGTGAAGGGGCCCGACGCCGCGCCCTTCGCCAGCAGCAGGTACGAGGAGCTCGGCGTCCCCCGGCACTCCGCCCCGGCGCCCGACGACTGGGTCCAGCTGACGTACACGTCGTCGCTGCGGGGGTCGATGGCTGCGGTCGGCCGATCGACGTAGGTGTCGGCTGGGTGCTGGTCGGCCACGAGGCGGACGTCGACGCTGCGGTCGTCGTGGACCGCGGCCACGAAGATGGCGCTGCCGGGCTGGCAGTGGCGGGCCCCGAGCCGCGACGCCCCGCCGACCACCGTGAGCCGGCCGTCCTTGCTGAACAGCAGCGTCGGGTCGTAGCTCTTGGCGTAGCCGGCCGGCACGATGTCGATCGGCGGCGCCCAGGTGCTGCCGCCGTCGTGGCTCACCGCGACCGACACGCGGGCCTCGGTCAGATAGGGGTCGCCGGCGACCGCGAGGTGGCGCGGGTCGTGCGGGTCCACCGCGACGGCTGGCTCGGCCGCGGTGTGGGCCGGACCGGCGAGCACCGAGCTCACCCGCCAGGGCGTCGGCAGGTTCGTGCCGTCCGCGGCGCCGACCGGGGCCGCCGACGCGGCCGGAGCCAACGACGCGGTCGGCACGAGCACCCACGCGCCTGCCGCCAGGATCGGCAGCAGCCGGCGCAGGGAGGCCGCGCCGCGGGTCGAGGAGCGGGGCCGCCGACGAGCGAGCGATGAGCGCGAACCGAATCGAGTCAGCAGGGTCACCCAAGCGGGAGGAGGTCGGCCACCCGCACGTGTCGGGCGTTCGGTCGACCGGTCGTCGACCACGAGCGACGGATCCTACCGAGGACCCAACCCAGGCCGGCAGCCACCCCGACGGTTCGGGCCCCGCCTCGCTCGGCGCCCGCGCCGGCACCACCGGTCGACCTCATCGTCGCTCTCGCACGGCCCGAGCCAGAACGCCGTAGGGTCGGTCGGACACGGGTTGGGTGGCACGCCTCGTGCGGCCGGGTCACCGGTCCGCCACCTAGGCCCGTCGTCTCGTCTGAGCCGCGTCGACGAGGCCGGCCGTCGTCACCCGTCCCACGACCAAGGAGCTCACATGCCTGAGAAGTCCCCGCAGCGCCCAGCCGGCAAGAAGGCCGGCAAGTCGCTCAAGGAGAAGCGCGAAGCCAAGCGCGACAAGAAGGACAAGCGCCCGACGACGTCCGGGCGCTGAGGCTGACGCACCGCTGGGCGGATCACGGGAAGCGTTGGTGTGCCCGCGTGTAGTACTCGCTGCTCGCCGCGAGGTTGGCTGCGAGGGTGAGCTCGCCGGTCTTCGCCACCTGGGTGGACCAGTAGTCCCACCCGCCCGGGTCGGGGTCACGGCCGAGCAGCTTGGTGAACTGTCGGCGCACCCGCGCGTGGCACGACTCGGAGGACTGGAAGAAGCGGAGCGCGACCGACGTGCGGTTCGTCGCCGCGATCTGGCCCACCCAGTAGTCGAGCCCCCCTTGGTCCGCGGTGCGGCCGAGCAGCTTCTTGTAGAGGTCGCGGACCCACGACGAGTCGGTCCCGCCGCCGATGCCCGCGTAGTACTCGTCGCTCGCGTAGAAGCGGGCCGCCACCTCGGCCACGGTGTTGAGGCGCAGGCGGATGCGGTTCGTCCAGTAGGCCACACCACCACTGTCGCCCGGCCGGCCGAGGGTGTCCTGGTAGAGCTGGTTGACCAACGCCCGCACCCACTCGGTCGACGAGGACAGGGTCGTCACGACGCTGCCACGGGTGATCACGCCCCGGTCGAGGCCCGAGGCGTAGAGCGCCGCCTCGATCGGCGCCGGGTCGCGGCCGAGGAAGTCGGTGTACGCCGCCTGGACGAAGCTGAGGTTGGGGCTGCGCACGGCGGTCGGCGTGACCGGCGACGAGGCCGCCGACGTGGGGCCCGTGCCGAGCTTGTTGGTCGCCGAGACGATGAACGTGTAGGCGGTGCCGTTGGTGAGCCCGGTCACGTCGGCGAAGTAGCCGCCGATCGTCGCTGTCGGGCTGAACGGGCGCGCCGCCAGCGGCCCGCCCGACGTGCTCGGCGTGACCGTGAAGCCGGTCAGCGGGACGCCGCCGGTGTCGGGCTCGGCCCACGTCAGCACCACGCGACCGTCGAGCGGGTAGCCCGCGACGGCCTTGGGCCGGCCAGGCGCGGTCGGGGGCCCACCGGGCGGCAGCAGGCGGTGCGCGACGTCGGCGCCGCTGTGCGACCAGTCCGCATGGAAGGTCGGCCACGGTGCCGCGCCGAGCGGCGAGAGCGTCTCGAGTCGCACCAGCAGGTCGGCGTCGTTCGCGTCGCGCTGGTTGAGCGGAGGGTTGTCGGTGAGGCCATGGATGAACACGGTGGCGTGACCGTCGAGCGACAGCACGGTCGGCGTCGCCGCGATCACGAAGCTGTGCAACCGGACCGTGTCCTCGAGCGTGCCGGTGGCGGCGCCATACACGCGGATCGTCTGCTCGGAGACGTCGATGAGGTCGAGGTGCCCGTCGTGGTTGATGTCGGCGACGACCGGTGAGGAGCGGCCACGAGCGTTGCCCGTGCAGCCGGTCCCGAAGTAGTTGTTGCACGCCGACCAGCGCAACGATCCGTCGCCGCGCAGCGCGCTGATCGTGCCGTCCTCGGTGGCCGCATAGATCGTGTCGAGGCCCGAGCCGTCGACGTCGGCCAAGGCGACCGAAGCGTGCGTGATGCCCGGCATGACGCGGGGCCAGCCCGCCATGGGGTTGAGGTTCGCGTCGAACGCCCAGATCTTCTTCGAGCTGTCGTTGTTGTACAGCAGGCCGGCGCCCACGACGATCTGCGGCGCGTTGCCCGGTCCCCAGATGTGGCCGATCGCCGGCGATGAGACGGGGATCTCGCCCTGCATGTTGAAGCGGTGGAGCTCCTGGCCGGTCGGGCCGATGACGCGGATGAGGCCACCCTGCTTGCAGCCGAGCTGCGGGTTGCCCGCGCACGTCACGTCGGCGACGTCGGACGCCACCACGATCTCGTGCTGGCCGTTGCCGTACAGGTCGGCCACCGCGGGCGTCGACCAGGTCGTGTCGAAGAGCTTGAACGGGAACCCGGGCACGTTGCTGCCGTCGGCGCCGCGCCAGACGTGGACGAACTGGTCCTGGCTGGTGACGATCACGTCGGGCTTGCCGTTGCCCTCGATGTCGGCCACGACCGGCGAGGCGAACACGTCGCAGAACTTGCCGGGCTCGTCGGGGTTGCAGGTGCGCTTGCCCCACTTCTTCGTCCCGAACCCGTCGAACACCATCACGGTGTCGCCGCTGAACTGGTAGTCGAGCGACGTCTGCGGCATGAACCCGACGATGATCTCGAGCTTGCCGTCGCCGTAGAGGTTGGCGAGCACGGGCGAGGAGATCACGATGCCGGGCACGCCGGGCGCGACCGAGAACGAGCGGACCAGGTTGCCGGTGGCGACCTCGTACTCCCGGATCTTGCCGTCGAGACCGCCCACCACCGCCACCGTGTGGCCGTCGGCGAACAGGTCACCGATCGCGGGCGTCGAGAACTGCTCCTCGACGCCCGAGCTGCCGTCGGGGTGCTGCCAGCGGTAGAAGGTCCCCATCGCAGGCTGGTTGGACTGCCAGCGGATGCCAAGCCCGGTGGACGCCCGAGCGCCAGCCCGAGACGTCGGCGCCGAGGCCGTTGCGGGCGCCGGGGTCGTTGCGGGGGCCGAGGTCGTTGCGGGCGCTCGGCGAACCGCAGGCCCGACTGCCGTCGGAGCCGCCGGCCCCGTTGCCTGGCCGGTGCTCTCCGCCGCGGCGCCCGTCAGCGCCACGACCGGCAGCGCCGCCGTGACCACCACCAGCGCCAGCGCGCCCTTGAGCCCGCGCGAGATCCCCATCGTCCCCTCCCAGGGGCCCCTCCGGCCCGCCCCGCATCATGCCCGACGCGTTCGACCCGCCGGAGTCGCCAGCAACCCCGCCGGTTCCACGATCCCGCCCCGGCCCCGCCAACCGGGCGGAGACTCGGTCGCCCCGCCGACCGCAACCCCGCCCACTACAACCAGCCCGCCAACTGGGCGGAGATCCGGTCGACCCAGCGACCGCGATCCCGCCCACTACGACGACCCCAGCCAACCGGGCGGAGATCCGGCCGCCCCAGCGACCGAGATCCCGCCCGGTTCGAGACCGGGCGGTCAGGCGAAGGTCAGGGGGATCTCGCGCTCGTCGGTGCCGCGCACGACGCTGAGCGTGACCTCGTCGCCGACCCCGTCGAGCACGTCCCACAGCTCGTCAACCGTGGTGATCGGGGTGCCGCCGATGGCGACGATCAGGTCGCCCTCGTCGATCCCGGCCTGCTCGGCTGGCGAGCCCGGCACGACCGCGGCCACGAGGAGGCCGGCACGCTCGGGCAGGCCCACCTTGCGGCGCAGCCGCTCTGCCACATGGCCGGGGACGAGCGCGATTCCCAGGCGCTTGCCGGCGATGTCGCGACCTTCGGCGAGCGCGTCGAGGCGCTCGCGCAGCTCGGCGTCGGCCGGCAGCGCGAGGTAGAAGCCTTCGCCGAGCCGGTGGGTGTTGAGGCCGACGAGCTTGCCCTCGGCATCGAGCAGCGGCCCACCCGACGACCCGCGGGCCAACGGGGCGGTGTGCTCGACGGCGCCGCGAACTCGGCGACCACGCGGGCCACGGAACGCGCGAGCGGTGCCCGACACGAGGCCGAAGGTCACCCGGCTCCCACCACGGCCGCGGCCCACTGCGAAGACCACGTCGCCGATCTCGACCGTGGAGGACGACCAGGACAGGGCGGGGGCATCTCCGGTGTCGACCTCGAGGACGACCAGGTCGTGGTCGGCGTCGGTTCCGGCCACCTGGCCCTGCTCGACGCGACCGTCGGCGAAGGTGACGCTGGTGGTGCGGTCGCGCAGGTTGTGGGCGTTGGTGACGACCCGGCCAGGCGCCACGACGACGCCGGCGCCGCGGCCGTGGCGGCCGATGGCGACGGTGGCCGGCTCGGCCTGGGCCAGTGCCGCCCGGGCGGCGGCGGGAAGATCGGTGAGTGCGGTCATGGGGCTCCTCAGCAGTGACTTGCGAATTGCAAGTCACTATAGAGACACGCAATCGGGAGTTCCACCCGCCAAACTGCATCCCGTGCCTCGTCCCCACCGCTCCGACCGAGCCGCCGACGCGCGCCCACGTGTGGGTCACCAGGCCGCGGACCCGCTGCGCCGGGCGCTCGATCGGGTCGGCGATCGCTGGGTGCTGCTCATCGTGCGAGCGCTCCTCGACGGACCGCAGAGGTTCGGCGAGCTCGGCGACGCGCTCGGGGTGGCGCCCAACGTGCTGACCCAGCGCCTCCGCCAGCTCGAAGCCGACGGCGTCGTGGTCGCCAACCCCTACTCGCAGCGTCCGCCACGGTTCAGCTACGAGCTGACGGCCCCCGGACGCGAGCTGGCCGGCGCGCTGACCTTGCTCACGCAATGGGGTGCCCACCGGTCCGGCGCCAGCCCCGACGCCTTCCACGACCGCTGCGGCACGCCCATCGAGGTGCGGGCCTGGTGCCCCACCTGCGACGAGCCGATCGACGACGTCGAGCGCTCGAGCACCTACGACATCTGACCGCCGCCCGGCGCGATCCGCGTGTGGCGAGCCACGGGGATACCACTTCGTCACGACCTCGGGCCTGCTCACCCCCGCAGAGATCCCGCATCCCGTGTGAGTCCCGCCTGGAGCGGCCCGGCTGAGAGGCCACCCGTCAGCGGACATCCACTCGGTCGGATCGGCGCGGCACGGCGACCTCCGCGAAGCGCGGTCAGGTCGCTCGTTTCGCGCCCTCGACAGGAATCGAACCTGTGACCTACCGCTTAGGAGGCGGTCGCTCTATCCGACTGAGCTACGAGGGCGGGGCCGGTAGAGAACTCGGGAGAAAACCTCCCGCGTCCTGCTGAGCCGGCGCTGACGGTCGATCGTAGGTGGCCGTTGCGTCGGATTGGAGCCCGATCTGCGGGTTCGGATGGCAGTTCCGCCGTGAGCGGGCGCGTCGAAGCCGCCCAGGCGCTGGTGCCCGAGATGAGGTCAATGTCCCGACTTGGACACCCCGAGGCCACAGCGAGGAGCGATCGAGTTGTCCTCCAAGTCCACCGCAACAGTGCCGTTCGACCTCAGGCTCGACGTCAGTTGGGACCGACGTAGGGCCGGCAGGGCTCGTTGCGGAGGCTCGGGCAGGCGGGCAGCGCCGTGGGGACGGACACGCCGGGCACCTCCGGCAGCACGAGCTTGGAGGGCATGGTGGGCGAGAACTGAATCGAGACGGCGGCGGTTCCCACCGGCTCCGTCTGGTCGAACGCCCAGATGGGCTGCGTCCCGTTCGGCGCGGCGATCGTCACCCGGATGCGGGAACCCTTCCGGTACGCGTGGCCCTGGTAGTAGAGCGGCACGACGACGCGAACGAACTGGCCCGTCGGCATGGGCGCGGCGTCAGCGGCGGTGAAGCTCGGGACCGGTTCGAGCAGGGTGCTCGGCCGCTTGAACATGTTGTCGGAGCCCGTCGACAGCTTCCGTTCGCTGGCGCGTATCCAGCCGTTCTGGACGAAGGTCTCCTTCCCGTCCGACCGGACTTCGCTGATCGTCGCCTGCAGGTCCACGTCCGGCGTCGAAGACTTCACCCACAGGTACACGGCGCCGCTGCCGATCACGGTCGTCGGCTGGGTGAGACGCGCGGTGACGTAGGAGACCGACGTGCCGGCGGGGTTCTGCTTCCAGTTCCACTGCCACTGCGACGCGTTGCCCCACAGTCCGCCGCCCCCGGTGTTAGGGCCGAAGTCGGTCCGCGGGAGGGCGGCCGCGTTCGCCGTGAACGAGCTCACGCCGCTCGTCGTGGGGGCGTTCGCGTTGAGGGTGCCGCCGGTGCCGAGGTACCAGGTGCGCGCCCTGGTCCCCGGCACGGGCAGAGCGGCGAAGTCCTTGGCGTAGCCGGGGATCGGATCGCCGGGGCCCGAGCTGCTGCCGGGGGACGATCCGGCCCCGTTGTCGAACAGCACCCGGACCGACGGCAGCGCTTGGTATGCGGTCAGCGCTGCGGCGTAGGTCGGGATCAGCTGGATCGGGTCGGGCGGCAACGTCACCACGGTGGTCGACGGGAGGCCCATCGCCTTCTGATAGATGATCGGCGCCGCCGCCCGTGGGATCACCGCGTTCACTGTCGGCGCCTGGCGCGCCACGAACAGCTGGAGGAAGTCGTACCAGCGGTTGAAGGTGTCGGGGTCGAGCGAGTCGATGTGCGCGCCGTTGGTGAACGTGAACCACTTGCGGCTGGTGCCGGTGAACTTGCGGACGAGCTCGGGGCAGTGGCCCCCGGTTTGCTCGTCCTGCCACTGGCAGGCCATGAACACCGGCACGTTGATCTTGTCGACGAAGGTGACCGGGTCGAGCGGGTCGGCGACCGAGGGGACGTAGTGCGAGTTCGCGCTGATCTTCGCCGAGAGGTTGGCCGCCTCGCCGTGGAGCGCCTGGTTCGCGGCGCAGGTCGTGTCACCCTCCTGGATCCGCTTCCACGCCCACGCCTGCCCACTGTTGGGGCCGGCCGGCTTCGCCTGTGCCTGGCGCTCGGCGGCCCAGGCGGTGGCGAAGCCGGTGTTGAGGACGCCGCCGGGGTAGAGCGTCGTCGCCGTCGCATCGAGGACCGACAGCGGCGAGATCGCGGCGAGCGACGGCGGACGGAGGCTGGCGGTGAACAGCTGGCTGATCCCGCCGTAGGAGATGCCCATCATCCCGACCTTGCCGTTCTTCACCCATGGTTGCCTTGCGATCGTCTCGATGACGTCGTAGCCGTCGAGGCTTTGGAGCGGCTCGAAGAAGTCGAACGC
>JAODBM010000227.1 GCA_025463985.1 Acidimicrobiales bacterium
CGCGGCGTAGGTGCGGTTGCCGTAGCCCCATTGACCGATGAGGAAGTACATCGGCACGAGCACGATCTCGAACATCAGGAAGAAGACGAAGAGGTCGAGCGCGAGGAACGCCCCGAGGCAGCCGGCCTCGAGCAACAGCAGCCAGGCGTAGAACGGCTTCTCGTCGCGGTGCGGCGGGGCGCCGAGCATCGCGATCGGGAACAGGATGCCGGTGAGCACGACCATCCAGAGCGAGATGCCGTCGACGCCCATCGTCCAGGAGATCTGCGGGTCCTGGACCCAGCGCACGTGATCGATCATCTGGAAGCCGGCGGCATGCGTGTCGAAGCGGGCCAGCACCGCGATCGTGAGCGCGCCGGTGGCCACGGCGAACAGCACCGCGGACTGCTTGGCCAGCTCGGGCCGGCGCTTCGACACGAGCGCGGTGACGAGGGCGCCGATCGCGGGCAGCACGACGACCGCGGTGAGGAGCGGGAACGACCCGGCGGTCTCGGCGGCGAGCAGGGGCGACATCAGAAGACTGCTCTCGAGAGGAGGAGGCCGACCAGGACGATGGCCCCGAAGGCCACCCCGAGGGCGTAGTTGCGCACGTAGCCGGATTGCAGCACCCGCACCCGGTCGCCGCCGCCGCGCACGAGCGTGGCGACGCCGTTGACGGCGCCGTCGATGATCGTGCGGTCGAACCAGGACACCGCGTCGAAGAGGCGGCGACCCGGACCGCCCATGAAGGCGGCGATCGACGAGTCGTAGTACCAGCCTCGGGCGAACACAGGCTGCTCGATCTGCTCGGCGACGTCCTGGCGGCCCCGCAGGTAGACCAGCCGGGCCAGCGCGAAGGCCACCAAGGCACCGACGACGGTGACCACGCCGAGGCCGACCTTGAGGCCGCTGCTCACCGTGAGGTGCGCCTGGCCGTGCTCGACCACCGGCGCCAGCCAGTGCTCGAGGACCTTGAGCCGATCGAAGAACGGCATGTTCAGCGCGCCGGCCACGATCGCACCCACCGCGAGGACGACCAGCGGCAGGGTCATGGTCCAGGGCGACTCGTGCGGGTGCACGTCGGCATGGGCCTCGTGGCCGTGGCCGTCAGCCCCCGCGTCGCTGGCCGCGTGGGCGGCCACCGGCGCCTCGTCGTTGGCGTCGGTGGCGGTGGTGTCGTCCACCTCGGCGGCGGACTGCTGCGCCTCGTTCGCCGCGGGCGAGGCCGCGGCCTCGGGGACCGGCTCGCCCCAGCGGGCGTCGCCGAAGAAGACGAGGTACACCTGCCGGGCCATGTAGAACGCCGTGAGGATGGCCGTGACGAAGCCGATGGCCCAGAGCACCGGGCTCTTCTGCCAGGCGTAGACGAGGATCTCGTCCTTCGAGAAGAAGCCCGAGAACGGCGGCACGCCGGCGATGGCCAGCCACCCGACGATGAACGTGGCTGCGGTGATCGGCATCAGCTTGCGCAGCGCGCCCATGCGCCGCATGTCCTGCTCGTCGCCCATGCCGTGGATCACCGAGCCGGCACCCAGGAAGAGCAGGGCCTTGAAGAACGCGTGGGTGATCATGTGGAAGATGGCGCCGACGTACGCGCCCGAGCCGACGGCCAGGAACATGTAGCCGAGCTGGCTCACCGTGGAGTAGGCGAGCACCTTCTTGATGTCGTTCTGCGCGAGGGCGATCGTGGCCGCGAACAGGGCCGTGACCGCGCCGACCGTGGCGATCAGCGTCGGCAGCCAGTGCGCCGACGCGGCCAGCACCGGGTTGATGCGCACCATCAGGTACACGCCGGCGGTGACCATGGTCGCGGCGTGGAAGAGTGCGGACACCGGCGTCGGGCCGGCCATCGCGTCCGGCAGCCAGACGTACAGCGGCAGCTGCGCGGACTTGCCGACGGCGCCGACGAACAGCAGCAGGGCGATGACCGTCGCCGTGCTGCGCGGGAGGGCCGACGCGCCGTCGATGATGCCGGTGTAGCTGAGGGTGCCGAGCGCCGAGAACGTGAAGAACGTGGCGCACATGAAGCCCCAGTCACCGACGCGGTTGGTGACGAAGGCCTTCTTGCCGGCCGAGGCGTTGGCTTCCTCGCTGAACCAGAACGAGATGAGGAAGTACGAGCACGCGCCCACGCCCTCCCAGCCGAGGAACGTGACGAGCAGGTTGTCGCCCAGCACGAGCATCAGCATCGAGAACACGAACAGGTTCAGGTACGTGAAGAAGACGTGGTAGCGGGGATCGCCGTGCATGTAGCCGATCGAGTACAGGTGGATCAGCGCGGCGATGCCGGTCACGAACAGGCACATCGAGATCGACAGCGGGTCGACGAGGAACCCGAGGTCGGCCTTGAAGCTGCCGGCGGGCACCCAGGTGAACAGGCTCTGGGTGAGGCGGTGGTCGGCCCCGCCGTCGGTGCGGAGCGTGAGGAAGACGCCGAGCGTCACGACGAACGAGCCGGCCACGGTGGCGGTGCCGAGCCAGCCCGCGAGCGGTTCGCCCAGCCGCTTGCCGAAGGCGAGCAGGAGCGCGAAGCCGGCCAAGGGCAGGGCCGGGATCATCCAGATGAGGTCGCGCACGGTCCGAGCCCTATCCCTTCATCAACCGCAGGTCGTCGGCCGTCGCGCCCGGGCGCCGCCGCAGGATCCCGACGATGATGCCGAGGCCGATCACGACCTCGGCCGCCGCGACCACCAGCACGAAGAACACGATCACCTGGCCGCCCACGTCGTCGAGCTGGCGGGCGAACGTGACGAACGTGAGGTTGGTGGCGTTGAGCATCAGCTCGATGCACATGAACATCACCAGCGGGTTGCGGCGCACGAGCAGGCCGACCGCGCCGACGGTGAACAGCACGGCGCCGAGGACGAGGTAGGGCGTCGGCCCGAGGGTCGAGGCGAGCATCATCGAACGGTCTCCTCGACATCGTTGGGTGGGACCGTGTCGGGGGAAGCGGGCTCGCCGAAGTCGTCGGCCGGGATGCCGGCGTCGACCGCGTCGGCGCCCGAGCCCGGCGCTCCCCGCCGAGCCAGCACCACGGCGCCGACCACGGCGATGACGAGCAAGACCGACGTGATCTCGAACGCCCACAGGTGGTCGGTGAACAGCAGGCGGCCGATCTGGTTGACGTTGGCCTGGGCGGGGTCGACCTTGGCGCCGCTGGAGTGCTTGCCGGTGATGGTGCTGGCCACCAGCACGGCGATGAGGCCGCCGCCGATGAGGAGCCCGGCCACCAACGCGGCCGGGCGCTGACCGGTGAGGGGCTCGCTCTCGAGGTTCTCGGCGCGATCGACGCCGAGCAGCATGATCACGAAGAGGAACAGCACGACGATGGCGCCGGCGTAGACGATCACCTGCACCGCGGCCAGGAACTGGGCGTCCTGGGCGATGAACAGCACGGCCACGCCGAACAACGTCGCCACGAGGCTGAGCGCCGAGTGGACCGGGTTGCGATTGAGCACGACGCCCAGCGCGCCGGCCACGCAGATGGCGGCGGCCACGACGAACACGATGATCGGGACCATCAGTGCCAGCCCCCGTCGGCGTGCTCGCCATCGTCGCCCTCGTGCCGGTCGGCGGCGGGGATCGACTCGCGCACGGCCTCCGCGCCCTCGGGGTCGGCGGTCTGCCCATCTTCCGGAGGCCTGACGCCGAAGCCGAGCTCGCCGCTCCAGCCGACGCGGCCCTCGTACGCCGCGCTGCCCGATGGCGCGGTGGCCCGTACCCATGCGGAGGTGTGGGCGACGACGTCCTCGAGGTCGGACCAGTCCTCCCACGGCAGCATCTGCGGCCGCCCGTCGTCGCCGACGAGGAGCTCGTCCTTGGTGTAGATCGCGTCGCTGCGGTTGGTGAACGAGAACTCGAAGAGCTTGGTCTCGGTGATGGCCTCGGTCGGGCACGCCTCGACGCAGAGGTCGCAGTGGATGCACCGCAGGTAGTTGATCTCGTAGACGAACCCGTACCGCTCGCCGGGGCTCACCGGGTCTTCGGGTGGGTTGTCGGCGCCGCGGACGTAGATGCAGCGGGCGGGGCAGACACCGGCGCAGAGCTCACAGCCGATGCACTTCTCCATGCCGTCCTCGTAGCGGTTGAGGACGTGGCGGCCGTGCAGGCGCACCGGCTTCGTGGCCTTGCCGCCCTCGTCCTTCACGTACTGCTTGGTGACCCGCTGGCGCTTGCCCATCTGGCGCAGCGAGACGAGGAACCCTCCGAGATAGCCCATCAGGTCGTGCCTCCCCTGAGCTGCGTCGTCATAAGAGCTCCTCGGCCAGCTGACGGTTGCGGCGAGCGGCGCGCATGGCCAGCACCAGCAGGCCGTACGCGGCCACCAGGACGACGGCGCCGACCATGGTCACGAGGAACGGGTTCCAGCCCTCGACGTCGCCCACCCGCACCGCGGTGAGCAGAAGCAGCCAGCCGAGCGACAGCGGGATCAGCGCCTTCCACCCGAGGTCCATGAGCTGGTCATAGCGGAAACGGGGCAACGTGGCCCGGAACCACACGAAGACGAACAGGAAGATCAGCAGCTTGAGCAGGAACCAGATCAGACCCCAGATCCAGGCGGGCCCCAAGATGACCGGGCCGCTGGGGCCGCCGAGGAACAGCGTCACGATGATCGCCGACATGGTGATCGTGTTCATGAACTCGGCCAGGTAGAAGAGCGCGAAGCGGATGCCGCTGTACTCGGTCTGGTAGCCGCCGACGAGCTCCTGCTCGGCCTCGACGAGGTCGAACGGGGGGCGGTTGAGCTCGGCCGTGCCCGAGATCAGGAAGATCACGAACGGGACGACGCCCGTGACCCACAGGTTCCACTTCCACGGCGCCTGGGCCGACACGATGCCGCTGGTGGAGAGCGTGCCGGACACGAGCACGACGGCCACGACCGACAGCCCCAGCGCAGCCTCGTAGGAGACCATCTGCGCGGACGCCCGCACCGAGCCCAGCAGCGGGTACTTCGAGCCCGAGGACCAGCCGGCGAGCATGACGCCGTACACGGCGATCGACGACATGGCCAGCACCAGCAGGACGCCGATGGGCGGGTCGGCCAGCTGCAGGAGGGTGCGATGGCCGAAGATCGAGACGACGCCGCTGTGGCCGTGCCGGAAGTCGCCGGCGATGGGCACCACGGCGAACGTGATGAACGCTGGGACCATCGACAGCAGCGGCGCGTACTTGAAGATGACCCGGTCCGCCTGCTCGGGGATGAGGTCCTCTTTGAAGAAGACCTTGACGCCGTCGGCGAGCGTCTGCAGGAGCCCGAACGGGCCGGCCCGGTTGGGGCCGATCCGGTTCTGCAGGTCGCCGACAACCTTGCGCTCGAACCACACCATGAACATCGTGCCGACGAGCAGCAGCGCGAACGTCAAGACCGTCTTGAGCACGACGATCGCGACCACGGCGAGGTCGATGTGGCCCGAGAGCAGCGGGTCGCCGGCGAAGATCACGACGTCGTCTCCACCCGCACGTCGGTCACCGGCAGCGCGGCGTCGATGAACGCGGCGGGCGACGGCTCGCCCCGGTTCCACTCCATGGCGAGCGTGCCGCGCGGCAGACCGGCATCGGCGCGGATGGCGGTGGTCGTCGCACCGCGGGACGAGGTCAGCCGGACCTGCCCGCCGTCGGCCACGCCGAGCCGCTCGATGTCGGCGGGGTTGGCCCACACGCCGCCGCCGTCACCCAGCCCGGCCAAGGCGGGCGACTTCTGCAGGAGCGTGCCGTGGTCATACAGGCGCCGGACGGTGATCAGCCGCAGCGAGTAGGCGTCCACGGCCGGGGCGGCCGTCGGCGTGTCGGGGACGGCGAACACCAGCGCCCCGGGCCGCGCCGCGGCTGCGGCAGTGCCTCCGTGAGCGGCCGCGTCTGCCCCGGCGCCCTCCGAATCGTCGCCGCCGGCCGCGGCCGACGCC
>JAODBM010000232.1 GCA_025463985.1 Acidimicrobiales bacterium
GGCGTCGGCCAGCGCGAGAGCGACTGCGTCGAGGCGGTGCCCGTCGCGGGCGGCGAGCGCCTCGGCGTGCTCGGTGGCCAGCCGGACGAAGCGGCCGTCGACCGCGGCCGCCAGCTGTTCGAGCCGGATCGTGGCCTCGGTCGCCTGGCCCAGCCGCGCTAGCCCATACCACGCGTGGACCTCGTAGGGGCCCTGGCCTCGAGCCCGCGCATCGGTGGCCACGCGGCGGAGCTCGTCGTGCGCGCCGGCCTCGTCGCCAGCGGCCGCCGCCGCCCACGCCCGGCCCATCCCCAGGCAGGGCACGAACCACTGCGCCCCCCGACCGGGGTCGGCCGCGTCGAGCGCGCGCTGCGCCCCCGCGGCGTCACCGGCCCAGGCCCGTGCCCATCCGAGGCCGGCGGCCGTGAGGCTGTCGCGCCCGGGGAACTCGGGCGTGTGGCCTAGCCCGATCGCCTCCTCGAACGCGCCGATGGCTGCGGCAACGTGTCCCTGCAAGAGCAGCACCCAGCCCCGCGCTGTGGCGCCGGTGGCGGCGTACTCGGGGTCGTGGTGCTCCAGCCCCTGCTGGCCGTAAATATCGGCCCAGCGCGCTGCGGCGGGCAGGTCGCCGTCCAGCCACGCGCTGATCCACAGCACCGGGCCCACCCAGTTGAGCGTGGTGCGGGCGTCCTCGGTGGCGTCCCCATGCTCTGCTCGCCCGGACGCGACCGCGGCGACGACGGCATCGAAGCGTCCGGCGAAGGCCAAGCCCGTGGCCAGTGCCGACCAGGCCGCGATCCGCCCCCGCGCCCCGACATCGGGGGCCTGCGTCAGCGGTTCGGCCCGCTCGACCGCCTCGAGCGGGTACCCGCGGGCGACGCGGATCATGGCGTGGTAGCCGCCGACCCACGCCACGTACGTCGGCTCCCGCAGCTGCGCCGCACTGGCGTCCAGCACGGCCTCGGCCTCGTCGAGGCGATCCAGCCCGACGCAGGCCTTGGCTTGGAGCACTGCGGTCTCAGCCCGGTCGCGGTTCGACTGAGGGCTCGCACCCTCGATCACCTCGAGGGCCGCGTCGTAGCGACCGTTGCGATAGAAGGCGTCGGCGAGCCGGACCCGGGCGCGCTCCTGCGGGGGCGTGCGCGCCAGCGCGGCTCGGCTCAGGCGAATGGCCCCCTCGTGGTCCTGCGCCATCGACGCGGCCCAGCTGGCGTCGAGCAGCATCTCGACGTCGGCCTCGCCGCCGGCATCGAGTCGCCACAGCGCGCAGCGGAGCAGCGCGTCGACGCGGCCGAGCCCTCGCTCGGCCAGCGCGTCGGCCAGGCGACCGCATGCGGCCCTTCGCCGGGCGGCGGGGGTCATCCGTCGGACGACGTCGGCGTACATGGGGTGCGACACGCGGGCGACGGTGCCGTCGGTCTCGTCGATGAGGTCGACGAGGCCGGCCTCCTCGGCCGCGGCCACGTCGCTGGACGTGGCCAGCCCGTCAAGGAGGTCCACGGCCACGGGCTCGGCGATCGCCACGAGCTCGACCACGCGGCGCACCGACGGCTCGAGTCGTCGCACGCGAGGCCCGACGAGCTCGATGAGCCGGCCGCTGCTGATCGTGGCCGGCAGCGCGTCGAGCTGCCAGCGCCCCTCGACCAGGCGGAGCACGTCGGTGTCCGCGATGGCCCGCACGATCTCGCGCAGGTAGAGCACGTTGCCGAGGCAGGCGTCCCAGAACAGCTGCAGCGTGATCGGTCGACACGGCCCGCCGAGCACCACCTCGACCAGCGCGCGCGTCTCGTCCTTCGACAGCGGCGCCAGCTCGACGCGCTCGGCATGGCCGTCGCGCCACATGGCGACGATCGCGTCGGCCGGCGGCTCGTCGTCGGCCAGCACGCACAGGACCGGCACGCCCGACGCGGTCAGCCGGTGCAGCACGGCGGCCGACGCGTCGTCGACCAGGTGCGCGTTGTCGACCACGATCGCCGGGCCGCGCGTGGCGGACTCGACCAAGTCCTGCATGCCGCGCAGCGCCGAGGAGAATGCGCCAGCGGTGGAGGGTGGCGCGGCGGACACCGGGATCACGCCGAAGGGGATGGCTTGGCTCGACCTCGTCGCCGCTAACCAGACCGCGCCGGCGCCGCGCCGACGGACCACCAGCTCCTGCGCCAGGCGGGTCTTGCCCACCCCGGGCGCGCCGACCAGCACGACGCTGCGCCCGGCCCGCACGTGCCCATCGAGCACGTGGAGCTCGGCGTCCCGCCCGACCAGCGGCCACGGCCCCTCCACGGCCCCGAAACCTACCGACATCCGTACGCAGCGACCCGTCGGCGCGGTCCCGCCGGAACCCTCCTGCCTCTCCTCGGCCCCACGAGCCGGCATTCGCGAGGTCCGCCGGGGATCGAGCGAGGACGCTCGCTTCAGGGTGTAGCGGCGCAACCAAACGTGCTCGGTCTGACGCGATACCCCCAACGCCTTCGCAACCTCGGTCACCAAGTGGCCGTCACGCTGAACCGCCAAAACTGCCTGATATCGCTGTTCCACGATGCTGAGCTCCACAAGCACTCGGCCAGCCCCCTTCGACGTCGCTACAAGCGAGCCGAAGACGGCCAGGACGAGGTGTCAAGCATCAACCGGAACCGCGTCAACCATCAGCCGATGCCGAAACGTCAAGCATCAGCCGGAACAACACATCGGAGAAGTGGGCCACCCGGGATTCGAACCCGGAACCTACGGATTAAAAGTCCGCTGCTCTGCCAGTTGAGCTAGTGGCCCGGGGCCGGCGCGAAACGCGGAAGAAAACCTCCGTGTGATTCGCTGCCGGCGACCGTTGGACGATCGTAGGTCGTCGTTGTCGCGCCGACGGCGGCTGACCGCGCCGTTCTCGGCTGCTCGAGCGTGACCGGATCCGGATCGGCGCCGTCGGGGTCGAGCAGTCCCAGGGAGCGGGCTTGTTCGATGTCAGCGCCGGTGGATGGCATGAAGCTGTGCGAAGACGGCAGGGTCGGTCGGCCAGGTGGTGCGCCCGGATGTGCGGCATCGGCGACCACGACCACGCGGGCGCGAAGGCCCGCGGGGTCGGCCATCTCGCGTCAGCGGGAGGTGATGTGGATTCGGCCGCCGGCCGCGTCCGCAAGCCGCTTGCGGGCTCCCTCGTCGCGGTTGGCCACCAAGAACACGAAGTCGACGATCAGCGCGTCGATGCTCGTGCGGTCTGGGTCACTCGTGAACGTGGCCAGGTGACGGCCACCGTCGACGGTGACGAACCATGCCGGCGCGGCGACATGTCGATACAACGCCTGCGTATGAGCTGGCGGGTTGACCTCGTCGGCGGATCCGGTGACGGCGAGCAATGCCGGCGGTGTCCCGAATCGCAGCGCGTCGGTCATCGGCACGTCGTTCGCGGACATGGCGACCACCGCCCGTATGGGCACGCTCGAACACGCCGATGCGTACGCAGCCCCGGCTGCGGCGGTGGCGCCGTCCGAGTGGCCGGCGACGATCAGCGGCGCGTTCCGCAGGGCTCGCCGGAGGGCGGGCGGCGGATCGTGCTCCAACGATGCGGCCACGAACTCGAGGTCACACGGTTCGTTCGCGAGATCGGTCTCGACCGTTGGACCCGGCAACGCGCGGCTCTCACCGGGGAGCTCCGGTGCGGCCACGACGATGCCGGCGCGTGCGAGATCGTCGAGCATCGCCGCGTAGGTCGCTGCTGACGCGTCGTAGCCGTGCGCGAACACGATCAGCGGCAGCGTGCCGGGCGCGACCTGCCCTGACTCGGAGACCGGCCATCGCAGGGTCGTGTGGAGGGTGCGGCCGGTGTGGGCGGGATATGGCCCGCGCCGTGGCGATGCCCGGGACGTGTCGTTGAAGTCGAACGTGGCTTGCCGCACGGACCACCGCGGCCCGATCGACACCGTCGGCAGGCTCGTGGGCAAGGTTCGCGATGGGCTTGGCAGTCGGTCGGACGGGCGGTCGGTCCTTGCGGGTCCCGCCCGTGGTGCCGCCGATCCCCCCGAGTGCGCGGGCGCCCGCGGGCCGTTCCCAGAGACCGATCGTGCCGGTGGCGGTCGGGAGGACCCGCCCCGTCCGACGACAAGCCAGCCGACGAGCCCAGCCAAGGTGACGATGACAGCGACGGTGCGCAGCTTGCTCATCGTGCGGGACATGCCGGTTCTCGTGCTTCAGCCTACCTCGCCCTGCGCCGCCGGCAGCTGGGCCGGTCGGCCACGACGGCGCGTCTGGATGAGCGTCTTTCCTAGACGGGTACAATGTTGCCATGGCAGGAACACGTGCCCGAGGGATCGTCGAGGATGCGGAAGACCTGACGATGCCGGGCTCTCCGGCGTGGTGGGCCGAGCGCGCCGACCGGGCCGAGCCGGCCCGACGGGTTCCGATCACGTTGGATCGCATCGTCGCTGGCGCCCTCGAGCTGATCGACCGCGACGGGCTTGGCGAGCTGACCATGCGCAACCTGGCGACCGAGCTGCGGACGGGCACCACGACCCTGTACCGGCATGTGGCCGGCAAGGACGAGGTGTTGGTCCTGGTCATCGACGCGGTGTTGGGTCAGACCCCGCTGCCACTCGGCGTGGAAGACCTCGGATGGCGAGAGGTCCTGCTCGAGCTTGCGGGCGCGATGCGCGGCGCGCTGGGCTCCCATCCGAACGTTGCCCCCCTGTTCGCAACCGCGGTACCTGTGGGCCCGAATTCGCTCCGGGGCCGGGAGCTGATCCTGAGCGTTCTCCGTGAGCGCGGATTCGATCCGATTCTGGCGGCTGACGTCTACACGGCGCTGGCCCATCAGGTGCTGGCATCGGTTCTGCAGGAGCCGATGAACGACTACCGAGCGGGAGGCCTTGGAACGTCCAAGAGCCTGACCCTGCGCTCGTTCTACCGCTCATTGCCGGCCGACCAGTTCCCGCATCTCGTCGAGCTGGCCCACGAGTTGACGTCGCGAAGCGCAGCGGAGGAGTTCGAATTCGGGCTTGCTTGCCTGCTCGACGGTGTGGAGCTGCGGTTGCAGCGGGCGGGCACTCCCCCGCACCGCTAGCAGACCACGCAGTCGCCGCTGCCCCTCGACGGGCGGCTACCAGGACAAGCTGGTTCCGAGCTCATGGCGGAGGTTCTCGTTGACATCGTCGGCGCTGTACACGTGGCGGGGGGGCGTTTCAAACGTGGCGTAGGGGGTCAGTCGCAGCACGACGCGATGCTCTTGACTGACTCCCTCGGCGATCATCGGACGCACTTCGTCGGGCATGGGATCGCCGGCCATCAGGCCGGCAATGCGCATCGCAAGGTCGACATTGGCCTCAAGGTCAGTCTCGACTTTGGCATCGCAGTAGACCTGGAGGTAGGTCGGCGGCCATTGCTCATCGAGCACACACAACGAGACCTTCTGATTTCGCTCGACGGCCTTGGCCTTCGCCCGTGCGGCCATGGTCGAGACCAGGATGTCGTCGCCCTCGGCCACGTAGTACACGATGGTCATTGCCGGCCCGTGCTCGCGCCGGCCATAGCCGAAGATCGCGGTCCGGTGGCTCGCCACGAATGCTCTTCTTTCGTCGCGGTTCATATGGGTGTCCTTTCGTAGAGCTTCACGGTGCGCCGAGGTAGAGGCGCCCGACCTCTGGGCTCTCGAGAAGCTCCGACGCGGGGGCCACGAGACGGGCGATGCCGGCGTCAAGGACGGCACCGGTGTGGGCGATGGCGAGCCCAGAGCGCGCGTTCTGTTCGACGAGCAGGATGGTGCGTCCATCGCTGCTCAGTTCGGCGAGGATGCCGAAGATGTTCTTCCGAGCCCGCGGCTCCAAACCAACGGATGGCTCGTCGAAGCAGATCACCGGCGGGTCGAGCATCATCGCTCGCGCGATCTCGACGGTCTTTTGCTCGCCGCCCGAGAGGGATCCGGCCAGATCGTTGCGGCGTCGGGCGACGATCGGCCAGCGATCGGCGATCTCGGTGGCCCGCCGAACGACGGCGGCGCGGTCATCGATGATGTACGCGCCCATGAGCATGTTGTCCCACACCGACATCGACGGAAACAGGCTGCGCTCTTGGGGCACGTGGGCCACGCCTCGTTCGAGCATCCGTTGCGGCGACCAGCCCGTGACGTCCTCCCCGGCGAGACGGACGTGACCGGCTCGAGGTTCGAGCAAGCCGCTGATGACACGCAGGACCGTCGACTTGCCGGCGCCGTTCGGGCCGATGAGGCAGGTGATCTGGCCGGCGGGAACGTCGAGGTCGAGACCGCGCAGGATGTCGCCTTGGCCATAGCCGGCGACGATGCCACGCAACTCCAGCGACGCGTCCACGGATCAATCTCCTAGGTAGGCGTCCAGGACGCTGCGGTCGTTCTGAACTTCCTGTGGGGCGCCGCACGCGATGGGGCGGCCGCGGTCCAAGACGATGACGGGGTCACAGAGGCGCATCACGAAGGACATCTCGTGCTCGACGATGAGAAAGCTGACGCCCTCTCCATGGCAGCGGCGGATGTGGTGTTCGATCGTGTCGACCATGACCGGGTTGACGCCGGCCGTGGGTTCGTCGAGCAGGATGAGGGTGGGTTCGCCCATGAGCACGCTGGCGAACTCGAGCAGCTTGCGCTGTCCGTAGGAGAGCATGCCGGCGGGCACGTGCGAGTGAGCCGCCAGGCCGAACTCCCCCAGAAGGTCTTCGGCGCGTCGCCGGTCGGTGACCGACACGCGGCGGCGGAGCAACGCATGCCACGGTTGGTGGTGGGCCAAGACGACGTTCTCGAGCACTGACAGACCCGGAAAGACACGCGCTTGCTGGAAGGTGCGTGCCATGCCGAGGCGCTGGAGGCGGCAGGGGTCGGGACGTCGCACCACGCGTCCGCCGAAGGACAGGCGGCCCGCGTCCGCCGGCTGGTAGCCGGTGATCACGTTGAAAGCCGTTGTCTTGCCCGACCCATTTGGGCCGATCAGGGCGGCTAAAGATCCTGGTGCGATCTCAAAGCTGCACTGATCGAGGGCCACGATTCCACCAAAGGTCTTGGTCAGTCCCTCAACGGCGAGGAGCGCGCTCATTCGGATTCCCCTCGAGGATTGAGCGCTTCCATCGGCAGCAGATCGGGCGTTGTGCGAGCCCGCGATCGTGTCCGAAGGCGGTTCAGGCGCTGGGTCGTGGAGGGGAGAATGCCATCCGGCAAGAGGTAGATGACGATGAGGAAGAGCGCGGCGTAGGCGATGAGATAGAGGTGGCTGGCCCCGTAACGGTAGGCAAAATACTGCTGGGCGGGGACGATGAGGGCCGCGCCGACCACCGGGCCCCAGAGCGTGTGCCGACCTCCGAGGAACGCCATCAAGATGGCGCCGAGCGAGAGCAGCGGGTCGATCGCAAAGCCAGGAAACACATAGCTGATGTAGTACGCCCAGACTGCGCCGAAGGCCGCGGTGAGGCCAGCACTCAAGGAGAACGCGATGAGCTTGACCAGTTCGGTCTGCACCCCGAGGCCTCGGGCCCGATCTTCGTCGTCGCGGACGGCGTTGAGTGCAAGGCCCAGTTGGCTGCTCCGCACTGCCCAACACACCGCGACGGTTAGCGCGAGAAGGATTGCCATCGCGTAGTAGAACGGCCGCTCGAACGTCGTGAAGGGAAACGGCGGGACGGGCACGGCAATGCCCTGCGAGCCGTGCGTCAGGCTGCGGATGTTGTAGGCGAAGGTCTGCACCATGAACATCACCGTGATGCTCAGTACCGCGAACGTGGCTGCCCGTGTCCGCAAGAGCAGGCGCGCGATCGGCACGACGGCCAGCGCGGTGCCGACGGCGATGGGCAGGACGAGCAGGAACGGCCGATAGCCCGTACCCACACCAAGATGGGTGGTGCCGATGGCCATGGCGTAGGCGCCGATACCGAAGAAGGCGCCGTGACCGAGGGCGGCATAGCCCGCGTAGCCGCCCACGAGGTTCCAAGCCGACGCGAGGCCCGCGTACATCAGCGTGAACACCAGCAAGTTGACCTGCCAGTGTCGGCCCATGACCACCGGGAGCACCGCCAAGGCCCCGAGGAACGCGAAGGCTTGGAGCGCGCCCCCCGGCCGTGTCCTGGATTCCCGGCCAAGCCAGGTCACAAGGCCCCACGCAGGCGCCGGCCGAAGAGGCCCTGAGGTCGGACCGTCAGGACTGCGAACAGGACGACCAGGAATGAGAAGGCTGACCAGTCCGGCGAGATCTTGGCGGCGACGACCGACTCGACGACCCCCAGGATGACTGCGGCCACGATCGTGCCCGGCATGCTCGCCATCCCGCCGAGCACGCTGATGGACAGCAGCTTCGACAGCAGGTCGTACTGGCTGTTGCCGTTGAATGGGACGACCATGCCGAACACGGCTCCGGCTGCGCCCGCGGTGGCTACCCCCAGCCCCATCGCGATGGCCGAGACCCGTTCGACGTTCACGCCCAGGAGCTGGGCCGCGGTGGGATTCTGGGCCGTCGCTCGGAGCGCCCGTCCGAGCTTCGTGTGCTGGCGGATGGCATGCAGCGAGCCGAGGACCACCACGGCCAGGAGGAAGGCGAAGAGTCGTACCTCCGAGATCTGATAGCCGCCGACGGTCCACGAGTGATTCGTGTAACCCGGAGAGATCACTCGGGTGTTCGTCTTATAGAAGTAGTCCAGCGTGCCCTGGATGCCGATAGCCATCGCGTACAAGACGAGCAACGCGAGTTCGGCGCCGGACCGAGTCAATCGCCGAAGGAAGACGATGTAGATCGCGCTCCCGAAGGCGAACATGGTCGGGACGAGCACGAGCACCGAGAGGAATGGGTCGACGCCGAAGTCACTGAAGAGCGTGTAGCTGAGATACGCGGAAAGGATCGCGAAGATCGCCTGGGCGAAGTTCACGGTGCGGGTGACCCCGAAGATCATCGCCTGTCCGCTGGCGAGCAGCGCGTACACGCCGCCGATCAGGATCCCGCCGATGGTGGCCTGGACGATCAGATGCACGATCTCAACCGGCCCAGGGTGGCTTCGCGATCGGCTTGGCGAGCGCCGCGTCCGGCGGGTAGACGGGCCGGAGTTGACCGCGGACCCATTGCACGACGATGTCGGTTCCCTGCGGGGCGCCGTCACCGTCCCATGCAAGCGTGCCCACCACCGTCGGCCACGTGCCCTTATGGAGCGCGGCGATGATCGTTGC
The DNA here is from genome assembly GCA_025463985.1 of Acidimicrobiales bacterium. GTDB lineage: Bacteria > Actinomycetota > Acidimicrobiia > Acidimicrobiales > Iamiaceae > JAODBM01. The sequence continues at coordinate 9,128 of JAODBM010000232.1, forward strand.
GTTGTCGATCTTGCCCGTGCGCTGGGCCACCAGTTCGAGCAGCTGACCGCAGGCGAACGCCTCGGCGGCGGCCGGGTCGATGCCTGCGGCGGTCCCTCCGTACTTTGCTGTGTAGGCCTTGATGAACTCGGGGTTGCCGACCGTCTTGGCTTCCGGGAACCAGTCGCCGGTGCTGAAGATGCCCTCCGCGTTGGCCGACCCGACCTTCGTGGGGAACGTCGGGTCGTTGGGGCCGCCGGTGAAGAACAAGAACTTCGGCGTCCAGTGCGACTGAACCAGGCCCTTGACCTCGGCAACCGCGTCAGGGCCGCCCGTCCCCGAGACGAGCAAGTCGGGCTTCTCCGCGACGAGCCTGGTCACGACCGGGCTCAGATCCACGGTCTCGGCCGCGTAGATCTTTGCGTACACCGTCTTGATGCCGGCGGCCTCCAGGCGCTGGCGGACGCGGGCGACGATCGGGGACGTGAACGGGTCGTCGGCCGAGGGATAGGCGGCAGTCCGCGGGCGCTGGCTCGGTGAGAGCGAGAGGATGTAGTCGGCAAAAGCGTCGCCTGAGCTCAGCACCGGAGCGGGTTGGGCCAGGAACAGGTCGTGCAGATGGAGGGCGAAGACTGCGGGGCCGCCGCCGGAAGGTTCGATGAACGCATAGCCGAACCGGTTCGCGATCGTGGCGGCCGGGATGGTGAGCAGGCTCGAGAACGGACCGAAGACCAGATCGACGTTGTCGGCGCTGATCAGGTTCTGGTAGTTGGAGACCACTTGGGTCGGATTTGACGCGTCGTCGACGATCTTCAGCGTCACCTTGCGACCCAGCAAGCCACCCTTGGCATTGACCGTTGCGGCCCACAGGTCGTAGCCCTTCTTGGCGGGGCCGGCCAGCTCTGCGAAGTCGCCTGAGAGCGACATCGACGCACCGATCACCAGCGGGGGCCCCGAGGCCTTCGTCGAGCCAGGCGGGTGACCGCCCTGGCTGGCGCTCGGCGCGGTCTTCGATGAGGTCGAACACGCGCCCAACACCAGCGCGGCCGCCAAGAACATCGGTCGAACCCAACCAGACGGCCCTGTGCTGCTCGCCATATGTCCCCCTCGACAATGGTCACCTGCTGCCAACGCCGACGTTGATCCTGCCTGTGGCAACATTGTTTCCAGAACGGTAACTACGTACCCACTCATCGTCAAGGGCCGATCTGAGTGCGCCGTCGCGATGACGCGACAGCGGGGCGCGAACGGGCGTCAACGGCAGCCGCACACGCGGCGTGAACGACTTGGTCGCTACCGTGTCGGGCTGGGCGGGGGTTGAGGGGGCGGATGGCTCGACCGGTGACGATCACGGTCGAGGTTTCTCCTTGACTATCGATATTCGATATATCAACCTTCGAGTATGTCCCGTCAGCCGAAGCCCCTACCGTCGGCCTCCCTCCACATCGTGCTCGCCCTCCTGGACGGAGAGCTGCACGGCTACGCGCTGATGGGGCGCGTGGCGGAGCTCAGCGACGGAGCGGTGCGCATGGGCGCGGGCACGCTCTACGGGACGATCAACCGGCTGCTCCAGGACGGTCTCATCGACGAGACCACCGAGCGGGTGGCACGCGACGACAACGAGCGCCGCCGCTACTACGCGCTCACCGCGAACGGGCGGGCCGTCGCCATCGACGAGCTCGCTCGCCTGCAGAACATGGTCCATCGCATCGCTGCGCATCTTCCCCCTGGAGCGACCGCATGAGCAGGCGGCGTTCGCTCGCGCTCTACCGGGCGCTCCTGCGCTTGTACCCGCGTCGCTTCCGCAACGAGTACGGCGCCGACATGGGCCTTCTGTTCGCCGACCAACTGCGCGACGAGTCCGCGCTGCGCGTCTGGGCTCGCGGCGCCGTCGACCTCGCGATCACCATCCCCCACCGTCACCTGGAGGCCCACCTGAACCGTCCGCCCAACTCCGCGGTCCCGGTGCTGTTCGCCGCAATCAGCGCGACGGCTCTGATCTCCGCGGCCCTCATCGGCTCGGACCCAGCCGCGATCGGCATCTCGTTGCCGATCGCCGCGGCCGCCGCCGCGATCGCACCCATCGCATGGCGAACCACGCGTCCGATCACCGCAGCCCGGCCGGCCTCGGCGTACTGGTGGAAGTTCCTTGGCGCCGGGGCGTGCGCGCTCGCGACGTTCATCGTCATCACCGCCGCCACCGGCGCGGTCCCCGCCCCGTTGTGGTGGCCGATGATGATCGTTCTGCTCACCGCCTTGCTGACCCTCGCCACCGGCCTCGTCCTCGGGGTCGCCCAGCTCAGCGCGCATCACACCCACAAGGGCGCGGGTTGATCGTGCGTCGCTCCTCTCCTCGATCAGGCAGAGAAGGCGTCACCGCGCGAGCTCGTCACCGATGTTGCAGCCAGCGCCACCGCCATCGACCATTTCGACACTGCCCTGGCCGCCACTGGCTACGACCTCGACGCCCTCTCGCCACACCCGAGGGCACGAAGCTCGCCGAGGACACCTCACACGCGCTCACGCCGTCCGTCGTGAAGCACATGACCGGCCCCTGCGCCATCAAGCTCGACTCCTAGCGGAGAGGCGCAGGTGACGTGACCCGCGTTGCAGTGGCGGAGCCAGCCGGCCACGGCCGTCGCTCCGGTAGCGGGTCAGGTCGTCTTGACGGCCTGCTCGACCTGATCGGCGCTCGGTGGATGGAGTGCACACGCCGCCGAGTCGGTCTGCGTACCGTCGAACGGGTTGGTGCCGTCGATGAGCACCGTGGGCGATCCGGTGAACCCCTTGGGAACGGCGCTGTCGGGCTTCACCTCGGTCATCCTCAGCGTGAGGTCGGGGCGCGTGTCCGCCAGTTCCTTCATCCTTTGGAGGACTGCTCGAGCGTTCGGGCAGTCGGCCGTGTACTGGACCTCGACGTGCACAAGTTGGGAGGTTACCGGGGCGGTCAGGGTCGCCGCGGTGGAGTGTTTCTGCTGTGGTGAGCCCCTGAAGATCACCACCGACGTAACGCACAGCCCACCTCCCATGATGACGACGGCTCGACGATCCGGCCCCGCCACCTACAAACGGTGGACCCTCACAGGCGGTGCATCAGCGGTAATAGCCGACCACATCGAGGACGAAATCTGTGCGGAGGCTGGACTGGACCTGGCAGTGCGCAGACGCGCCGAGCGCAGTCACGGCCATGCTGCTGAACCGCCCGGCGCTACCGCCCCACACCATGTTGTTGGCCGCGGGTCGGGCGACGCCGTTGGCCCAGATGGTGAAGTTGCCGCTGCCGGTCGCGGTGTTCACCAGCAGCAGGTTCACGAGCGCGGCGGTGGCGTCGGACGGGACGCCGCTGGTGTTGGCAGTGAGATCCAGAGCGCGCGGCGTGTTGGCCGCCAAAGGTGTCTTCGGTCCGATCGGCGGGGATGTGCCAGGCCGCGAGTCGTAGACGCGCACTGGCGTCTTCAGCACGTGGAACGCTCCGGCCGTCGCTGGCCCGGCGACCTTGCGCCATGTGCCGGGGGCACCGTCGGCCACGCAGAACCAGAGGTTGCCCCGCGGTGCCCGCGCGCTGGGATGAGGGGTCACGCCGTCGGTGTCGACCACGACGTCGCCAGCGACGCGCGGCAGTGACGTGGCCGGCGGGGCGGGGATGTTCCAGCCGGGCTCCGCGTGAAGGCGGAGCTGGTGACCGTCGCCGCGGGTGTTGACTTCGAGCCCGGGACCCGCGGAGCCGACCGCCAGACAGCTGTCCCCCGCGTTGTTGGAGAACAGGCCCGCCTGCCCCGAGCCTGAGAAGGCAATGAGGGCCCGGCCCGCACCCCCGCACGCGGTGTTGATCCCGTCGCCGTCGACGGACGAGACGACGAGACCGCCGGCAGAGCCTTCGGCCAACAGTTGGGCGGCCGACGCGAACGCCGTGTTCTTGGCGTGTCCGAAGATGGCGCCGTTGGCCAGGCCCGACCCTGAATAGCCGTTGTCGGTGACGCCCAAGCCGTAGCTGACGTTGCCGCCGCTGACAGCGATGCCGGTGCCACGGTTCGCCGAGTTGGTGTGCTGCCAAGCACCACTGCGTCCCCGTTGGCCGCGGCCGCCGGAGCCGCCCCCGCCACCCAACGCGGCCGCGCCGCCGGCCGCGACCCCAGCGCCACCCAACAACAATCTCCGTCGACTCAAGGCCTCCCGGCCATCGCCCTCATCGACGTGACCCGGGGCTGGCACCTGTGACGCCCGTGCAGGCGCAACGGGAGGAGGCGTGGTCCGGAGGCTGCGGCTCTGCGCCTTCAACTCCTCGACCTCGGCGACCAAACAGTCGAGACGCTCCAACAGCATCCCAACCTTGGCCTCCAATGGTCCGAGGGCGTCATCCGGCGGCGTCGTACCCATGTCGATCTCCACGTTCTGAGCCCTTCTAGCAGCGGACGAGTGTCGCGGGCGCGGTCATCGGTTGTAGTACTCGGCTGATGCGATCACCGAGATGTCGATGTCGAGCTCTGAGGCCCCGTTGCCGAGAGCGGTGATCCAGAACGACGACTCGCTCGCGTTCGGTGGCCGCCGGAGGTAGCGGTTGAAGATGTCGGTGATCACGTTCTTGCGGCCTTCGTTGGTGTGCAGCAGGCGGGTCACGACGTCGCCCCGTGAATGTCCGGAGGCCAGCTGGCCATCCCAGTACGCCTGTCCGGACGGGTCGATGGTGCGCCGCAGGATGTCGCGGTAGACGGCGGCCACGAAGCCCTGGTTGGTGCCACCGGCGCGGCCGTAGTACTCGCTCGACGCGACCAGGAGCACCCGCACGGTGTCGGGCGAGACGCCGCGGCCGATCTGATCGGACCAGTACGCCACGCCGGCCGACTCGCCAGCCCGACCGAGGTACAGCACGTACAAGCGGTTGACGAGGACCGAGCGCGCCTCGGGCGTCAGCACGTACTGCCTGGCCATCGTCGAGCGGGGCGTGCCCGCGTCGAGCCGATCCGCCCAGTAGACGAGTCCGCCCGCCTCCACGGTGCGCCCCAGCACGTCAAGGTAGAGGTTGCAGACGAAGCGCTGGTTCGCGGTGGGGTTGGCTGGGCACCCGGTCGGCGGCACCCTCGGCGCGAGCTCGACCGCCCCGATGTCACAGCCGTTGCCCCGGGGTCGCGTCACGCCTCGCTCGTCGGTGGTGACGCCGGCCGCGTTGGCGGCCTGGCATTGACCGGCCGGGATGGCATCGATGAGCGGGCTGCCGAGGTGGGGGAGCTGGGTGGGCCCGATGCCGCCGTTGGCCGCGACGGGCTCGAGCATCGCGGTCGGGGCGCTCTGGTGGTCGGTGCCCGCAGTGAACCCGCACGACGCGTCGTCGCTGTAGCTGTAGCCGTGTGAGGTTGTCGAGCTGCTCTGGATGCAGTTGGGGAACGCGGTCGTCTTCGGTGTGATGACCGACGCGAACGCTTCGAGGACGCCGCCGTCGTTGCGCATGTTCTGCGCTGAGGACGTGGGGGTGTCGCCGGCGGGTGCGATGTTCGAGGCGATCGTCGTGTAGGTGAGATGCACGGGGCCGCCTTCGGACAGCACGCCGCCTCCGCCCAGATGTGCCGGCCCGCTCGCGCGGTTCTCGCTGATGGTCGAGTTCACCGCGGTGAGGGGGCCGCCCTCGGTGGCGCTCCCGCCGGCGAGGTCGCCGCGAGCGGTCGTCGATGCCGTGTTGTTGGTGATCGACGTCCGGACGAGGGTGGTGGAGCCGCCCTCGACGTCGATGCCGCCGCCGGTGACGCTGTTCGCGCCGGTGGTCACGGCGTTGCGCGAGATGTCCGTGTCGGTGATCGTGATGGGGCCCTGCTCGTCGTCGATGCCTCCCGCGGCGTCGGCCGCGGAACCCGCCGACGTCGAGTTGTCGGTGATCGAGCAGCGGTCGACCACGACTGGGCTCGACAGGCCGATCGCGATGACGGCGGCGGCATCGGTCTGGGTTGCGGCACCCGTGGCATGGTTCCCACGGATCGTGCAGTTCGAGAGCGTGAACGTTCCCTTGGATTGCACCACGATCGCCCCAGCGATCTTCCCGCTGGCATTCGCGCCGGTGACCGAGATGCCGTCGAGGGTCAGGTTGCCGACACCGGCGGTCTCATGGAGCGCGCCGTTGTTGCCGTTGGCATCGATGTGCACGCCGTTGCCGAAGAGGGTCAGCGCACCGTTCGGCGCGAACGTGAGCGGGCTCGCCAGCGTGATGGTCCCCACCCCAGGCTGGACCGTGATCGTGTCATCGGCGCTCGAGGCAGCAGCAGCGGCGATCGCGGCGCGCAACGACCCGGCACCGGCGTCGTGGTTGTTCGTGACGGTGAACGCGCTGGCGTTCGCCGCCGCCGACCCCAAAGCCACCACCGCTGCCGCGGCAATCAGCACCGCCAGCGCGGGCCCGGCCAGCCCCCGTCGCACGCGGTTCATGGCGGCCCCCCGATCGAACGCGACTGGCTCAGCAGACGCTAATCCGGGCCGGGCGTCGGCGCCGAGGGACCCGCGGCATCCAGCGGGATGCATGGCGCTGGGCCAACGCGATCTTCGGTACCTCGACACCTTCTACAGCCGCCAACGACGCCACAGCTCGACCGGGATGCGCCCCCCCGATCGGATCTTGCTCGACGTGTCGGTGCTGGCCGAGATGCCATCGCCCGACTGGCCCACCGCGAAGACCCCGGGCGCGCCCGAACCCGTGAGGGTCGACGCGGCGGCGGGGTCCGAGGTCCCCGCCACGATTGCGGCGCCACCGGCCAGGGCGGCCCGTGACCACACTCGATCCGAAGGCGGCATGATCAACCCGACGACCCACCCGTCCGCTGGACCGGGGGGACCCCGCTCAGACGGCCCGCCGGAAGGTGTTGCGATGACCGCTTCCATGATCGAGACCCGTCCGCTGCGGCACCCGCCGCTGGGGCAACAGCCCCGCTTCCTCCGCAAGCTCTTCGGGGACACCCAGGACGCCCTCGACGAGCTGGCGTCCACCTACGGACCCGTCGTCGGCCTCGGTGCCGGTCCGGTGAAGCTGGCCGTGGTGGGCGACCCTGTGGCGCTCCGCGAGCTGTTCGGCCTTCCCTTGGACTCGTTCCGCTGGGGCCACAAGTTCAACGTGCTCGGCTTCGTCGTCGGCGACGAATCGATGATCGTGTCCGACGGGGCCGACCACAAGCGCCGCCGCTCCGCCGTGCAGGCCGCGTTCAGCCGCCGCCGGCTGAACCGCTGGATCCCGATGATCGTGGACCGCGCCGACGCCACCATCGGCCACCTCGTGGCTGACCTGGGTGACGAGCGCGCCATCGTGGACCTGTATCCGCTCGGCCGCACCATCGTGCTCGAGGTGGTGGTCCGATCGCTCTTCGGCGAGCGGCTTGCCGCCCGCAGCGAGGAGATCGCCGACCTCTTCCGTGCCCCGCAGGCCTACCTCGAGTCGCCGGCCGCGAGGCAGCTCCCCCATCCGTTCCCGTTCACGCGCCGGTCTCGCGTGCGGGCGGACCGCAGGGCGCTGGACGCTCTGATCGACGGCGAGATCGCCCGCATCCGGGCCCACCCGTCGGGGGACCCGTTCGACGTGCTCGAAACGCTCGTGGCCGACGGAACGCTCACCGACGACGAGATCCGCGACCAGGTCGTCACCCTCACGGGCGCCGGCTTCGACACCACGTCGGCATCGCTCGCATGGATGGTGTGGTGCGCGTCGCTCACCGATGGGCTCTGGGACCGGCTGCGCGCCGAGGCCGATGAAGTGCTCGGTCCCGTCGGCGGTCCCTCCACCGCCGACGACGAGGCGCTGGGCGCCCTCGACCTGGCCAACCGCACGATGCGCGAGACCACCCGCCTGCATCCCGCCGGCGTGATCGCACCACGCGAGGCCGCAGTGGACGTCGTCGTCGGCGGCTACCGCATCCCCAAGGGGACCTTGGTCTTGGCCTCGGCCCACCTGGCCGGCCGCGACGCCCGGTTTTGGGTCGACCCCCTGTCGTTCGACCCCGACCGCTTCGTCGATCGCGACCCGGAGCGAGTGGCCCTGGCCGACATCGCCTGGGTGCCGTTCAGCCGCGGTGCTCGCAACTGCATCGGCTTCGCCCTTGCCCAGATGGAGCTCACGCTGATCATGGCGCGCCTCGCCCAGCGCCTCGACATCACGGCCGTCCCCGGGACCAGCAAGCCACGACCGCTCGGCATGGTGGTCAACCGTCCCAAGGGCGGCGCCCCCATGCACGTCCGCGCCCGCGAAGGGGGCAGCTGACCCCTATCGACGTGCTGTTTGCGTGCAGCCGAGCCGGTCGTCTGCGGCGATGCGCAGCGTGAGGCGTCGCCGGTCCGATCCACTCATCCCGACGAGTCGTCGACATTTGCTGGTCTGGCATGGCGGGACCCCTGGCGCAATTGGCCCTGGTGGATCGGCCCGGCGCTGAGGATGTCGGCCTTGAAGAACGGGGAGAAGCGTTCGGTGCCGTGCCACCATCCGACACGCAGCCGTGACGGCAGGAAGAAGTCCCCGAACCGCTGTTCGGCAAGGACGTCTCCTCCGAACGGGAGGTAGCCGAACGCCTTGCCTCCGGCGTCGCCCCATCGCTGGAGGTTGACCGACTGGACGGCGCCGTCGTCGTCGATGGTCAGGTGCATGGAGGGGCGTTCGGGTGCCAGGGCGAGGTCGACGACGATCTCGTTGTCGGTCTCCGCGTGCCAGACGCGGGTTGGACCTGGCAGGAGCCCGATGGGTGCGACGATTCCTTCGGTGGCGGCTCGGCCCGCCGCCGACCGCAGGATGTTCCGATCCTCGTTGTGGAACATGCGGATGGCACCGAGCAGGCGACCGTCGATGCTGCCTCGGCCGTCGTCATAGCTGTCGGTCACCGTGAACAACCGGACATGCCGAGGGACCTGAGCGCGCCAGACGAACGACGAGCCATCGCACTCTTGTTCGGCGCTGAACGGCAACCAGCGGCCGATCTTGATGCGACCGGTCATCCGCAAGCTCATGCGTGGCTCCAGCGGCGCTCCGTGAGCGATCGCATGGGTGAAGTACCGGCGGACGGGCTCGTCGCAGCCCGACAGGAGCGAGGCGTCGAACCGCGAGATCGCCGTCTCCGCGAAGGTCTGCTGCTGCAGCGTGTCCCCCTGGACCGTGGGCTCGGAGGTGTGGTCGGCGGGTGGCTGCATGGGGGTCCGATCTCGAGGAGGTCACAACCAGCGTCTCGCCGGCTGCCGTGGGCTAGGCGATCTTCGTGCCGAGGGTTCGGCCGACCGCGTACGTGACGCCGGCCGCGATGGCGGCGACGCCGAGCTGGCGCAGGGCGGTGCGCCACCGGGGTTGGTTGGAGAACGCGGCGACGGTGGCGCCGAGGCCGAGGGCGGCGAGCGCTCCGGCGATGATCGACGCCACGACGGCGGCGGAACCGCTGGTCAGAAACCAGGGGACCAGGGGGATGACCGCGCCGACCGCGAATGCGGCGAAGGAGGCGATGGCTGCTTGCCGGGCCGAGCCGCAGCGGGAGGGGTCGACGCCGAGCTCGAGCCGGGCGTGGGTGTCGAACGCGATCTCGGGGTTGGCGGACAGGAGGCGGGCCACGGTCGCCGCAGCGTCGGCTTCGAGACCCTGGGCTCGGTACATGTGGGCGAGCTCGTCCTGTTCGCCGGCGGGGTCGGTGCGCAGCTCGATCCGCTCGACGGCCAGCTCGTGATCGACGAGGTCTTCGTGGGCGCGGACCGAGACCAACTCGCCCGCGGCCATCGAGAACGCTCCGGCGAGCAGACCGGCGATCCCGGCAATCCGGACCGCGCCGGGGGCGGGCGTGGAGCCGGCGACGCCGAGGATGAGCGACACGTTCGTCAACAGGCCATCGCCGGCTCCGAGGACTGCAGCGCGAGCGGCCCCGCCCTGCACGTCTCGGTGGGAGGTCACACCACCATCGAACGCCGACCCGGACGCGAACGGCAGAGGCGAAGGTCACTGATCGAGCACCGGACGCTCGATGCCGAGGTCGGGACCTTCGCCTCTCGTCGGCGACCGCCGTCAAGGTCGATCCTGGACCCATGAAGGCACCCATGCTTGCGCAGCTCGATTGGTCCGGCCTCGAGATCCTCGATGCCGACGAGTGCTACCGGCGGCTGGCGCGGTCACCGGTCGGGCGGCTCGGCTTCCTCGACCGTGCCGACCCAGTGATCCTGCCAGTCAACTTCGCCATCGACGGCCGGTCACTCGTGTTCCGGAGCGCAGCAGGGTCGAAGCTCTCGGCCGCGGTCATGAACCGTCCGGTCTGCCTTGAGGTCGACGAGTGGGAGCCGGTCGGCCACACCGGGTGGAGCGTCCTCGTCAAGGGCATGGCCGACGCGGTGGACGACGTCGCGGAGGTCACGCGGCTCGAGACGCTGCCCGTGCGTCCCTGGACTCGGCCCGACCTGCGCCGCCAGTGGGTGCGGATCGTGGCCGAAGAGGTGACCGGTCGACAGGTGAACCCGATCGGCGCTCCGACAGGAGCCTGAGGGCCGACCCATGGCGATCGAGACCCGCGACACGCTGACGGTGGCGCATCGAGCGTCGGCGCCGGCACCCAGCATCGAACCGGCCCGCGCGTCCGCGGCACCGGGCGATCAGCGGTGGTCACGCCGCTCGGTCCTGAAGGGCATCGGTGTGGGCGCGGCGACCGTCGTGGTCGCCGGCATCGGCGCCGGCAGCTACCGCGTGTTCGACAACGGTGTGCTGAGCGCCGGCTCAGGCCGGCCGTACGACGCCTGGGGGCACTGGCGAGACGATCCGGGTCCGCTCGGCACGGTCGGCGCGGCGATCCTGGCCGCCAACCCGCACAACAGCCAACCGTGGATCTTCCACGTGGCGTCGGCTCAGGTCGACCTGTTCGCCGATCCGTCCCGCAGAGTCGGCACGATCGACCCGCTCGGCCGCGAGCAGCAGATCGGGCTCGGCTGCGCGTTGGAGAACCTGGTCCTGGCCGCGCGAGCGCGTGGCTTGAAGCCGGCGGTGACCCTGCTGCCGAACCCGCGAGACCCCACGCACGTGGCGACCGTGGCCCTTCCCCCCGGGCCGGCAACCCGCTCCGCGCTGCACGATGCCATCGGTGACCGCCACAGCAATCGGGGCCCCTACAAACCCGGTCCGCTCCCGGTCGCCGCGCTCGACCGCCTCGCGGCCCAAGCGGCAGCGCAGTCCGGCATCGAGGTGTCCTGGTTCGCCAACGCCCGCGACAGGCAGCAGCTGGGAGCGCTGATCCTCGATGCCACCGCGGCGATCGTCGCCGACCACCAGCAGTCGTCCGACGCGTTCGCCTGGTTCCGCAACAACCGCGACGACATCGACACCCACATGGACGGGCTCACCCTCGACGGCCAAGGCCTCGCGCCGCTCACCCTCACGTTGGCCAAGCTGCTGCCCGCCTCGTCGCGAACCGCGGGTGACACGTTCTGGCTCGACCAGACCCTCAGCGTGCACACCCGAACCGCAGCCGCGTACGGCGTGCTCACCGTCGCCGATCCCCACGACCCCGCGCAGCGACTCGAGGGCGGTCGGGTCCTCGAGCGCATCCACCTCGCCGCCACCGCCGAGGGGCTCGGCCTGCAGCACATGAACCAGATCACCGAGCGCATCGACCGGGAGCAGACGATCGGCGCCCGCGCCACGTTCGCGCCCCGCTACGCAGAGCTCCTCGGCCGCTCCGGCGGCCAGCCCCTGGCAACGTTCCGCATCGGCGAGCCGGAGCGAACCGCCGGCCTGAGCCCCCGGCGCCCGGTCAAGGCCGTGACCCGATGACACCGCGCATCGCCCGCCAGCACCTCGCCGGCCGCCTCGGCGCAGTTGGCGCCGCCCTCGGCATGGTCGCGGGCACCATCCAGGCGAGCGTCGGATCCCGCATCCCCGGATGGACCGGCAGCAAGGCGAGCCCCGTCGCACTGGGCCTGCTGACGCTGCTCCTGAGTGCCGTCGCCCTCGCGGCCGCGGTCATGCTCCGGTCGATCGAACCGGTCCCGCCGCGCCCAAGGGCCCTCGCGGCGGTCGGGCTCCTCGTGCCCGGGGCCCTCTGCTTCAGCACCGTCGGCCGCCTCTGGTACCTGCCGGGGGCCCTGATGCTCTCGGCACTCGCCTGGCTGCTGGCGGCCGGGAGCACGCACGAGCTGGCCGCGGTGATCCGATCGAGCTGGATGCGCGGGCTCGTCAGCCTGCTCGGCGCGTTCGAGATCCTCATGGCGGTCAGCGCCGGCCCGACCCTCACCGTCGCGGTCGGGATCATCGGCGGCGCCGCCCTCATCGCAGCTCCCTGGGTCCGCCGTCGCGCCAGGCTCGGGATGCTCATCGTGGGGACGCTGCCGTTCGCCGCGCTCACCTGGTGGAGCTTGGTCGGCCCGCTGTTGGCCGTCGTGGCCCTGGCGATCGGGCTCACGACCGCCGGCCACGGTGGTCGACCGTCGATCCGGCGCGGCGGCCCCCAGGGGGCGCTGGTCGGACCGCTCCCGGTCGACCCACGGTGAGCTCCCTGCAGCGTCGGACGTTGGCCGCTGCAGTCCTCGCCGCCGGCGGCGTCGGGGCTGCGGTCGGCCGGGCCCGGCTGCTGACCTGGGGCGCCACGCTCGAGGAGGCCGCGGCGGTCCTGCCGGGCGACGACCTCCTCCCGAGGGCGGCTCTCGTGGCGACGAGGGCCATCACCATCGCCGCGCCGCCGGAGGCGGTCTGGCCCTGGCTCGCCCAGCTCGGACAAGGCCGCGGCGGGTTCTACAGCTACGACGTCCTCGAGAACGTCCTCGGATGTGACATCCACAGCGCGAAGCGGATCGTCGCCGATTGGCAGCAGCCGCACGTCGGTGACGAGGTGAGGCTCCACCCCGTCGCGGCACTGCCGATCGTGGCCGTGGAGCCCGGACGAGCACTGGTCTTGCGGGGAAGCGTGCCGATCGGCGGCTCCCGACCGCCGTTCGACTTCACCTGGGCGTTCGTGGTGCGCGATGGCGAGCTCGGAACCACGCGGCTGGTGGTGCGCGAGCGCTATGACTACCTGCGCTGGTGGACTGCCCTGGTCGTCGAACCAACCGAGCTGATCAGCTTCGTGATGAGCCAGAAGATGTTGCGGGGCATCAGGGATCGCGCGGAGGGCGCTCACGCTGATGCTCGGCGGGTCGACATTGCACCCTGACGGGTGGCTCAGCCGGCGGCGGAGCCACCCTCGAACCTCAGGTGGCGACGCCGGAGCGGTGCGCCGGCACGACGACGATCGTGCAGGGCGAGTGGTGGAGGCACTGCTGGCTCGTCGACCCCAGCAGCAGACCGGCGAACCCACCACGACCGCGCGATCCCACGACGAGGACCTCGGCGCCCTTGGCCTCGCGGAGCAGCGCTTGGGACCCGCCGAGAGGGACGGGTCGCTTCTCGATGACGGGTGGTGCCTCGACGCCGGCCAGCGCTTCGTCGACGAGGGCGGTGAGCATCTGGTCGGTGTCGGCGATGAGCTCGGCATCGCGGACAGGCGGTGGGCTCATGCCCTGGGAAGTGATGCCGGCCGGGAGCTGCCACCCGTGCACCGCGA
>JAODBM010000007.1 GCA_025463985.1 Acidimicrobiales bacterium
CTACGCGTGCGGCGGGATTGCACCCCTTCCACCAAAGAGCCAGGACTTGGAGAGGGCTCCAGCCCATCAACGAATGCCCGCCCGGCGCCGAGGCCACGTCGCTCGGGACGCCGGGCGCCGCCGTGAAAGAGCGCGCCGGTCGGAGCGTCGCCGGTCACGCGACCTCCGGGCCTCCGAAACTCCCGATCCACCGGACCTGGGCGGTCGCCGGGTCGCCGAGTCGCCTGGCGCTGGGCTAGCGAGTCCCTGGGGAACGGTATGTATCTCGGGGGCGTCCGCCAGAGCCGCGGTGATCGTTGCGGCACCGGCGGAGGTCGACCTCAAGGAGCCCAACAGGCGCACGATGTCAGCAGCGTGCTCACCGATCGAGGATCTGCGTCGAGCGCGCCCATCGAGCCAGGTCCCCGTTGTCGTGGGGCTCGACGCTCGGGTCGGCCGTCCTTGAGATGCTCGGTGGATCAACCCCAGTTGCGCTACCGGCGGCGGGCCCAACCTGGCCAGCGCGGCTCGGGTTTGCGAGGTTCACGATCGCTCGCTCTTGGGGACCACCAGCCGGAGGCTCGAGCTTCGCCACAACGGGGTTCACACGAGCCGCCTTGCACGCGAGCCCACGCGACGAATTGGCCGCGTGATGGTGGCGCACGGCAGGTTGTGTCGGCAGCTCGACGCCCCGGCCGCTCTCTCCTCGACGTTCCAGCGCCCAACCCATGGGGGCCGCCGGAAGCAGTGGTGGCGACGAATCGAGGCACTCGTCCCATCCTGGGCGCCGGTCTCGGCCGGAGGTTTGCCCCAGGGTCTGGCTTGAGCACGCCCCCGCGCCCTCGTTGGCCGGCCCGAACCTATGACGGCGATGCGTGGTTTTGGAGCAGTTGTAGCCGCCCCGCGAGGCCCTCGCTGCACGGGCCTCGGCCCCCACGCAGGTGCTCCTCCCAGGGAGGAACGCGAGACCGAAACTGCAGAATGGCGGATCGCTCGAGGCGCGGTCCCCCGTGCCCCAGGGGCTGATCCGAGCGCCACCAGCTCGGCGCCACCTCGCCTACCGCCAGGTGCCGCCCGCTCAGGACAGCGCGTACCGACTACGGCGAGGGGCCGAGCAACGTTGAGGCGCCGGATCTAGTCCTCGAGAACGCTGGCAGGACTTGCCGGGGCAAGCACGGCGTGAACCCACCGCGAACGCTCGCGGCATCTTCGACGGTCACGCTCCGCGCCCCAAGGCGGGAACCACGCCTGGGCGGTGGCAGGTACCGAGCATCCCAGTCTCTGACAGCGGTCGATTCGGCCGCCGCTCGGCGACCGGAAGGTCGGGCCGACCGCGGGCCAGCGCCCCATGGGGCCGACCGCACCCGGGGCGCCGAGCTCCTCGGAACCCATGTCACGCCTGGCCGCCCGTCGCATCCCCGTCACCCGCTCGGAGCCCCGTTGCTTCAGCCGGTTTCACGTGGAACACGCGGCGGCCGACGCACTGCGCCCGCCAACGGGATCGGCCCCCGCAGAACTGCCTGGCGCGTCGAGCGGGAAGTCCGGACATGCCGGAGTTCGTTGGATAGGCGTGCGCCGACCTGGCTGCGTCAGAAGCGCCTCCGGGCCCGCGCCCCTTGCCGGCGGCGGACACGACCGCATTGAGGCGGCTCTCGCGCCGTTCAGTCTTGGCGTGGGGGCCGTCGTGCACCCGGGGTCGTCGGGGCACGCGAGGCCTGGCGTGAGGCCAGACGAGGCCTACAGAGCGCTCGCGGCTTCCCGGCCAAGCATGCCCCAGCCACGGCACCGGTCGATCAAGGTTCGGTCATCCGCGGCGGAGGGTCGACTCTGGCGGATTCGGCCGCGCCTCGATCCGATCAATGCCCTCGGATCATCCTCGAATTTCGTTGGCCGGCCACCAGACGGACAGCGTTTCCGCCGGGTCAGCCGACCCCCGCCAGCGGCCCGGGCAGCAGTTCAACGGCCGGATCATGGTGCGTGAAAACGCCTCGCCCTACCGCGGCGCGGCCACCGTTCGACCGCCTCGCAGCGCGCGGGCCGGGGAACACTCACTCCGCTCGTCCGACCGCTCACGGCGGGGCACCCTCGGCGCCGCTCCTGTAGATCGCCGAGCACGTGGGTGGAGCTGGAGTTGTCTGCATGCTCGCGGGATGGAGCGGGCGACAGCGGCGGAGTCCGGCTCGGGGAGGCCGCATACGTCGATGGCGCGAGTGGTGGGGCAGCGGAGTCGACTCCGGGCGTTGGCTGCGCACGCGCGGGTGGTTCGGTCGGTCGCCGCGGCAGATGAGGCGGCGCTGGGACCATTGCAGAGGAGATGTCGAGGGGGGTCCTGACGCCAGCCGAGGCAAAGGCCCCGTCGTGGCAGCAGCAGTCGGGAGACCCCGTGCACGACAGGCCGTGAGCGGTGGTGACCATGACCACCGTCACTTGGCCCTGGAACCGAATCCGTGGAGCCCCGGGGCGGTAAAGACCAGCGCCCGCAGCTGATGACGAGCGGCCAGCGATGGGGCGACTGCGGGAGCGGAGGGCCGCCAAGGTGGTCGCCGAGAGGGCCGGTCCGGGTGTTCGGTTGCGGGGTTGGCATTCGCGGAGGCAGCCGGCGGGCGCCCCGGACGCCGCGCTTGGCGTCGATCGAGGCGGACCTTGCCCTCCGACGCCCCGGGCCCGCCGGCGTCCACGGCTGCCCGCACCCGCAGGACCCGGATGACTGTCCGCGAGTTCGAAGGGTCTGTCGAAGCGTCCCCGGCCAGAGTGTCCGTGATCTCACCGAGAGAACAGCGCCGGTCCGCGGTGGCTACGACTCCGGCGGTGTGGGTCTCTTGGTCGGTGTCGATGCCCGTCGCGACAGCGAGCTGGTCTGTCCGCTCGGGTCTCTGCGTTCCTCTCCATCCGTGGACGGAGCGTGGGTTGGGCCAATAGGAGTTCGGCGGTGACCGGACACACCAGCGTCACCTGGTGGTCAAGCCCCGATCAGGCCATTCCCCCCGCCTGGGCGTTGCCGACACCAACAAGATGAAAGTCCGACGAGCCAAGTCGGTCTAGCAAACGGTCATCCGCTGGAGCCGGCCACGCCCGGGCGCGCACGCCGGGCCTGCCCTCCTTCGCAGGCGATCGCGCCCCAGGGGAGATCAGTGCCCAACGCTTCCACGTCCGGAGCCGATCGGTCGTCAATGCATCGTTCAGTTCCTTGGCGTGGTCGCCCCGACCCAGCGCTCCGTCGCCCGTCGTCAGGTTCCTCGGCGTGTCGCGTCGCCGAGCGGTTCGTCGCAACGGCGGGGAGCGTCGCGGGTCGGCGCGGGCTGGGTGGTCGTCGCTGAGGTCGGCGCGGCAACGGCTCCAAGTGCTGCACACCCTGACGCTGCCACCTCGTGACCACCAAGCCGACCGGTGAAGCGCTCAGCCGACTCTGGCCCGCAGCGCCGCGCGTGGCCGGAGTGCCGGCGCCCCCTGCTCGGCCCGCGGTCCTCCCACCGCACCGCCCCTTCCGGCCCCACTCCGTGATCCTCGCGTTTCACGTGAAACCTCGTGACCGGATGCGCAAGCCCCCCACGTGCCCCATGGGGTCTCCGCACGCGCCGCCCCCGGCCAGCTGGCCGGCCCGCGCCGGCGCGCACTGGCAGCCTCAGAACAAGGGGCGCTTGGCGGGAATGCCGACCCGGCGGGGCCAGCGATCACCTGTCGGTGATAGGAGCGGCACTCGGACCACGTGGTAGGCGGCCTCGACTCGCTCCGCCCCGCCGAAACCCAGCTCGGCCAAAGCTGCCGGCGGCCACCGCTGCGCGTCGTCGGTGGTCGGTGGCTCGCTCATGACGAGGTCGCCCCCCACGGCCAGCAGTGGTCCGGCACACTCCGCGGCCACGGCCGGGGGGCCGAAGCTGCGCGCGACGACCACGTCCGCTCGGCCGCGATGCTCGGGGTCGCGCCCGACCAGCTCAGCTCGTTCTTGGACGACGGCGACCCGATCGGCGAGTCCGAGCCCATCCACGGCCTCACGCAGGAACCGGCAGCGGCGCAGCATCGAATCGAGCAGGATCCAACGACATCCCGGCCAGGCGAGCCGGGCCAGCACGAGGCCGGGTACGCCGCCGCCGGAACCTAGGTCGACAGCGCGCCCTGCGGTCGGGCGAGCGGCCGCGAACGCGAGTGCGTGGTCGATGTGCACCTCGACCGGGCCCGGGCCGAGGAAGCCGAGCCGCCTGCTCTCTTCGAGGACTGCCCGAAGCTGAGGGTCATCGGCCGGGGGAGGCGCTCCGGGCGCGAAACGGCCCGCCCCTTCTGGGCGGGCCGGATCATGAGCGTCGGCTGGCACGTCAGGAGTCGGCGGGGACGATGACGACCCGGCGCCTGGGCTCCTCACCCTCCGAGATGGTCTCGACGCCCGCAAGTTCATTCACCGTGTCGTGCACGACCTTGCGGTCGGGCGCCGCCATCGGCTCGAGCGCCTTCTGCACGCCGGACTCCCGCACCTGGTCCGCCACCTGGATCGTGAAGCGGGCGAGCGCTTCCTGGCGGCGCTGGCGATAGCCGCTCACGTCGATGCGCACGCGGCCATGGTGGCGACCGGTGGCCTGTCGCTGCAGCACCGTGCGTGCGAGGTCCTGGACCGCCGCGAGGGTCTGGCCCTTCGGGCCGATCAGCAGGCCGAGGTCGTCACCCTCGATCGCCAGCTCGATCGTCTCGTCGTCGAGCTGCGAGCGGCGGATCTCGCCGTCCGCGTCGAAGGCTTCGAGCAACCCGTCGAGGAAGGCCTCGATGATGTCAGCCTGCTGCTCCACGGTCACGTCGTCCTCGGTCATGTCCTCGCCTTCCTCGCCGCTCGTGGCGGCCTCGCCTTCGTCGGACAACGCAGCCTTGGTGGGCCGGTCGGTCGGCCCGCCACCAGTGCGGGCGCCAGCTTGGCGACGACCACCCCCGCGGCGTGCCGCCCGCGGCTTCGCCGCGGCGGCCTGCTCCGCCGACTCACTTTCGTCAGTCTCGCTGCCAATAGTCGGCGCAGCCGCCTTCGAGCGGCCACCGCGGCGCGCCCCGCCGGATGTGGCCGCCTTGGGCTCCGGCCCGCTACCCGTGCCCGCGCCCTTGCGACGCCGCTCTCGTCGGTCCTGCTTCGGCCGCGGCGCCTTGGGAGCTACCCGCGCCCGGATGCGGGCTTCGCCGCGCATGCGCCCGAACAGGCCGGGACGCGGCTCCTCCAAGATCTCGAACTCGGCATCGTCCTCGTGGATGCCCAGCTGATCGAGCGCGGCGTCCTTGGCGGCCTCGATGCTCTTGCCGGTGGTTTCGACCCACTCCACGGTCGTCACTTCCTCTTCTTCTTGTTGCGCGATCGGTTGGCCGGCGTCGGCGGAGCTTTACGACTCGGCGTCGCGCCCTTGCCGTTCGCCGTCGACTTGGTGCTCTTGGGCGGCGTCGCAGTGCCCTTCGGAGGTGTGAGCGCCTTCGGCGGCGGCTTCGCTGCCGCGCCGCGCGCCGGCTTGCCGCCAGTGCTGATCGTCTCCCGCTTGGCCCTGCTCGGGTTTGGAAGGCTGTTCTTGTCCACGCCCAAGCGGGCCAGCAGGCCCGTCGGCTTCGGCGCGGCGGCCGCCTTCGTTGACGTTTTGTCAACCTCTGCGCCGGTGGCGTGCAGGATCCCGTTGTCGCCATACATCGTGCGGGTGATGAACGCCTGTTGCCCGATGCGGAACAGGTTCGACACGAAGAAGTAGACGACGATGCCAGCCGGCAGACCCAGGGAGATGAAGGCGAAGAAGGCGGGCATCAGCTTCAGGAGCATGGCCTGCTGGGGGTTCATCTGCGCACCCTGTGTGCGCCCCGCGACTTGCTTCTGCTGGACGTAGCTGGTGCCGGCCACCGCCAGGACCAGCAAGATGAAGGGCCACGCCGTGCCGATGCCATGGCTGAGGCTCTTCGACGCCGAATCCGCCAGGTTGATCCCGAACGACTTCATCTGCGACTGGCCATGCAGGTTGGTGTAGAGCTTCGAGCTCTTGTCGAGATGCTGCGGAGCGAAGTTGCCGAACTGCTGCCACACGCCGCCGTTGGCCCGGGTCACCGTGCGGGCGACGGCGGCGCCGACGTCCTGCCCGTAGGCGGCCCGGTGGGTGAGGCCGGCGAGCGTCCGGTACAGGAAGAAGAACACCGGCATCTGCAGCAGCAGCGGCAGGCAACCCGAGACCGGGTTGATGTTGTTCTCCTTGTAGAACTTCAGCATCTCCTCGTTGAGCTTCTGCCGATCGTCCTTGTACTTGTCCTGCAGCTTCTTCATCTCGGGCTGAAGAGCCTGCATGGCCAGCATCGAACGGGTGCCCTTCAAGGTCAGGGGCACCAGGATCAACATGATCGACAGCGTCAGCAGAACGATCGCGCCGCCGTACGACGGCCACAGCGTGTAGAAGAACGCGAGCGGGCGGGCGATGAGGTCGTACATCAGGCGACCTTCCGTAAGGGGTGGACCCCGCGTCGGCGCGGGGGAGCGGATGAGGTGGGATCGGCCGTGTGACCAGGGGCGCAGCGCCGCTCGGGCACGGGATCCCAGCCGTGACCGCCCCACGGGTGACAGCGGGCCACGCGGCGCACCGCGAGCCAGCCACCGCGGCCCGCGCCGTGGACCTCAAGCGCTTCGAGGGCATAGGTCGAGCACGACGGCTCGAAGCGGCACGGCGAGGGACGGCCGGCCCGCACGTGCTGGTAGGCCACCACAAGGGCGCGCAGCAACCGCGACGATCGGCTCACCGGACGATCCGGTCGCCGAGTGCGATCAGCAGGCTTGCCACGTTGGACTTCAGCTCCTCATAGGTGAGTGAGACGGCGGCCGGGCTGGCCGTGATGAGGTACGCCCCAGGCGGCAGCGGCTGGTCGGCCGCGGCGATCAGGGCCCGCAACCGCCGCCGCAGCCGGTTGCGCACGACCGCCCCACCGATGCGCCGACCGATGGCATAGGCCACCCGAGGCGGCCCGTCTTGGCCGTCGGCGAGGTAGGAGAGGCCGAGCGCTCCCCGCCGCACGCGGGTGCCGCGCGAGTGCAGGGCCACCATGGTGCGTCGGTCACGGACGGCCCAGATCAGGCGGACAGGCGCGCCCGGCCCTTGGCCCGGCGGCTGCGCAGAATGGCGCGACCGGCCCGGGTGGACATGCGATGACGGAATCCGTGGCGCTTCGCGCGCTTGCGGACGTTCGGCTGGTAGGTGCGCTTCACTGGTTGCCTCCTCGGGCACGTGGGCCTCCTCGGGCACGCGCCCACCCACACCCGACGACGCAGGCGACGGGGCAGGGTTGGGTGTCAAGATCGATCTTGGACCGCACCGCGGTCAGTCGCGAACGACCGGCATGGCGACGGAGCCGGTGCCAACGGTAGAGCCCAGCCCCTTACCTGGGCAACCGAGCCCCGAGCGCGCACCGGCGGCGGGCCCCATCACGACCCGCATCCCACGCCCGCGACCACCGCCGTCCTGCGGCCCAAGGACCAGTCAGGACGGCGTGGACCTGCCCCTTGCGCAGGCGCCCGGCGAGAGTGCTACGGTCCGCTCCTGCCGCGGTGGCGCCCATTCGGTTCCAGCGTGCGGCGGGGGTGCGAACCGGCGGTCGCTGGCGCACGAGCTACACGGGCAGGTCGTCGATCACTCGGTCGATGCGCATGTTCTATGGTTTTTCCACAGGTGTGGACGCTCTTGTGGACGTCTGCCGCGAGGAGGCTGCAGCCCAGGTGGGAGAAGCACAGCACCTGTGGGGAACCTGCCAGGACTCGCTCCGAGCCCAGGTGTCCGACGCCGTCTGGCGCTCCACGTTCCAGGACGCGAGCGCGATCGCCCTCGCTGACGATCAGCTGACGCTGGCGGTCCCCAGCGCGGTGGTGAAGGACCGGTTGGAGAACCGCTACCTCTCCCTCGTGCAGGACGTCCTCCACGACCTCGGCGGCACCGATCTCACGATCGCCATCGAGGTCCACACGTTGGCCGCGGAGCCCAGCGTGGTGGCCGACCCGCTCGACGCCGTGCTCGGCGAGGAGCCGTCGCGCGTGCCTCCGCCGGTCCTGCGCGCGCCAGGCGCCGCGCCCGGCCAATCCGGCCGACTCGAACAGGATCAGCGCAACCTGACCTTCGACGCCTTCGTGATCGGCCCGTCCAACCGGTTCGCCCACGCGGCGGCGCTCAACGTGGCCGAGACGCCCGGACGCTCGTACAACCCCCTCTTCATCTACGGCGATGCCGGTCTCGGCAAGACGCACCTGCTGCAGGCCGTCGCCCACTACGTCCGAGAGAACTATCCGGACTACCTCGTGCGCTACGTCTCCAGCGAGACGTTCCTGAACGACTTCGTCGAATCGATCAAGAACAACACCGGCGCCGAGTTCAAGCGCCGGTACCGCGACGTCGACCTGCTGCTCGTCGATGACATCCAGTTCGTCGAGGGCAAGGAGGGCTTCCAGGAGGAGTTCTTCCACACGTTCAACGCGCTCTGGGAAGCCCGTCGCCAGATCGTGCTGTCCTCCGATCGGCCGCCGGACGCCATCACGACCCTGGAGAACCGGCTGCGCAGCCGGTTCAAGATGGGCCTGATCACCGACATCCAGCCGCCCGACCTCGAGACCCGACTCGCGATCCTCCGCAAGAAGGCCGAGGGGGAGCCGCGGCCCATCCCCGACGACGTGCTCGCGTTCATCGCCACCAACATCACCGACAACATCCGCGAGCTCGAGGGGGCCCTGAACCGGGTCTCGGCCCTCGCCAACCTCGTGCAGGACGAGCCGTTGACGCTCGAAGCCGCCGAGAAGCACCTCCACGACATCCTCGGCGAGCGTCAGCCTCGCCCGATCACCCCCCAGCTCATCCTCCAGGCGACGGCCGACATGTTCGACTTCACCATCGAGGAGATCAAGGGCAAGAGCCGCCGACGACCGCTGGTGACCGCCCGGCAGATCGCCATGTACGTCTTCCGAGAGCTCACGGATCTGTCCTATCCGGCGATCGCTCGTGAGTTCGGCGGCCGCGACCACACGACGGTCATCCACGCCGTCGAGAAGATCAAGGCGCTCATGAAGGAGCGGCGGCAGATCTACGACCAGGTCAGCGAGCTGGTCCAGCAGATCCGAAAGGGCGGTTGACCTTGGGCCGCGCCGCCGGATCTTCGTCGGCGCTGCATGCGCCCATCGATCGACCGGTCCGCGGGCCGGCCGCCACGGCTGGTCACCTTGTCCACCGGCGTCCACAGGGTCCTGGTGACAACTGCCAAGCGTTTGCGGACCGGCCTGTGGGCGACACTCGCTCAACCGGTGGACGACGAGGTCAAGACGGTGGATGACGCAACGCTCATCCACCGCCATCCGCGGCGAGCGCCGCTGGCCTGTGCGACGCTGTGGATCCGCCGGGGACAGCCATCTGGGCGCTGACCTGCGCAGATGCACACTTCTCCACAATCCACAGCTCCTATTACGACCACGATCCTTTGATCAAGAGAACGCCGAGAAAGTGAGCACATCCCCGTGAAGTTCCGATGCGAGCGTGACGTCCTCGTCGAAGCCCTGGGCGCAGCGGGGCGCGCCGTCGCCAACCGCGGCGGCGCGCTTCCCGTCCTGTCTGGCGTCCGGGCCGAGCTCGAAGGCGATCGGCTCCGGCTCACCGGGAGCGACCTCGAGCTGACGATCGCGGTCGACATCACCGTCGCCGGCTCGGCCGATGGGCTGGCCGTCCTGCCTTCCCGCGTGGCCACCGACGTGGTGCGGTCGCTCGACTCCGGCAGCGTCGAGGTGTCGGTCGAGGGCGATGAGGCCCACATCACGTCCGGACGCTTCCAGTCGGCCATCCGCGTGCTGCCCGCTGACGAGTTCCCCCGCCTGGCACAGCCCACCGACGACGCCGTGACGCTGGCTGCAGCTGACTTCGCGGAGGCGCTGCACCAGGTCGTGCCGGCGGCGAGCGCGGACGACGCCCGCCCGATCCTGACCGGCGTCCTCATGGCGGCCGAGGGTCACGGGCTGCGGCTGGTGGCCACCGACTCGTACCGGCTGGCCGTGCGCGACCTGCCGGGCGCGAGCATCCTCCGGGAAGGCCAGAGCGTGCTGGTGCCCTCGCGGGCCCTGCGCGAGCTCGAGCGGCTGCTCGGGGGCGCCGCGGAGGTCACGCTGCGGCTCGGCGAGCGCGAGGCGACGTTCGAGGTCGGGGGCGTCCGGCTGACGACGCGGCTCATCGAGGGTGAGTTCCCCAACTACCGCGGCCTGATTCCGGTCAGCCACCCCAATCGCCTGACCGTCGGGCGTGAGGCGCTCGCAGAGGCGGTCCGGCGCGTGAAGCTCATGGCGCGTGAGCCGAACACGCCGGTGCGGCTCGGGATGAGCAGCGACGGTCTCGAGCTGATCGCCATCACCCAGGACGTGGGCCAAGCCCACGAGCAGCTCGACGCCGACTACGCGGGGACCGAGCTGACGGTGGCCTTCAATCCCGACTACTTGCTCAACGGGGTCGAGGTCACGCCGGGCGACGAGATCGTGCTGGACACGGTCGACGCCCAGAAGCCGGCGGTCATCCGCGCCAACGGCGGCAACGAGTTCCTGTACCTGCTGATGCCGGTGCGGGTGTCCTGACCGGCGCGTGCGCCTCCGTCGACTCTGGCTCACGGACTTTCGCGGCTACCCCTCGGCTGACGTCACGCTCGACGACGGCCTGACCGTCGTGGTCGGCCCGAACGGCCACGGCAAGACCAACCTGCTCGAGGCCGTGGGGTACCTGGCCACCCTGGCATCGTTTCGCGGCGCCCCAACCGACGCCCTGATCCGCGTCGGCGCTGACCGCGCCGTCGTGCGGGGCGAGGCCGAGCGCGAGGGCCGCGCCCTGTTGCTCGAGGCCGAGCTCGTGGCCGGTGGTCGCAACCGGGCTCAGATCAACCGCCAACCGTTGCGGCGCGCTCGCGACCTGCTCGGCGCGCTGCAGGTCAGCGTCTTCGCTCCCGACGACCTTGCTCTCGTCAAGGGTGGTCCGGCGGAGCGCCGCACCTACCTGGACGACGCGCTGGTCGCGCTGCACCCGCGACACGACCAGCTGCGCAGCGACCTCGACAAGATCCTGCGCCAGCGAACCGCGCTGCTGAAGCAGGCCGGCGGACGGCTCACGCCAGAGATCGAGCTGACGCTCGACGTGTTCGACGCCAAGCTTGCCCGCGTCGGCGACGAGCTGGCGGCGGCCCGCCGCGGCCTCGTCGACCGCCTGCTGCCCGTGCTGGGGCGTGCGTACGACCGCGTTGCCCGGGCCCAGGCCGAGGTCACGGCTGTCTACGACCCGCCGTGGGCCGCGGACGGGCTGGCCGCCGCGCTCGTGGCAGCTCGGCGCGACGACCTGCGCCGGGCGGTGACCACCATCGGCCCGCACCGCGATGACCTCGACCTGGCCATCGGGGGGCTGCCGGCCCGCACCCACGCATCACAAGGTGAGCAGCGCTCGCTCGCGCTGGCGCTGCGCCTGTCGGTCCACGAGGTGGTGTCGGAGCACACCGGCACGCCGCCGGTCATGCTGCTCGACGATGTGTTCTCCGAGCTCGACCCCGACCGCAGCGACGCGCTGCTGCACTCGTTGCCCGCGGGCCAGACGCTGCTGAGCACCGCTGGGGCGCTGCCCGCGGGCGCCGTGCCCGGCCGGGTGCTGCGCGTCCACGAGGGCACCGTGCGGGCCGACTGAGCCCGCTCGTCGGCGACCCGGCGAGGGGAGCGCGAGGATCAGGCGATGCCCTGGTCTGCGTTGCCCGATCCTGATGACCACGGCCCCGCCCCGCGGCCACTGCCAGACGTCCTCGACCAGGTCCTCGCGGGCCTCGGAGCGCCGTCGGTCGACGTGCTGATGACCCTGCACGAGCGGTGGTCCGACCTGGTCGGCGCCGAGGTGGCGGAGCACGCGCAGCCGATCTCGATCGAGCACGGCCGGCTGCTGGTGACGGTCGACAACGCCGCCTGGGCGAGCCACCTTCGGTGGGCCGAGGCGGAGCTGCTCACCGGTTTCGAGCGCTTGCTCGGCCGCGGGGTCGTGACCGCGGTCCGCACCCGCGTCGGCAGCCGCTGAAAAGGCGGACTGACCTGGGCTTTCGCCGGGAGTCGAGGGGACGCTGAGGTTCCCGCCGAGAGGCCCCTGGATCCCCGGGAACGGGCGTTCGCCGTGGTAGGATGAGGGCCACGTGGTGCGCCTCGTCGACCAGCTCCCGGCCCCGTGTCGGCGGCGGTCCGACGGCGGTACCACCCTCGTTTCCACAGGTCAGGAAAGGGCGCGTCGTGGCGCAGAAGACCCAGTCGTACACCGCGGAGGACATGACGATCCTCGAGGGGCTCGCGCACGTCCGCAAGCGGCCGGGCATGTACATCGGCGGCACCGGCGTCAAGGGACTGCACCACCTCGTCTGGGAGGTCGTCGACAACTCGGTCGACGAGGCCATGGCCGGCTATTGCGACCGCATCGATGTCACCCTGCTGGCTGATGGCGGGTGCCGGGTCGTCGACAACGGCCGC
>JAODBM010000010.1 GCA_025463985.1 Acidimicrobiales bacterium
CCGGATGGCCTCGTAGGCGATGCCGGCGACGATGGGGAGCCCGAGCACCCGGCTGGCGATCAGCACCGGCCACGTGGGCTGGCCGACCAGCGCGTGGGCGGCGATGGTGACACCGACCACGACCAGCAGGAACGCCGTGCCGCAGCGCGGGTGGCGGCGGTCGAAGGCCCGGATGTCGGCGGGGCGCAGCGGGACGCGGTGCTCGAAGGCGTGGATCGTCATGTGCTCGGCCCCGTGGTAGGCGAACACCCGGCGGATCTGCGGGGCCCGCGAGAGCAGGGCGAGGTAGCCGACCAGGACCGCCAGCCGCACGAGGCCTTCGAGGGCGCTGAAGGCGAGGGCCGACTGGACGCCGGCGGCCTTGACGACCACGGCCGGCAGCAGCCCGAACACTCCGACGGCCAGCACGACGGCTACGACCACCGACAGCACGAGCCCGCCGCGGCGGTAGCCGTCGGCCTCGTCGTCGCCGCCCCGCGCGCCGGCGGCCCAGAGCGTGGCCCGCGTGCCAAGGGCGGTCGACTCGCCCAGCGCGATGACCCCCCGGGCCAGCGGCACGGCCCGCCAGCGATCGAGCGCCGGTGGCAGCTGGCGATGGGTGGTGGCGATGGTGCCGTCCGCTCGCCGCACGGCCGCCCCCCAGCAGGTGCCGCGGCGCATCATCACTCCCTCGAGCAGCGCCTGGCCCCCGATGGGCCCCACGCTGGTATCGATCGGCCCTGCTCCACCCACGATGTCCCCTCCGCAACCACACCCAGTGGTTGCTGGCGCCGTCATCCTACGTACAGTGAACCGCCACGTCTAGGCCAAACGGCCTATATTCTCGGAAATCCCAGATAGCCCACACGGACCGACAAGGGGTGCAGCGGACGGCCCGCCTGTGGCCACGCAGCGTGCTGCTACTGGAGGGCGCGCTGCGCGGTGGCGCGGTACGAGGCCCGAGCCGATTCGGGGCGGGTCAGCACGGTCGCGACCGCCTCCTGCAGCTCCGTGGCGTCCAGCGGGCGCACCAGGAACTCGTCGGCGCCGGACTGCCAGCAGAACAGCGCGTTGGCCGGTCCGGCCCCGACCACGACCACGCGCACGGTGCTCGATGCCTCGTCCGGCCGCGTCCGCAGCGTTTCGAGCAGGTGCACCCCGGCGCCCGACCCCGGCAGGTCGATCACGACGACATCGATCCCGCTGTTGGCGACGAGCCCGACGGCCTCGTCGTGCCCGTGCGACCGCGTCGCCTCGTGCCCCGCGGCCTCGATCACGCGGGCGACGATCTCGCAGGCGTCGGTGTCGTCGTTGACGACCAGGACGTGCCCGGTCCGGGACACCGCCGCGCGCCGCATGAGGCGCTCAGTCCTCGACGGTCTCGAGCAGGCCGCCGTTGCGGTTGGCCTCGCCCTGCTCGATGGCCTCGAGGAGGTGCATGGCGATGTCCGCCACCCGCACCTCGTCCTCCTCCTTGCCCAGGCCCTTCACGCCGTCGTCGATCATGATGTAGCAGAAGGGGCAGGCGGTGGCGATGCGGCTGGCACCGGTGTGCACCAGCTCGTCGGCGCGCACGTCGTTGACCTTGCTGCCGATCGTCTCCTCCATCCACATGCGGGCGCCGCCGGCACCGCAGCACATGCCCTTGGTGCCGTTGCGGGAGGCCTCGACGATCTCGATGCCGGCGAGGCTGCCGATGACGTTGCGGGGCGAGAGGTACACGTCGTTGTGGCGGCCGAGGTAGCAGGAGTCGTGGTAGACGACGCGCTCGTCGAGCCGGGCCTCGCTGAGGTCGAGCTTGCCCTGGTCGATCAGCCACTCGAGGAACTGGCTGTGGTGGACGACCTCGTACTTCCCGCCGAGCTGCGGGTACTCGTTCATCAGGGTGTTGAAGCAGTGCGGGCACTGCGTGATGATCTTCTTCACGCCCATGCCATCGAGCACCTCGATGTTCTGCATGGCCAGCATCTGGAAGATGTACTCGTTGCCCGACCGGCGGGCGGGGTCGCCCGTGCAGTTCTCGGCCGGGCCGAGGATGGCGAAGTCGATGCCGGCTCGCTGCATCAGCTTGGCCATGGCCTGGGTGACCTTCTGGTTCTTATCGTCGAACGATCCGGCGCAGCCCACCCAGTAGAGGAACTCGTGGTCGAACGGCTCGGAGCCGTCCACCACGGCGATGCCGTCGAGCTTGTTGGCCCACGCCCCCCGGTCGGCCTGGCTCATGCCCCAGGGGTTGCCGCTGTTCTCCATCGACCGGTAGGCGGCGCCGAGCTCGGTCGGGAAGTTGGACTCCATGAGCGACAGGTAGCGCCGCATGTCGAGGATCTTGTCGAGGATCTCGATGTTGACCGGGCAGATCTCGTCGCAGGCCTTGCAGGTGGTGCACGACCAGATCTCTTCGGGCGTGATCCGCTCGAACATCGAGCTGGAGGAGATGGTGATCTCCGCATCGAGGCTGATCGGCGGTGACACCTTGGGATCACCCGAGGCGGCCATGACTTCGCCGGTCTTGAGCACGATCTCACGCGGGTCGAGCGGCTTGCCGGTGGCGTTGGCCGGGCAGACGCTCGTGCACCGGCCGCACATGGTGCAGGCGTCGGTGTCGAGCAGCTGCTTCCAGGTGAACTCCTCGATGGTGGACGCGCCGAACGACTCAAGCTCGGTCTCCATGAGGTTCGGCATCGGCCGCATCGCGCCCTTGGGCCGCTCACGGTCGCGCAGGTACATGTTGATGGGCGACGTGAACATGTGGCGCATCATCGTGACCGGCAGGATCGCGAGGAACACGACGAACGCCAGCACGTGCAGGAGCCACCAGGCCTGGTGCCCGCCGTGCAGGTTGTGGAGCCCGTCGACGAGGCCCGACAGCGGGTAGCCGATGAACGACCACCGCTCGAAGCTGGGACGGCCGACCAGCGCGATGCGCCAAGCCTCCGTGCCGAACCCGGTGATGGCGAGCGCGAGCAGGGTGCCGAGCCCCAAGACATGGTCGATCTTCGTCTTCGTGCGGATGCGGTAGGGCCGCGCGACCCAGCGGCGCACGATGGCCCAGACCGTGCCGACCAGCAGCCCGAGACCAGCTGCGTCGCCGACGGCCGCATAGGCCTCGTACACCTGGCCGTGCAGGAACTTGGCGCCCACGGGGACCTGGTGGTTGATCTCCAGCACGGTCGTGACGGCCAGCAGGATGAGGAAGCTGAAGTAGATGAGTGAGTGCATGACGCCGGCGGCGGGATCGCGCAGCAGGGTCTGCATGTAGACGCCGGAGCGGAAGTCGGCGAACCGGCGCTTCACGTTCTTCGGCGTGGTCGCCCGCCGCTCCGGCGCGCCGCGCTCCCAGTTCTTCACGCGCAACGAGAACATGTACGCGCCGTAGACGATCACGACCGGGATCAGCGTGTAGAACGCGAGCTTCAGCGGGCCCGGGACGTTGATGAAGACGGGCCGCTCGATCGGGCTCTTGTCGTGCCACTTCGTGAGCAGCGGGACCACGCCGGACAACGCCGTGAACGCACCGATCGCGACCCCGAGGGCCACGACCAGGTGGTGGGGTTTGATGCCTTTGCGCTCGGTAGTCATGCGGCTCCGAACGCTACTCGGGAGCCCTGCCCGCGGCGGAAATCACTTGCTTGGCGCGTCGTAGGTCGAGGTGCGAAGGTCGGCGTAGGAGGCGTCGCCCGCGGCGGGCAGGTGTCCCACGTACCAGCCGTCGGTGCCGGGGTACGTCCAGCCCGCCGGCAGCGCGACCTTCCCGCCGTGCTTCGTGTCCTCCCACGTCGGCTCGGGCTCGCTGCCGGTCCAGACCTTGAGCTGCGCGGTCGCGCCCACGACGCGGGCGCACACGTGCCACGGCGGCGGACGCACGGTGCCGTTGGGCCGGAGCTCCTGCTCCAGCGACACGTCCCCGACCTTCTGGAACGCCGGCGAGCGGGTCGTGTCCCACGTGTGGACGTTGAAGTTCCAGACCGCGCCCCACAGGACGTTCTTGGTGATGGTCACGGCGCGCAGCCGGCCGCTGGGCTCGAGCTTGAGCCGCAGCGCGGCACCTTCCTGGACGCGTGGGCCGCGCTCGCCCGTCCAGCTCGCGCACGACTGTCCGTCGACCACAGCGCGGGCGCCGGTCGGCCAGAACGCCATGCGCAGGTTCTCGCCCTTGTTGGTCGCCGGCGCTCGCACCACCGCGGTGCCGCCCGACCCGCCGAAGACGTAGCGATCGCTGCCGTCGGGCGTCAGCGCCGCGGTGCGTTTGGGCCGCGTGTCGGTGCCGTCGAACGTGACCGACTCGGCCTGGCAGGCCGCCAACACAAGGGTGCAGGCGGCGGCGGTCGCGAGGAACCGGGACCGGCGTCGCCGATCTCTTGAAGCCCGCCGATGTTGGGGGAGCACGGCGCCTGGGCTAGCCGTAGATCTGCTTGTCGAACTCGCGGACGCGGCTCGCGAGCGCGGCCATCAGCTTGTGGGAGAGGCCGGGCACCTCATCCAGCACGCCGGCGAACTCGCGGGCCGTGAGGACGAGCAGCTTCATGGGCGTGACCGCCTCGACGGACGCGGTGCGCGGTCCGTGGTCGAGCAGGGCCAGCTCACCGATCGAATCGCCCGGGCCGAGCGTGGCGACCTTGCGCCCGTTGCGCTTGACGACGGCCTCGCCGTCGATGATGACGAACGCCTCCCGACCGGCGTCGCCCTGGTCGACCAAGAGCCGCCCGGGCTCGACGGTGACCTCGTTCGACGCCCGGGCGATCTTCTGAAGATCACGCTTCGAGCAGGCGGAGAAGAGGGGGATCTGCGCCAATTGGTCGAGGTGCTTGGATGCCATAGGCCGGAAGCATACGGAGCGATCTGCTGTCGTGCTCGTGACCCGGTACCCGCGAGGCCGAGGGCTCCGGCCCTGGTGCGCCCCGCCGCGTCGGCTCTTCGCCCGGCGGTCCTCACCCGTCGCCCGGGTGAGTCGTCGCACCTCACGCACGGCAGCTCGAGAGGGCGCCCCCGCGCGACGCCGGTCTCGAGACGATCGGTCGTCGTCAGCCCGAGGACGCTTGGCGCGCGACCGCCTCGGCCGCGGCTGCGATCGCCGCCGGGTCACCTAAGGCGCGCTCGAGCACGGGCTTGGCCTCCGTGGGCCGCGCCGCAGCGTCGAGCTCGTAGACGAGGGGCACGCCGGTGGGGATGTCGAGCCCGGCGATCGCGTCGTCGCTGATGCCGTCCAGGTGCTTCACGAGCGCCCGCAGGCTGTTGCCGTGTGCGGCGACGAGGACGCACCGGTCAGGCCGCAGGTCCGGCACGATCACGTCGAACCAGTACGGCAGCATCCGTTCGACCACGTCCTTCAGGCACTCGGCGGTGGGGAGCAGGTCGGGTGGGATCTCGGCGTAGCGGGGGTCGTCGTTGGGGTTGGTGGGGTTGGCCGGGCTGATCGCCGGCGGCCGGGTGTCGTAGCTGCGCCGCCACACCTTCACCTGCTCGGCGCCGAACTCCGCGGTGGCCTCGGCCTTGTTGCGCCCGGTGAGGTCGCCGTAGTGGCGCTCGTTCAGCCGCCAGTGGCGCCGCACCGGCAACCAGAGCAGGCCCATCGCGTCGAGCGCAAGGTTGGCCGTGCGGATCGCGCGCGTCTGCAGCGACGTGTGCACCACCTGGGGGTGGAGGGCGGCCGCGGCCATGAGCCGGCCGGCGTCGGTCGCCTCCTCACGGCCGAGCTCGGAGAGATCGGCGTCCCACCAGCCGGTGAAGAGGTTCTCGGCGTTCCACACGCTCTGGCCGTGGCGCAGCAGGACCAACGTCGACGTCATGCGCCGAGACGATATCGGCGGTGGCCCGGCGGGCTTGGCGGCGCTCGTAGGATCGCCGGCGATGGCGGAGCCCCAGCCCGATCGCGACGCCGCCGGAACCCGCCCGCGGGTCACTCGGGTGCTCCTGTGGTTGGCGGTCGCGATCGTCTGCCTGGCGGTGGTCGGAAACGTCGTGCGCGCCTCGCGCCAGGGCTGGGTGCTCGAGTCCGACAACGCGGCCATCGCCGTCAACTCGTTCGACACTGTGCACGGCCACCCGCGGCTGCTCGGCGTGCACTCCAGCGCGGTGAGCTATGCCGGCATCGGCGACTTCTGGCATCCGGGTCCCCTGGAGTACTGGGTGGCCGCGCTCCCGGCCGGGCTGTTCGGCTGGTCGACCGCCGGCTTCCTGTTCACCGCCGCGCTCCTCAACGGCGCGGCGGTCATCGGGGTCGCGGTCTTCGCGCGCCGGCGCGCCGGCGACGGCTTCGCGCTCGCCACGATGCTGGCCACCTCGGTGCTCCTATGGGGCTTGGGACCCGAGGTGCCTCACGACATCTGGAACCCCCACATCGCGGTGCTGCCGTGGCTGCTCGCGCTCATGCTGCTCTGGTCGGTGGGCGAGGGTGACCGGGCGGCGCTGGTGCCGCTCGCGTTCGTCGCAAGCTTCAGCGTCCAGAACCACTTCAGCTACCTGCCGCTGGTCGGTCCGCTGACGGTCGCCGTGCTCGTGCTGCTCAGGCTGCGGCTGCGCGCGGCGCGGCGTGAGGCCCCGGATCGCTGGGCCCGCGAGCGCCGCCGCTGGCTCGTGGCGGCGGGCGCGGCCTTGGGCGTCGGCGTCCTCGTCTGGTCACCCGTGGTCATCCAGCAGCTCACCGGCACGCCGGGGAACATCAGCCAGCTCGTCCGCTTCGTCCGCCAGGGCTCGCCGAGCGGCCGCCGGGGCTTCGGCTGGGGCATCGGTCGCCTCGAGGGGTTCCTCGGCGCCCGGCCGGTGTGGCTCGACCGCAACGCCGGGTTCTTCACGATCAGTCGCCTCCCGAGCACGCTCGACGCGCTGGTGACGGCGGTCCTCCTGGCCGCGGCGGTGGCGGTGCTCGTCCACCACGCCCGGCGTGGCCGGCCCGCGATCGCCCGCCTGCTCGGCTTGCTCCTCGGCGCTCTGGTCCTGCAGGTCATCGCCACGGCCAGCCTGCCGCGCGAGATCTCGTCGTCGCTGCCGTACAACTACGGACCCTGGTGGCCGCTCTGCGCGCTGCTCTGGCTCGCGGTGATCTGGGGTGCGGTGCAGGCGACGAGCTTCGAGCGGGCGCGCCGCGCCCTGGCCAGCAGGCGGGTGCTGTTCCAGGCCGCCGGGCTGGCCGCGGTGGTCGTGTTCGCGGTCGCGGTCGTCGCCGGCACGACGATCGCCAACGACCACGGCCACGAGGCGTTCCCGGCCATCCGCCGCATCAACGCCGGGCTGCGCTCGCGCCTCCCGAGCAAGGGTCCTTGGTACGTGGCGGCGCAGGGCGGCCTGGCCATCTTTTCCCTGCAGCACCCCGTCGTCCTCGACCTGGTGCGCCACGGCTACGACGCCCGCATCCCGGCCGAGAACGAGATCTACCTCGGCACCTTTCGCCGAGTGGACCCTCGACATCTCGCCGGCATCATCCTCGTCACGTCGGGGGCCGCCGCCGAGACGCCGCACCCCGGAGCGAAGGTCCTGTTGCGCATCGAGAAGCCTGCGGACATGCCCCCGCCCCCGGGTGAGCTCGCCTATCCCGTCGTCGTCTCGTTGCTTCCGCCCGATCGCCTCGCCTCCGTGACGCCGCACACGGCGCCCCACGGCAGCTGACCCGCCGCCGCTCGGCGGGCCACGCCGAGCGCGACGTCCGATGAGCCGGAGGCTCGGTGCCGGTCAGCGGATCGGCGGCTTGGGGTGCCCGAGCTGTACCCGGAGTCGCTCGACGTCGAGCGGGGCGGCGACCGCGGCGATGGTCCGGTCACCGACTGGCCCGGGACCGTCGACGACTGCCTCGGCCAGCAGCTGCCGGCCGGCCCGGCGGGCGTCGGCGATGGCCTGGGCGCCGACCGCCACCCCGATCGTGATCCGCAGGTCTCGGGCCTGGTCGAGGTCGTCGGTCCATCGCACGCCGGCCCGATCGAGGGCCAACACCAGCCCCCAGGTCTCCTGGCCGCCGATCGGCAAGGGGTAGAGGTAGGCGCCGCCGGCCCGGCGCGCCGCAGCGACCGCAGCTGGAGCGATGCGCGCCGTCGCTCGGGCCCTGGCATCGGCCTGGCGGGCGCCGAGCGTGGTCGCCCAGGTGGTCGCGGTCGAGGCCACCACCACTGCCAGGACGGCGACGAGCGCGCTGGCGCCGACGACGCGCGCGCCGTGGCCCGCGGACTCGACCTCCGCGCCGGACCTCGTCACGAGCCAGCCCACCGCGGCACGTCCCAGCGTCCAGAGGCAGGCGATCCAGACCCACGCCGCGATCGGCCAGATCCCGCGGACGAGCCAGCCGTAGGGCGGGCCCCGGAGGGCCGCGAGCGAGGCGTAGGCGCCGACCGCTCCCGCGCCGGCCACGGCGAGCAGCGCCAGCGCGGC
>JAODBM010000016.1 GCA_025463985.1 Acidimicrobiales bacterium
CCGCGGCCCGGCTGCGCCGCGACGAGCCTCCCAGGTGAGCCCCTCGCCCGCACCATGCGAGCCGTACCCTCGGGCGCCGTCCCGCCAGGGCCGACGCCCGCCGTCCCGCCCCCTGTTCCGAGGAGAGCTCCCGTGATCGACCCAACGCCGCCCGTCGCCGCCGGGCCCACGGTGTCGCCGCCGGGCCCCCGCCTGGTCGACCTGCGCAGCCGCCTCCACCAGGAGGTCGGCAAGGTCGTGGTCGGGCAGGGCGACGCACTCGACGCGCTGCTCGCCGCGCTCGCGGCCGGCGGTCACGTGCTCCTCGAAGGCGTGCCCGGCGTGGCCAAGACGCTGCTCGCCGCGACGTTCGCCCGGGCCCTCGGCCTCGAGTTCCGGCGGGCGCAGTTCACGCCCGACCTGCTGCCCTCCGACCTCACCGGCACCATGACGTTGCGCGACCGCGAGCTGGTGTTCCGGCCCGGCCCGGTGTTCACGAACGTGCTGCTCGCCGACGAGATCAACCGCACGCCGCCCAAGACCCAGGCGGCGCTGCTGGAGGCCATGCAGGAGCAGCAGGTCACGATCGACGGCGACGGCCACCGCCTGCCCGACCCGTTCCTCGTCGTGGCCACGCAGAACCCGATCGAGTATGAGGGCACGTATCCGCTGCCCGAAGCCCAGCTCGATCGGTTCCTCGTGAAGGTCGTGGTCGGCTACCCGTCGGTGGCGGACGAGCAGGCGCTCTTGGGGTTGGCGCGCCACGGCCTCGATCTGTCGGCGGCCGACGAGGTGCGGCCGGTGATCAGCGCGTCCGACATCGCCGCGGCTCGCGCCGAGGTCGACGCGACCATGGTCTCGGCCGACGTCGCCGGATATGTCAGCGCGATCGTGCGGCAGACGCGCACCCTCCCGAGCGTCGAGGTCGGGGCCAGCCCGCGGGCCGGCGTCCACCTGCTGGTCGCGGCCAAGGCGGCGGCCCGGCTCGGCGGCCGCGCGTTCGTCACCCCCGACGATGTCGTGCGGGTCGCCACCATGGTCCTGCGCCACCGCCTGGTGCTGCGGCCCGAGGCCGAGCTCGAGCGCTTCACGCCCGAAGCCGCCATCGCCAACGCCATCGCCGCCGTGCCCGTCCCCCGATGAGCCGTCCCGCGCGTGCTCGGACGTGGTGCGAGAGCTCGCCGTGCCGGTCCACGTTCCACTCCTCGTCCGCTGGAGGTTGGGGGTGAGTCCGGCGCCGCGGGCGGTGTGGCTGCTCGGGCTGATCGCGGCGGCGGCGTTCTTCGTCCCGGTCGGACTCGTGGCTCTCGCGGCCGGCTTCGTCGTGGTGGCGACGCTGGTCGACGCGTGGTTCGCCCGGCGCCCTCCCGCGGCAGAGCGGACGCTGCCGACCGACGTGGCCCGCGGCGTGCCGAACGCCTTCGCGGTCACCGTCCACGCGGCGCCGGGCACCCGGGCCGACGTCCGCCAGCCCCAGACCGCCGACGTGCGCTTCACCCCGTCGATCGGTCGAGGCGGGCTGACCGGCACGTTCACGGCCCGCCGCCGGGGCCGACACCGGCTGGAGCCGGTCGCCGTGCGCGTCCACGGCCCGCTCGGCCTCGGGCGCTGGGACCACGCGGTCGGTGGGGAGGTCGACGTGCGGAGCCATCCGGACCTGCCCGGCGCGCGGCGGTTGGCGGTCGCAGTCCGCCGAGGCCGCTTCCGCGACCCGGGGCTGCGTCCCGGCGAGCTCGGGCTCGGCACCGAGTTCGAGACCGTGCGCGACTACGCGCCGGAGGACGACGTGCGCCGCATCAACTGGGCCGCCACCGAGCGGGTGGGCCGCCCGATGGCCAACCAGTACCGCGAGGACACCGAACGCGACCTGTGGTGCCTGATCGACGCAGGCCGACTCATGACCGCGCCGATCGATGAGCGCACGCGGCTGGACGTCGCGCTGGACGTCGTGGCGGCGGTGGCCGCGGTCGCCGACGCGGTGGGCGATCGGGTCGGCGCCGTGGCCTTCGATGCCGAGGTGCGCCGCAGCCTCCCGCCGCGGCGGTCCGGCGGCGAGGGCCTGCTCCGCGCCCTCTACGACCTCGAGCCCCGACCGGTCGACAGCGACCACGACCTCGCGTTCCATCGGGTGGGGTCGGCCAAGCGGGCGCTCGTGGTGGTGTGCACCGACCTGTTGGAGGAGGCGGCTTCGGGCCCGCTGCTGGAAGCCATGCCCGTGCTCGTGCGCCACCACGCGGTGCTCGTGGTGACCGCGGCCGACCCTGACCTCGTGCGGGCCGTGACGGTCGATCCGCTGACGGCGGTCGACGTGCACGCCGCCAGCGTGGCCGACGATCTGCTCGCGGCCCGTGACCGCGTCGTGCGCTCGCTCGGGACCCTCGGCTGCGTGGTGGTCGACGCCGCGCCGGACCGGCTGCCGTCGGCCGCGGTCGCTGCCTACCTCACGCTGAAGTCGCGGGCTCGGCTGTGACCTGAGGCCGGTCACCCGCCGGCGTGGCCGCGGTGGGTTCGGGCCGGCCCCGCCACACGACCATGCCCCAGAAGACGGCCGCCAGGCTCACGCCGACCGTCGCCGCCATGGGGAGGGAGAGGCCCCGCGGGGTGACGAACCCCTCGACGAGCCCGCACGGCACCAGCCACACCGCCGTGCCCACCGCCAGCTCGACGGCCGCTCGGCCCTCGGTGGCCAGGGACTCGATGCGGCGGCGGTGGCCCGGGTGCACGAGGGCCCACCCGGCGCGCAGCCCGGCCGCGCTGGCCACGGTGAACAGCGACAGCTCGAGCACCCCATGCGGGAGGACGAGCCGAAAGAACGAGGAGCCCCCGCCCCCGCGGACGACCCAGCCGGCCAGGAGACCCACCAGCGCGCCGTTGAAGAGGGTGGTCGCGATCGTCAGCAGCCCACCGGTCAGGCCGCCGGCGAAGGCAACCAGCGCCACCTTCACGTTGTTCGTGAAGATCTGCGTGGCGAGGGCGGTGTTGACCGTGAAGCTCGGTGCCGGGGCGTCGGCGCGGCGCGGCCCGCCGTGGTCGACGACGTTCTGCGCCAGCGGCGACACGGCGGCCACGCGGGCCGCCTGGTTCGGGTGGGCGTGCGCCCACAGGCCAGTGCCGAGCGCCGACCCCCAGAGCAGCAGCGCGGCGACGGCCAGGATCCGCGGACGCTCGCGGACCCGACGCCAGTAGCCAGTCGTGAGGAACTGGAGCGCCGACGCCGGCCGCACCGCGGTGCCGTACACGAGCGCCCGCGACCGGGCGACGAGCGCCTCGAGCCGCGCCACCACCGGGTCGTGCGCAAAGCGGCGGCGGGCGAGCGCGAGGTCTGCCGTGGCCCGCCGGTGCAGGTCGCCGAGCCGGCGTACGTCGCTGGGCGACAAGACCTGCACCCGCCCGCGGGCCCGGCCGGCCAGCTGCTCGAGCTCGGCCCACGCCGGCTGGCGCTCGGTCAGGAAGCGCTCGAGCCTCACCGCTCGCCGCCGACGCGGCGGAGCGGGCGCGTAGGTTCGGGCCGCATGGAGCTCGACGACCGGCTGCGCCTGTCCACGCCCGAGGGCATCGATCTCGATCTGATCGTGGTCGGTCTCGGGTCGCGGTTCGTGGCGTACCTCATCGACTTCGCCATCCAGATCGGCCTCATGATCCTGCTCGGCGTGCTGGTCGGCCTCGGCAACCTCGGCCTGGCCGGCCTCCTCGTCGGCGCGTTCCTGGTGGTGATCGCGTCTCCGGTGCTGTTCGAGACGTTCGGCAACGGGCGCACGCCCGGCAAGCGGATCACCGGGCTGCAGGTGGTGACGCTCGACGGGCGACCGGTCACGTTCATGGCCAGCGTGATCCGCAACGCGCTGCGCGTCATCGACGCGCTCCCGGGTCCGTACACCGTGGGCATCGTCGCCATCTTGGCCTCCCGCTACCACCAGCGGGTGGGCGACCTGGCCGCGGGCACCGTGGTGGTCCGGGCCGCGCGCCCGCTCGACACGGCCGCGTTCGCCGCGCCGGCCGGCGCCTTCAGCAGCCCC
>JAODBM010000037.1 GCA_025463985.1 Acidimicrobiales bacterium
GAGGACGTCTCGGTCGAGGACGTCGAAGAGCTGCACATCGCATCCTGGAAGATGGGCGTGAAGGCGGTGGCCATCTACCGGGACAACTGCAAGGTGGCCCAGCCGCTCGCGATGGCCAAGAAGGGCGGTGCCACCGCCGACAGCCGGGGTGACGCCGAGCCCGAGGTCGTGGAGATCGAGCGCATCGTTGAGAAGATCGTCGAGCGCACGGTCACCGTGAAGGTGCCGGTCCGCGAGAAGCTGCCCCGCAACCGGGTCAGCCGCACGTTCGAGTTCCGCGTCGCCGACTGCAAGGGCTTCGTCACCGTCGGCGAGTACGAAGACCACCGCGCCGGCGAGGTGTTCCTGAAGGTGGCCAAGCAGGGCTCGACCCTGGCCGGGATCATGGACGCCCTGTCGATCTCGATCAGCTACGGCCTGCAGTACGGCGTGCCGCTGCGGGCCTTTGTCGAGGCGTTCACCAACACGCGCTTCGAGCCCGCCGGCATGACCGACGATCCCGAGCTGCGCATCGCCTCCTCGCTGCTCGACTACATCTTCCGCCGCCTCGCCATCGACTACCTGTCGTTCGACGAGCGGGCCGAGCTCGGCATCCTCACCGTCTCCGAGCGCACGCAGCCCACGCTGCCAGGCGTGGAGGAGACCGTGGTCGAGAACCGCCAGGGCAGCGACCTCGTGGCCGATCCCAAGTCGATCCCGTCGGCATCGGAGCTGGCGGCCTCGATCGAGGCGGCCGAGGCGAAGGCGGCAGCCCAGCCGACCCAGCCGACCCAGCCGAGCCTGCTCGACCGGGCCGGGGTCACCGACCGGAGGCCGGCGGCCAACCCGCCACCGCAGCTTGCCCGCGAGACGCACCACGCCGACGCCCCGTACTGCATGCAGTGCGGCGTGCAGATGCAGCGGGCCGGCAGCTGCCACGCCTGCCCCAGCTGCGGCAGCACCAGCGGCTGCAGCTGACGCACCACCACTGAGCCGGCCACGAGCAGAGCCCGATGCTTCGGCATCGGGCTCTGCCCGTTGTGCAGGCCGGCCACCGGCGGCCCGAGCCCGGCGCGGCCCGCAGGTGTCTGACGCTCACGACGCTTCCAACCCCCTCGCCGCCCGGTTATGGGGCCGGGACGACCCGGTCGCGCGGGCCGGCTGACTTGTCGCGGTGGTCGGCATGAAGGGTGGAGCGCCGGGTACACGCGCGCGCCCCCGGACCCCACCTACGGAGGTGGCAGCCATGGCTTCGGAGATCAAGGTCACCACCGATCACGACGAGATCCGCCGCTGGGTCGAAGAGCGTGGAGGCACGCCGGCCACCGTCAAAGGCACCGAGTCCGACGGCGAGCCCGGAGTGCTCACGATCGACTTTCCGGGCGGCACGGGAGAGGAGCGCCTCGAGCACATCAGCTGGGACGACTGGTTCCGCAAGTTCGACGAGAAGAACCTCGCGTTCCTCTACCAGGTGCGCAAGGCTGACGGGTCGGACAGCACGTTCTTCCGGCTCGTCCAGCGCGACGAGGTCTGAGACCGCTCTGCAGGTCGAGGCGATCGGCGCGCAGCCGGCGACGGCTCCTTTGCCGAGCCGCCGGGCTACCAGCCGGTGCCGCGGGCCTTGCAGGTGACGCAGACGGCCGTGGTCGGCAGCGCCTCGAGGCGGGCCTCGCCGATCGGCTGGCCGCAGATCGTGCACGAACCCCAGTCGCGGCCCTTCGAGCGGATCAGCGCGGCGTCGATCTGCTCGAGGAGGTCGCGGTCCTCGGCGATCTGGGCCCGCACCCGGTCGCGCTCGACGAACGTGCCGTCGCTCTCGGATCCGCCCTCGTCGTCGCCCGCACCGACGTCGGTGCCGGACCCCTCGAGCTCGTCGTACTCGACCGTGAGGCGGGCGATGCGGTCCTCGGTCTCGGCGCGGATCGCCGTGAGGTGCTTGCGGTGGGTGGCGACGGTGAGGGATGCGGGCATCTGGCGAGGTCCTGGTGTCGACGGGGGAGCGTCGCAGGCTACCGGGCGCACGGGCCCCTGCCACATCGAAACGCGGGATTCCTTGCGGCGTCCGCAAACCGGTCGCCGGCGGCGTGCCCCCGGGCCGGTTTCGGTCAGCCGGCGCGCAGCGCGGGAAGCAGCTCCTCCTCGGCCCACTCGCAGAACGCCGGCTGCGTGTCCCGACCGATCGCGATCAGCGCCAGGTGGGTGAAGCCGGCGTCGGACCAGGCCCGCGTGGCGTCGACGACGGCCTGCACGTCGTCGCCGCAGGGGATCGCCTCCGCCACCTCCTCGGGCCGCACGTGCGTCGACGCCGCCGCGAACGCCGCGGGGCCAGGCAGCTCGGCGTTGACCTTCCAGCCGGCGTCGAACCAGCGGAACTGCTCGTGGGCACGCTCGATGGCCCGGTCGCGGTCGCGGTCGAAGCTCACCGGCATCTGCCCGACCCGCGGCTTCCCCGCCCCGCCGGCGTCGTCGAACCGCCGGCCCAGCTCGGCCTCCGGCTGCACGGCGACCATCACGTCGGCCAGCTCGCCCGCCAGCGCGCAGGACTGGGGGCCCGACACCGCGATGCCGATCGGCACCCGCTGGTCGGGCAGGTCCCAGAGCCGCGCCGAATCGACCTCGTAGTGACGGCCGCGGTGGTTGACGTAGCCGCCGTCGAACAGCGCGCTGATGATCTCGACGGCCTCGCGCAACCGCTCGTGGCGGGTGTTCACCGGCGGCCAGCCGCCGCCGGTGATGTGCTCGTTGAGGTTCTCGCCCGCGCCGAGGCCGAGGGTGAAGCGGCCGTCGCTCAGGAGCTGCACGGTGGCGGCCTTCTGGGCCACGACCGCCGGGTGGTAGCGCTTGATCGGACAGGTCACGTAGGTCATGAGCGCCATGCGCTCGGTCGCCTGCGCCACGGCGCCGAGCACCGACCAGGCGTAGGGCGAGTGGCCCTGCTCCTCGAGCCAGGGGAACGCATGGTCGCTGATGACCGCGAAGTCGAACCCGGCCGCCTCGGCGCCGATGGCATCGCGGACGAGCTCGCGCGGGCCGGACTGCTCGCACATGAGGGTGTAGCCGATCTCCATGCCGACGGCTCCTTCCCCGGCCGCCCGCGCTACGGAACCGTCGACCGCCCTTCTTCGGCGGGTCGCGCCGCGAGGCGCCGGGTAGGGGGCGGGGACTCGGCGCCGAGCCCCGGCGCCCTCTGCTCCGGGAGCTCCGCCGATGGCCACCGTCACCCGCTACGCCTCCGGGTCGATCGACGACGTGTTCGCCGTGATCGCCGATCCGACCACCTATCCCGAGTGGCTGGTGGGGGCGCGGGCCATCCGCGCCATCGACGAGGGCTGGCCGAGGCCGGGCACGAAGTTCCACCATCGCGTCGGGCTGGTCGGGCCGATCACCGTGGACGACCACACCGAGTCGCTCGAGGTCGACCCGCCTCGCCATCTCGCGCTCGAGGCCCGCTTCCGGCCGTTCGGGCGAGCCCGCGTCGAGTTCTCCCTGCGTGAGATGACGCCGGCGAACGGCTGCACGCGCACCCGCATCGACATGACCGAGCTGCTGGTCGGGCCGTTCGCGGTGGCCAACCCGGTGGCGATGCCGGCGATCGCGGCCCGGAACCGAGCCTCGCTCAACGCGCTCGTGGCCTACCTCAACGAGCCGCGCTGATCTGGGCGGCGACGCGGCGGCCCGTGCATGCCCGGACCTCGCCGCTC
Organism: Acidimicrobiales bacterium; assembly: GCA_025463985.1. Lineage (GTDB taxonomy): Bacteria > Actinomycetota > Acidimicrobiia > Acidimicrobiales > Iamiaceae > JAODBM01. The sequence continues at coordinate 3,681 of JAODBM010000037.1, forward strand.
AGGGCTTCTCGGTGAGGTGCATGGCCGCAACGAGCCGCGCTGATCTGGGCGGCCCGTGCATGCCCGGACTTCGCCGGTCAGGGCTCCTCGATCAGGTGGATGGCCGCTTCTTCCGCGGGCATCGGGGCCTCGTGCTCGGTGGCGACGTCGCGGGTGGTCGGGTCGCCGGTGGCGCCGTCGTCCGCGGCCAGGGAGCCCACGGAGTCGTACATGACGGCGTCGGCCACGTCGCCGGCCTCGTCGTCCGCCAGCATCCCGCGGTCGTCGTTGACCAGGTCGAACCCGTTCTCGACCGGCCGGACGCGGTCGGGCTGCTCGCGCCGCAGCCGTTCCTCGAGGGGCTCGGGCCAGCGCTGCTCGGCGCCGGTCACCCCATACTCCTCCACGCCGTAGGGCTGCTCTGGCGGGTAGTCGCCGCTGTCGCCGGCGAACTCGTCGTCGTCGAGGCTCTCCGCCCGGTCCTGATCGTCGGGTGCCATGGGTGACGTCCTGCCCTGCGTCGCCGACGACGAGAACGCTGCCTCAACCCATGAGTCGGCCGATCGGGCTGTCGGCGAGGTCGTCGACGAGCGCGGCGGGATCGGCGTAGGTGGCCGCGGCGCCCTCAGCCTCGAGCTCCCGGGCCCGTGCCCCGCCGGTCAGCAGGCCGATCGACGCCACCCCGAGCTTCTGCGCCGCCTGCACGTCCCAGACCGTGTCGCCGACGACGACGGCCCGGTCCGCCGGGGTGCCCGCCCGCTCCAGCGCCGCCGCGAAGATGTCAGGCGACGGCTTGCTCGCGCTGGCATCGCTCGAGGAGGTAGCCGCCTCGAGCCAGTCGTCGACGTCGAGGACCTCGCGGAAGAAGTCGAGCTCGTCGGCCTCCGAGGACGACGCCAGCACGACGATCAGGCCACGCTCGTGCAGCGTGCGCACGAGGTCCCTCGCTCCCGGCAGGCAGCGCACGTCCGGGCGCAGCAGCACGAACTCGTCGTGGTGCGCGTCGCCGGCGCCTGGGACCTCGCGGCCGAGCAGCTCGCTGACGAACCGGTCGGCGCCCATGCCGACCAGCGGGTGCAGCCGGGACATCGGGACGTCGACGCCGAGGCTTCGCAACGCCCGGGACCAGGCGAGGACATGGAGCCAGACGGTGTCGACGAGCGTGCCGTCGACGTCGAGGAGCACGGCGCCGGGTGCGGGGGAGCTGGGCATCGGGGCCGACTACCCGTTCGGGCCGGGTCCTGACCCGCAGCCGGCCGGCGGGCGACGAGCAGTCGCGGGTGGGTCAGCGGCGCTCGTAGAGCGCGAGGCCGAGGGGGCCGAGGACGTCGACCACGTAGGTCGTGCCGCCCAGGCGCTGGGACTGGGCGCCGGGGCGCAGCGCGTCGAGCCACTGGCCGGACGGCAGGTCGAGCGTGGCCCGGTCGTCGGGTCGCAGCGGGACGACCACGAGGATCTCGGCGTCGCCGCGCACGAAGGCCACGGTGTCGGGGCCGGCCTCGAGCGGCTCGTAGGCGCCGATGAACGGCTCGGGCCGCCGGCGGCGGAGGTCGAGCGCGCGGTGCAGGACGTGCAGCTTGGCGGTGGCCCGGGTGGGATCGGCCCCCTCACGGACCGCCCGCAGCTGTGCTTCGCGCCCGGCCCAGTCGAGCGGGCGGCGGTTGTCGGGGTCGACGAGGCCGAGGAACCAGGTCTCGTCGCCCTGGTAGGTGTCGGGCACCCCGGGCACCGTGGCCCGCAGCAGCACCTGGCCGAGCGAGGCCTGCTCGCCGGCCACGGCGACCCGCTCCTCGAAGGGCAGGAAGTCGGCGAGGAAGCCGGCATGGGTGAGCAGCCCGCTGGCGAAGCGCTGCACTCGCTCCTCCCACCCCGTGTCGGGCTCGATCCACGTCGTGTGGACCTTGGCCTCGCGCAGCGCCTTCTCCAGGTAGGCGTGCAGCCGGTCGGTCGTGATCGGCCACGAGCCGAGCAGGGTCTGGAAGATGAACCAGCGCTCGGCGGGGTCGGGTGCGCCGTCCTCCACCAGGTCGGCGGTCACCTCGAACCAGCGGCGGACGTGCTCGGCCGTCTCGTCGGCCATGCCCGCGAGGGCGCCGACGCGGGCCCGGGTGTCGAGCGACCGCTTGGTGTCGTGCGTCGTGGCCGCCAGGAGGGCACGGGGGAAGCGGGCCTGGCGCTCGACGTTGCCGGCATGGAAGTCGTCGACCGACACGCTGAACCGCCCGGGATCGTTGCCGACCTCGTTGAGCGCGATCAAGCGGTGGTAGCGGTAGAACGCGGTGTCCTCGATGCCTTTCGCCGTGACCGGTGGCGTCGTCTGTTGGAAGCGGGTCACGAGCTCGTCGTGACCCCGCTCTTCGAGCAGCAGGATGCGCGCGAGCTCGGGGGACATCCCCGCGGCGGCCACCGCGGCGCGGTCGGCGTCGTCGACGTGGCCGGTGGCGGGCTCGACGTAGGTCCGGTACACGGCCAGCGCGACCACCGCGTCCTCGATGTCGGCGCCGTCCGGCGCCAGCTCGGCGAGGCGGGCCACCTCGCGGGCGAAGGGGCCGGCGGCCTGCTCGCGCTTGCCCTCGGCCGCGAGCTCGGCGAACGGGCGCGCGTCGCCGGTCAGCTCGACGTACAGGTCGGTGAGCACGTGCTCGCCCGCGGGGTCGACGAACAGCGCGGTGGCGTCGGCGAGGAACTCGTAGCCGACGGTGCCGGCCACCGGCCAGTCCCGGAGGGGTTCGCCGGGGTGCAGGATCTTCTCGACCCACACGTCGCGCACGCCGGCATCGCGCAGCCGCCGGAGGTAGGCGGCCGGATCCGCGAGCCCGTCGGGGTGATCGATCCGCAGGCCGTCCACCACACCGTCGGCCACCAGCTCGAGCACCTTGGCGTGCGTGGCCGTGAAGACCTCCGGGTCTTCTTGGCGTACGCCGGCCAGGTCGTCGATGTCGAAGAAGCGGCGGTACCAGCCCGTCTCGGGGTCGTAGTCGAACGAGCGAGCGCGCTGCTCGAGGTCGCTCCACCAGGGGTTGGCGTCGTCCGCCGCCATGTGGTTCGGGACGATGTCGAGGATCACGCCGAGGCCGCCGCGGGCGAGCTCGCGGAGCGCGTCTTCACCGCCGAGCTCGTCGCTCACCCGGGTGGGGTCGACCACGTCGTAGCCGTGCATCGACCCCGCGCGTGCCGTCATCGACGGCGAGAGGTAGAGGTGCGAGATCCCGAGGTCCCGGAGGTAGGGCACGATCGCAAGCGCGTCGCGAAAGCCGAAGCCGGCGTGCAGCTGGAGCCGGTAGGTCGCGCGCAGGTCATCCGTCGTGGGGTCGATCCGTCCCAGCTCCTGGGACGCGTCGGCACCCGCTCGCTCGGGGGCGGTCACGCCGGAGACGTGCGCTTGAGCACCGTGACCGAGCGGGCCACGGTGTGGACCTTGGACCGGGCGGCGACCTCCCAGGCTCCCGGTTCCCCGGCGGGATCGGCCGTCGACAGCTCGATCGCCCAGCGGCGGCCGAACCGAGTTGCCGGCAGCGTGAACTCGACGTCCTCGTAGTGGCCGTTGACGAGGACGAGGAACGAGTCGTCGACGATCTGCTCGCCGCGGCGACCCCGCTCCGGCATGTCGCGGCCGTTGAGGAACAGGCCCAGGACCCGCTCGTCGGGGTTGTTCCAGCCGCTGTTTGTCATCCGCCGGCCGTCGGCGCGGAACCACCACGCGTCGGGCAGGTCGTCGCCGCGGCCCTCGAGGAACCGGCGGCGCCGGAAGACCGGGTGTGCCTTGCGCAGCGCGATGAGCCGGCGGGTGAAGGCCAGCAGCGCCTCGTCGTCCTGGCTCAGGTCCCAGTCGAGCCATGAGATCTCGTTGTCCTGGCACCAGGCGTTGTTGTTGCCGCCCTGGGTGCGGTTCACCTCGTCGCCGCCGACCAGCATCGGGACGCCCTGCGAGAGGAACAGCGTGGTCAGCAGGTTGCGCTGCTGGCGGGCGCGCAGCGCGCAGATCTCGGGATCGTCGGTCGCGCCCTCGGCGCCGTGGTTCCACGAGCGGTTGTCGTCGGTGCCGTCGCGGTTGTCCTCGAGGTTCGCCTCGTTGTGCTTGCCGTCGTAGGAGACGAGGTCGGCCAGCGTGAAGCCGTCGTGGGCGGTCACGAAGTTGATGGACGAGGACGGCTGGCGGCCGTCGCGCTCGTACAGGTCGCTCGACCCGGCCAGGCGCTCCGCCAGGTCCGCGGCCGAGGCGTGGCCCCGCCAGAAGTCACGCACCACGTCGCGGTAGACGCCGTTCCACTCGGTCCAGAGCACCGGGAAGTTGCCCACCTGATAGCCGCCGGGTCCGACGTCCCACGGCTCGGCGATGAGCTTCACCTGGGACAGGACCGGGTCCTGGTGGATCACGTCGAAGAAGGCCGACAGTCGGTCGACGTCGTACAGCTCACGGGCCAGGGCGCTCGCCAGGTCGAAGCGGAACCCGTCGACGTGGCACTCGGTGACCCAGTACCGCAGCGAGTCGGTGATGAGCCGCAGCACGCTGGGGTGCACGACGTTGAGCGAGTTCCCGGTGCCGGTGAAGTCCATGTAGAAGTGCGGATCGTCGGGCACGAGCCGGTAGTAGGACCGGTTGTCCACGCCCTTGAACGACAGCATCGGGCCGAGGTGGTTGCCCTCGGCGGTGTGGTTGTAGACGACGTCGAGGATCACCTCGATGCCGGCGCGGTGCAGCGCCTTGACCATGCCCTTGAACTCGCGGACCTGCTCGCCGTTGTCGCCCGTGGCCGCGTAGCCGGAGTGCGGGGCGAAGAAGCCGATCGACGAATAGCCCCAGTAGTTCGACAAGCCCTTGTCGTGCAGGAAGCTCTCGTCGGCGATGTGGTGCACCGGCATCAGCTCGACCGCCGTGACCCCGAGGTCGGTCAGGTGGGCGATGGCCGGCTCGGACGCCAGGCCGCCGTAGGTGCCGCGCAGGTCCTCGCGCACCTCCAGGTGGCGCTTGGTGAAGCCCTTGACGTGCGCCTCGTAGATCACGGTCTCCGACCACGGGACGTTCGGCGGGCGGTCGCCCTGCCAGTCGAAGCCGTTGTCGACGACCACCGAGCGGGGCACCGCGGGCGCCGAGTCCTCGTCGTCGATCTCGAGGTCGGAGTCGTCGCTGCCGTCGGCAGGGACGTACGGCAGCGCGTTCGCGGCGTCCCAATCCACCGAGCCCTCGATGGCCCGGGCATAGGGGTCGATCAGCAGCTTGGCCGGGTTGAAGCGATGGCCTTCCTTTGGGTTGTAGGGGCCGTGCACCCGGTAGCCGTAGTGCACGCCCGGGCCGAGGCCGGGGATGTACCCGTGCCAGTTGTGGGCGGTGGTCTCGACGAGATCGACGCGCTCCTCGTTGCCGTCGGCGTCGAAGAGGCACAGCTCGACGCGCTCCGCACACTCGGTGAAGAGCGAGAAGTTCACGCCCTCGCCGTCCCAGGTCGCGCCGAGCGGGAACGGACGGCCAGGCCAGACGTCGGTCATGTAGGGGGCTCCTGTCGCGCGGCTCGCGCCGCGGCTGCGCTGGAGGCGCGATGGGGGGTGGGTGAGGGGAGATCTGGATGTCCGCCGGGTCGCACGTTCACCGCAGCAGCACCCCAGCGAGCGGAGGGAGGTGCACGGTACCGGCGACGCGGTCGATGTCGTCGGCCGTGGTGTCGTGCGTCGCGACCACGACCTCGTGGCCGCGGCACGGCACGGGTTGCGCGTACGCCGCGAAGTTGCACACGAGGTCGTAGGCGCCGCGCTCGACGCGCAACCAGCGGGCGTCCTCGTCCACCTCGGTGTCGACCTCGACGTCCGGGAGGTCGCGCCGAACCGTGAGCAGGCGGCGGTACAGGGCCTGCAGGCCGGGATCGACGCGGCGCTGCAGCTTCGAGCGCTCGAACGTGGCCGGGTCCTGGGGGTCGGGGACCTCGTCGCCGGTGAACTCGACGAACCGGGCGAACTCTCGGCGCCGCCCCTCGCGCGTGGCGTCGGCGATGTCGGCGTCGATGTGATCGGTGAAGAACTGGAACGGGGCCTGCTCGCCGTACTCCTCGCCCATGAACAGCATCGGCGTGAACGGCGCGAGCAGCGTGCAGAGCGCGGCGAGCGGGCGAGCGGTGCTCGGCAGGCGATCGCCCAGGGCGCGGTTGCCGACCTGGTCGTGGTTCTGGCTGAAGACCACGAACTGCTCGGGACGACGGTCGGCGGCCGGTGCGCCGAAGCGTCGGGAGCGGTACGGCGACCAGCCGCCGTCGAACACGTAGGGCCGGTGGTACGCCTTGGCCAGCTGGGCGACCGAGCCGAAGTCGGCGTACCAACCGCTCATGTCGCCGGTCAGCAACGCCCGGAGCGCGTGGTGGAAGTCGTCGGACCAGTCCGCGTCGAACCCCCACCCGCCCACCTCGGACGGCCGCGTGACCTTGGGGTCGTTCAGGCCGCTCTCCGCGATGACCACGGTATGGGGCCACTGCCGGCGCACTCGCTCGCTCAGCTCGGCGAGGAGGTGACGCGCGCCCTGGTCGTAGATCGCGTGGCAGGCGTCGACCCGTAGGCCATCGATGCGGAAGTCGCGCACCCACCCCTCGGCGCTCTGCAGGACCCACTCGCGCACGGCGCCCGAGTCGGCGTCGTCGTAGTTCGGGGCCATGCCCCAGAACGTGTGGTAGCGGTCGGTGAACCAGGGCCCGAAGGCCTCGAGGTTCGGGGTGCCCGAGGCGCCCACGTGGTTGTAGACCACGTCGAGGATCACGCCGAGGCCCTGGCGGTGCGCAGCGTCGACCAGCCGCTGGAGGCCCTCGGGCCCGCCGTACGCGCTGTGGGCGGCGGCGATGTGGGTGCCGTCGTAGCCCCAACCGCGACGGCCGGGGAACTCGTTGATGGGCATCAGCTCGACGGCGGTGACGCCGAGGTCGCGCAGCGCCGCGAGGTGGGCGATGGCGCCGTCGAAGGTGCCCTCGGCCGAGAACGTGCCCACGTGCAGCTCGTAGACGACGAGGTCACGGCGGTCGAGCACGGGTCGCTGGGACGTCCAATCGAACCGCTCGGGGTCGAGGATGCGCGACGGCCCGCGGATGCCTTCGGGCTGCCAGCGCGACCACGGGTCGGGCCACGCGGTGCCATCGAGGACGAACTCGTAGTCGTCGCCGTGGATCGCAGGGAGCTCGGCCTCCCACACGCCGAGGAGCCCACGCCGGGCCTCGTGATCCTGATCGCCGATGCGCACGGCCACCTCCTCGGCCGCCGGCGCCCAGGCGCGGAAGACCGTCGTGCCGCGGGGGGTCGGCCGCGCGCCCAGGGGAAGCTCCCATGGCAGCACGTCGCCGGGGGGAGCCGCCGTCTGCAGGTCGGTCATGAGCCTGCTCGAGGTTGCGAGTCGGGCTCGAACCAGACGACGGCGAGCGGCGGGAGGTCGATGGGCGCCGACCACGGTTGTCCCTGCCACGGCGTGGCGTCGGCGGCCACGGTCGGCTGGCCGGCCACCGCGCCCGAGCCGCCATAGGCGAGGTCGTCGGTGTCGAGCACCTTGCGCCACGTCCCACCGGACGGCAGGCCGAGGCGGTAACCGCCCCGGGGCACCGGTGACAGGTTGGCGGCGCACGCGAGGACCTGAGGCGTGCCGTCGGCCGCGGCGCCGTGGCGCAGGAAGGCCACCACGTTCTGGTCGGCGTCGTCGGCGACCAGCCAGGTGAAGCCGGTGGGGTCGAAGTCGTTGGTCCAGAGCGCCGGGCGCTCGCGGTAGCGGTGGTTGAGGTCGCGGACGAGCGCCTGCACGCCGGCGTGCTCGGGCTGCTCCAGCAGGTGCCAGTCGAGCGAGCGGTCGTGGTTCCACTCGCGCTCCTGGGCCAGCTCGCTGCCCATGAACAGCAGCTGCTTGCCGGGGTGGGACCACATGAACCCGTACAGCGACCGCAGGTTGGCGAACTTCTGCCACCGGTCGCCGGGCATCTTGCCGAGCAGCGAGCCCTTGCCGTGCACGACCTCGTCGTGCGACAGCGGCAGCACGAAGTTCTCCGAGAACGCGTACACCAGCGAGAAGGTCAGCTCGTGATGGTGGTAGCGGCGGTGGATGGGCTCCTCGGCGAAGTACTTGAGCGTGTCGTGCATCCAGCCCATGTTCCACTTGAAGCCGAAGCCCAGGCCGCCCACGTACGTCGGCCGCGACACGCCGGGCCAGGCCGTCGACTCCTCGGCGATGGCCAGCACGCCCGGCACCTCCTCGTGCAGGACGGTGTTGAGCTCCTTCACGAACTCGACCGCCTCGAGGTCTTCGCGACCGCCGTACTTGTTCGGCACCCACTCGCCGGCCTTGCGCGAGTAGTCGAGGTAGAGCATCGACGCCACGGCGTCGACCCGCAGGCCGTCGGCGTGGAACTCGCGGACCCAGTACAGGGCGTTGGAGAGCAGGAAGCTGCGGACCTCGTTGCGCCCGTAGTTGAAGACGAGCGTGCCCCAGTCGGGATGGGCGCCGCGCTTTGGGTCCTCGTGCTCGTAGAGGGCGGTGCCGTCGAAGCGAGCCAAGGCCCACTCGTCGCGCGGGAAGTGGGCGGGAACCCAATCGAGGATCACGCCGATGCCCCGCTGGTGCAGCTGGTCGATGAACACCCGCAGGTCGTCGGGGTCGCCCCAGCGGGCGGCGGCGGCGAAGTAGGACGTGACCTGGTAGCCCCACGACCCGGCGAACGGGTGGCCCATCACCGGCAGCAGCTCGACGTGGGTGACGCCGAGGTCGCTGACGTAGGCGGCGAGCTGGTCGGCCAGCTCGCGGTAGGAGAGCTCGCGGTCGGGCTGATCGGGGTCCCGGCGCCACGAACCGAGATGGACCTCGTAGATCGAGACCGGCTTGGCCAGCGGGTCGCCAGCGGCCCGGCGCTCGAGCCAGGCGTCGTCACGCCACTCGTGGTGGGACGTGTGGACCACCGATGCGGTCGCCGGCGCCACCTCCGTCGCGAAGGCCAGGGGGTCCGCCTTCTCGAGCACCTGTCCGGCGGCGGTCGTGATCCGCAGCTTGTAGTGGGTGCCCGCGCCGAGGCCGGCGACGAAGCCCTCCCACACGCCCGAGGAGCCCAGCGGCGCCAGCGCCTCGCCCGGATCGGTCCAGCCGCTGAAGTCGCCCACGACGCGGACGGACCGGGCGGACGGAGCCCAGACCGCGAACGTGGTGCCGGACACACCGTCGACGGTGCGCTCGTGCGCGCCGAGCCGCTCGTAGAGCCGCCGGTGCCGGCCCTCGCCGAACAGGTGGAGGTCGACCTCCCCGAGGAGGGGCGGTGGCTGCGGAGCGGTCGTCGTGGCAACCGTTGCCGGCACAGCGGTCGTCGCCACGCTGGTTGCCGGCACGCTCGTTGCCGGCGGCGTCGTGGTCGTTCGGCGGGACGGCTTGGCGACGGGGTCGGACGGTCGGGCAGGGGTCATCGGGGAGCTCCATCCAAGAGGCGCTGCAGGCCGGTGGCGGGGATGTCGACCCAGTCGGGTCGGTGGCCCAGCTCGTAGCCGAGCTCGTAGACGACCTTCTCGAGCTCGAGCAGGGCCAGGAGGCGGGCCACGGCCGCGGCCGACGCAGGCAGCAGGTCGGGGTCGATGGCGGACAGGTAGCCGTCCAGCAAGGCGCTCCGAGCAGCCGGCTGCCAGCCGTTGGTCAGGGCGGCGGAGCCGGAGCGATCGTGCGTGGCGGCGGCGTACGCGAAGGAACGAAGCAGCCCGGCCACGTCGCGGAGCGGCGTCTGCCGGGCGCGGCGCTGGTCGAGCGAACGGGCCGGCTCGCCCTCGAAGTCGAGCAGCACCCAACCCTCGGGCGTGCGCAGGGTCTGGCCCAGGTGGAGGTCGCCGTGGTGGCGGATGAGACGTCCGCCGTCGACGCCCGCGGCGAGCGCTCGGGCGAGGTCGGCGATCTCGCCGGCCCGATCTCGGAGCGGCGCGCCGGCGCCATCGGCGGAGGTGTCGGCCGGAAGCGACCCGAGCACGCGCGCCGCGTCCTCAGCGACCTGCGCGGCCATGGCCTGCACCGCGGTGTCGTCGCAGGGGCGGGAGCCGAAGGCGGGGTCGTCCTCGGCCGAACCGAGCACGTCGTGCAGGCCGGCGACGATCGCGCCGAGCTGCCGCAGCGGCGCGAGCAGGCCGCCGGGGTCGGTCCGCAGCCCATCGAGCACGAACTCCCAGCCGTCGCGCCCGTCGGCCACGAGGTCCTGCACGACCCCGAGCGTGAAGGTCGCGTCCTCGACCTCGAGGTCGTACCAGCCGGCCAGCGGAGCGATGTGCGGGTAGCCCGCCGCGGTGAGGAAGCTGCCCATCTCGAGCTCGGGGTTCAGCCCGGACTGCAGCCGCCGGAAGACCTTGAACACCAGCTGGTCGCCGATCACGACCGAGGAGTTGGACTGCTCGGCGCCGATCGGCCGCACCGGCCCGTCGGGCACCGGGGCATGGTCGGCGAGCCAGTGGAACGACG
>JAODBM010000041.1 GCA_025463985.1 Acidimicrobiales bacterium
CGGCACCTCGCCCGTGATGGCGACGTCCACGCCGCTCACCGCCCCTTCGCCCGCGGCGACCACGCGCCGCGAGCTCCTGCCCTCGATCGCGGCGACGATGGCCAGCAGCGGCGCCGCCGACGGATCGGCCACGCCGAGCTGCTTCGCGAGCGCCCGGCCCCCGGCAAGGCGAGCAAACCGCGGATCGCGCGAACCGTCGACGATGGCCGCTCCCCCGCTCGAGCGCACGATGGGTCCGAGCTCGGCGTAGCCGTCGGCCGCGGTGACGATGGCCGCGGCGCGCCCGTCGTCGGCCTCGATGAGCAGCGTGGCGTCGGTGGCGCCGCCCAAGAGCTCGAGCGCGTCGAGCGCGTTCTCGGCCCGCAGCACCGGCACGGCGTCGTCCAAGCGCGTGGCGGCCAGGAGGATCGCGGCGTCGTTGGCGACCGTCCGGCGCATCACGACCACCACACGGCCGATGGCCGGACGTCCCGCTCGCTCCAGCGCCAGCCAGGCGGCGTCGACCGACAGCGTGAGCGCGTCCTCGTCGGAGTTGCCCCCGCCGGCGGGTGGCGGACCGGCCAGCGCGGCGCCGTGCCCAGCGACGCCCCACGTCGTTGCGTCGCGGGTGTCAGTCGGCATAGCGGTAGACCACCCGCGCCACGCACACGGGCTTGTCCTGGCCTTCGAGCTCGACCGTGCAGTCATAGGTGAGCTGCACGCCCCGGGCGATCGGATCGCAGGCGGCGATCACGGCACCCACGCGGATGCGCCCGTCGACGGGCACCGGGGCGGGAAACCTGATCTTCTCGGTGCCGTAGTTCACGGCCATCGCGAAGCCTTCGACTCGGACAACCTCCTTCAGCAGCACCGGCACCATCGACAACGTGAGGTAGCCGTGCGCGATCGGCCCGCCGAACGGGCTCTCGGCCTTGGCCCGCTCCACGTCGACGTGGATCCACTGGTGGTCGCCGGTCGCCTCTGCGAACAGGTCGACCTGTTTCTGCGTGATCTCCGCCCACTCGCTGAAGCCGAGGTGGTTGCCCACCTGCGCCATCACCTCGTCGATGCCGGTCAGGACGACGGCCACAGCACTCCCTCCGCACACGGTCCGGTCTCCGCGACCCGCCCGATGCCCCTCGACATCATGGCGGCCAAAGTATAACACTTAGTTAACGGATTCGCCCAGCCGGAACCTCACCCGCGACCGTGCTGCGAACGCAGATCAACGGTCGAACAACGCGTCTAGAGTCGCCCGACTCCCATGTTCCAGTCACAGTGACCAACTCATTATGCTGATGGGAGCGTCAGCGACCCTGTGGGTCTTTGATCGGGCGATCCGGCGTTTGCTCGAGATTCCAAACGGTTGAAGGGACAGCGGTCGATGGCCATCGCGAACACACGGCGAGTGCGGGTGCCGAAGACTGCAGAGCTCATCGCGGCCAAGGTCCGCCGGGAGATCGTGCTCGGGCTGCTGAAGGAGGGCGAGCCGCTGCCGCCCGAGTCGAACCTGATGGAGCAGTTCGGCGTCTCCCGGCCGACGCTGCGCGAGGCGTACCGCATCCTCGAGTCCGAGGGCCTGATCTCGGTGCGCCGCGGCGCACACGGCGGTGGTCGGGTGCACACGCCGAGCGCCGCGGTGGCCGCTCGCTATGCCGGCCTCGTGCTCCAGTTCCGCGGCACGAAGCTCGCGGAGATCTACGAGGCCCGCTCCATGCTGGAGGCGCCGTGCGCTGCGCTCGCCGCGGTCCGCCGTACCGAAGCCGGCCTTAAGCGGCTGCGCGCGCTCAACGAGGAGGCCGCGGCCGCGGAGACCAACGAGGAGATGCTCGTCCTCCACCACCGCTTCCACGCCGAGCTGGTGGAGATGGCCGGCAACCGCACGGTCACGCTGATGGCGACGATGATCGACGCGATCCTCGACGAGGCCGACGCGCTGCACGTGGCCCGGGCCACCGAGGGCCACGACGAGTCACGCCGCGCCCAGAAGACGCACGTGAAGCTGGTCGAGCTGCTCGAGGCCCGCAACGGTGAAGAAGCCGAGCGCCTCTGGCGCAGCCACCTCAACGAGGCCGCGAAGCAGGTGCTCCGCGACCTCGGATCGAAGACCGTGCTCGAGGTGATGGAGTAGCCGCAGCCGCTCCGTCGGCTCGGGCCCTCAGCTCTTCTTCGTGAACTTGGCGATCGTCTTGGCGACGTCGTCGGTCGCGAACGACTCGCTCTCGGCCGCCAGCGCGAAGGGCATCACGGCCTCGGCCGCCCGCTGGAGGTGGATGTTGAGGGCGCGCTTCGTGTCCTGCACGGCCTGGCTCGGCTGGGACGCGAGGCGGTGGCCGAGCTTCACGGCTTCGTCGAGCAGGTCTGCGTGCGGCACGACGCGGTTGGCGAGACCGAGGCGGATGGCGTCGACGGCCGGGATGCGGTCGCCGAGGAGCAGGTACTCCTTGGCCTGCAACATGCTCATGTAGAACGGCCAGGTCACCGTGCCACCGTCGCCGGCCACGAGCCCGACGCTCACGTGCGGGTCGGCCATGTACGCGGTGTCGGCGATGAGCACGAGGTCGCACATCACGGCGACGCTGCAGCCCAAGCCCACCGCGGGACCGTTGACGGCCGCGACCACCGGGAGGTGGAAGGCCAGCATGTTGTTGGCGAGCTCGGCCGCCCGGCGCATGCCGCGGCGGCGGACCTCGAGGCTGTCGTAGCTGGCCTGGAAGTTCGGGACGTCGCCGCCGGCGCTGAACGCCCGACCTGCGCCCGTGAGCACGACCGCGCGGGCGTCCTCGTCGGCCGCCAGCACCCCCCAGACGTCGATCATCGCGTCGTGCAGCGAATCGCTGAACGCGTTGAGGGCGTCGGGGCGGTTCATCGTCACGATGCGAACGGCGCCGTCGGACTCCACCCGAATGGCGTCGCCGAGGTCGTCATAGCCTTTGGTCATCGTCGGTCCTCTCGTGATGGCACCCGGGCCCGCGACATCAACGCACGTCCGCTCGGGCAAGTCGATCATTGAGTTTTATAGCACATTAAATGAGCCGAATCCGGGTGCACGCGGCCGACCGGGCCGGACGGCTACGACGCGCCCGACGCCCATGGCGGCGGCTCGCCGGCGCGGAACGCCTGCGCCCCGGCGCGGGCCTCGTCGCTGGCGTGCGCC
>JAODBM010000050.1 GCA_025463985.1 Acidimicrobiales bacterium
AGCGACTCAGCCGCGAGGCCGCCGGCTGCGAGGCGCGCGTGGGCCGAGGCCACGAGCGCTTCGACGGGCCGGGTGAAGGGGCAGTCGGCCGGGTCGAAGGCGGCGTGGAAGGTGCGCAGCGCGGCGCCGAGCCGCTGGGCCAGCTCGTCGGGCCGGCCGCCGACGCGCAGCTCGGGACTGTTGGCGGGAGAACCCGTGAGCCCGGCGGTGACGAGCCAGGCGCCGCGACCGTCCGAGGCCGCGCCCACGAGCTTCGGAACCCGGAAGGCTCCGTCGATCCGCTGGTCGCCGAGCCACCGCAGCCGCTGCGTCTCGGCCGTCACCCGGTCCGCCGGCGCCCCGGACGCCCCCGCCTTCAGGTAGAGGGCTGCGACCGGAGCATCGATGCGCCACACCTCCGACCCGGGGGCCACCCACACCAGCTCCCACGCCGCACGGTCGGGGCCCGGCGCCACGCCGGTCAACGAGTCGGGGAGCACCGGGGGCGCGGGCTGCCGGTCGGGCGACCCGGTGCGAAAGCGGGGGTCGTTCGGCCGGGCGCGCCCGGGGGCGCCGATCGCGCCCGACGTGGTCACGGTGAGCCGGCGGTGACCGGGATGCGGGTCCGGTGACGGGCCGACGCCGTGACCTCGACGAGCTCGCCGAGCAGGTGGTGTGGACCCGACCCGGTGACCCGCACGTCGACGTACGTCCCCGGCCGCAGCGGGCGCTCGGACCGGAAGTGCACCAGCTTGTTCTGGCGGGTGCGGCCGCTCAGCACCGACGGGTCCTTCTTGGACGGGCCCTCGACCACCGCCTCCTCCAGCCGCCCGACCCGCGCCGCGTGGCGGGCCAGGGCGGATCGCTCGACCACGACCTTGAGGCGCTCGAACCGCTCGGCCACGACGTCGGCCGGCACGAGCGGCGCGCCGCTCTCGACCGCCTCGGTGCCCGGCCGTGGCGAGTAGATGAACGTGTAGGCGGCGTCGTAGCCGGCCTCGGCCACCACCTCCAGCGTGCGCGCGAAGTCGTCGTCGGTCTCGCCGGGGAAGCCGACGATCAGGTCGGTGGTGACCGCCAGGTCGTCGATCGCGGCCCGCGCCGCGGCAAGCCGCTGCAGGTAGCGCTCGGCGGTGTAGCCGCGGTGCATCGCCGCGAGCACGCGGTCCGCGCCCGACTGCAGCGGGAGGTGGAGGTGCTCGCAGACGGCCGGCGTGGCCGCCATGGCCGCGATCGTGTCCGTCCGCAGGTCCTTGGGATGCGGGCTGGTGTACCGCACCCGTCGGATGCCCTCGACCGCACCCACGGCGCGCAGCAGCTCGGCGAACTGCGGGCCGACACCGACGTCGTCGCCGCGGCGGCGGGCGGCGAGGGCCAGGTCGCGCCCGTAGGAGTTGACGTTCTGGCCGAGCAGCGTGACCTCGGTGACGCCCTCGCCGGCCAGGCGGCGGACCTCGTCGACCAACAGGTCGAAGGGCTTGCTGATCTCCGGCCCGCGGACGGCGGGGACGATGCAGAAGGCGCAGCTGTTGTCGCAGCCGATCTGGATCGTGACCCAGGCGGTGTGCCCCTGGCCCCGTCGCACCGGCAGGGCCGACGGGAAGAGCTCGTGATCATCGGCGACCGCCGCGCTGAGGATCTCGGTGACCGGCCCATGTTGGCGGGCCTGGTGCATGAGATCGACGGTGCGGTGGACGTTGTGCGTGCCGACCACGACGTCGACGAACGGCGCCCGTTCACGGATGCCGTCCTGATCCTTCTGCGCCAGGCAGCCGCCGACCACGATCTCGAGGTCGGGCCGGGCGTCCTTCACGCTCTTGAGGTGGCCGAGGGTGCCGTAGAGCTTGTTGTCGGCGTTCTCCCGGATGCAGCAGGTGTTGAGGACGATGACGTCGGCATCGTCGGTACCGGTCGCTGGCTCGAGCCCGTCGGCCTCGAGCAGCCCGGCGATGCGCTCGGAGTCGTGCTCGTTCATCTGGCAGCCGAACGTGCGGATGAGGTAGCGCTTCGTGCGCTCGGCGGGCTCGGCGGCGTCCATGGCGGAGGCAGTCTACGAGGGTGGCTGAGGTGCCGACGATGGGGTACGTGCGGCCCGATGGCACGGCGAGCTGAGTCTCCCAAGGTGCGGCGTTGGAGCGGGGTGGTCGCGAACGCCGACGATCTCGACGAACGGCGGATCTGGGTCGTGTGGGGTCTGGCGGCGCCCCCGGAGATCGCGGCCGCGCCCGACGACCAGTACCCGCCTGGGCGGCCGGCCAACGACCTCGCGCTGCGCATCGCAGCCGAGCACGATCCCGAGTTCGCCGCGGCCGACGAGTGGCACCGGTGGGCCGAGCTGGTCGAGGGCGACGAGGACGACATCGACGCCTGGGTGGTCGAGCACGACACCGCCAGCGGCTATGCCGAGTACCTCATGCCGCCCCGCTGAGCGGCTCCCGCGGTCCGCTGACCCCAGGACCTCAGCGGCGGCCGGTTCCGATGGCCGAGGTGAGATCGCTCGACGAGGCGGGCGGCCCGCAACCTTGGCCGTCCTGCTCTTCGTTGCGACGGTCCTTGATGCAGAGCCGGATCGCGGTTCGACGTTCGCCGTCGATGTCGACCTCAGCGAAGGTGGGGACGCACACGAGGTCGATCCCGGAGGACGCCACGAAGCCGCGTGCGATGGCGACCGCTTTGACGGCCTGGTTCAACGCTCCGGCGCCCACGACCTGGACCATGACGGCACCCGACTGGCGAACGACGCCGGCCATGGCTCCCGCCACCGAGTTGGGGTTCGAGCGGGTGGAGACCTTTAGCGTCTCCACCCAGCCTCCGGGAGCACGTTCGCACGCATGATCACCGTTTCGACGCGGAGGGCTCCGGTCCCTGCACCACGCCCATCGGCACCCCGAATTGGGCCGGATCACCACAAAGGGTGCGCCGACGCGGTCGGCGCACCCGTTGCGTGGTGGGGTTGAGCGTTGGCGCGGCTCGGGCGGAGCCGGGCGAGGTCAGTCGTCGAGGGTGATCGGCAGATCGTCGGCGTCGATCATCGTGTCGCCGAGGCCGACCTCGGGCTCGACCGCCGGAGCGAAGCTCTGACGGATCCGCTCGGAGATCTCCACCATGATCTCGGGGTTCTCGAGCAGGAAGGCCTTGGCGTTCTCTCGACCCTGGCCGAGCTGCTCGCCCTCGTAGGTGTACCAAGCGCCCGATTTCTTGACGACACCGAGGTCGACCCCGATGTCGAGCAGCGAGCCCTCGCGGCTGATCCCCTTGCCGTACATGATGTCGAACTCGGCCTGCTTGAACGGCGGGGCCACCTTGTTCTTCACCACCTTGACCCGGGTGCGGTTGCCGACGACCTCTACTCCGTCCTTGATGGACTCGATGCGGCGGATGTCGAGTCGGACCGACGAGTAGAACTTCAGCGCACGGCCACCCGGGGTGGTCTCGGGCGACCCGAACATCACGCCGATCTTCTCTCGCAGCTGGTTGATGAAGATGCAGATCGTGTTGGTCTTGTTCAGGTTGGCGGTGAGCTTGCGCAACGCCTGCGACATGAGCCGGGCCTGGAGGCCGACGTGGGTGTCGCCCATCTCGCCCTCGATCTCGGCCCGTGGGGTGAGCGCCGCCACCGAGTCGATCACCACGACGTCGAGCGCACCCGACCGGATCAGCATGTCGGTGATCTCGAGCGCCTGCTCGCCCGTGTCGGGCTGGGAGATCAGCAGCTCGTCGACGTCGACGCCGATGGCGCGGGCGTAGACGGGATCCATGGCGTGCTCGGCGTCGATGTAGGCGCAGATGCCGCCGTTGCGCTGGGCCTCGGCCACCACGTGCATGGCGAGCGTGGACTTGCCGGAGGACTCCGGGCCGTAGATCTCGACCACCCGCCCACGCGGCAGGCCACCCACGCCGAGCGCAAGGTCGAGCGCCAACGCGCCGGTGGGGATCGACTCGATCGAGAGGCTGCCCTTCTCGCCCATCTTCATGACCGAACCCTTGCCGTACTGCTTTTCGATGCTGGCCATGGCCATCTCGAGTGCCTTCTCACGCTCCACCGCGTCGTTCCTTTCCTCGTGCCGTTTCCGGCGGGTGTGGTGGCTGCGGCGGCCGCAGCGGGGGGATGAGGTCGACCCTACGAACGGGGTGTGACAACGAAGGTCCGACCAGGTGGGGAATGACAGCAGCGTAGTTACGAACACCCGTTCGGTCAAGGACCTTCGCCGGCCCAGTGCGCGCACGAGGGCGGCGCGGTTCAGCGCAGCGCAGCGAGGAGGAACGTCCCGCCGAGGGCGACGAGGCCCATGCCATACGCGCGGTGGAGCTTGGCCGCGTCGGTGCGCAGCGCGACGCGGGCACCGAGGCC
>JAODBM010000055.1 GCA_025463985.1 Acidimicrobiales bacterium
CGGCTGCCCCGCGCCGGCCACCAGGAGCCGCACCTGTTCGGCGGTCTCGTCCGCCGTGCCGAGACCGGGTCCGACCGCGGTGGCGGCGAACCGGTCCAGATCGGCCAGGACGTCGGCGGCCCATCCCTCGTCCGGAAGCGAGACGCGCACGACCTCGGTGGGCGCGAGCGGATCGTCGTCGATGCCGGGCGAGCTGAGCCGCACGTAGCCGGCGCCAGCCCGCAGCGCGGCGGCCGACGCGAGGTGGGCGGCGCCGGTCATGCCGGGCGAGCCGGCGACGATCCAGCAGGCCGCTTGCCACTTGTGCGCCTCGCGAGGCCGACGCGGGAGCCATCCGGCGACGTCGGACTGCTCCACGATGTGGGCGCGAGCCGACGAGGTGTCC
Source organism: Acidimicrobiales bacterium (assembly GCA_025463985.1). GTDB lineage: Bacteria > Actinomycetota > Acidimicrobiia > Acidimicrobiales > Iamiaceae > JAODBM01. Next base: position 386 of record JAODBM010000055.1, read on the forward strand.
AGCCCGATGTCGGCGACCACGACCTCACCGGCCAGCGAGGGACCGTCGGCCAGCAGGAGGCCGGGCTTGAGGGCGGCGAACGTGACGGTGCGCTGCGCTCGCAACGGCGTGCCCGATGCTCGCCCGGTGAGGCCGTCGACCCCGGACGGGATGTCGACGGCGAGCACGGGCGTCGCCGGGTCGCTCAGGCTCGGGGGGTGGAAGGTGCCGCGGAAGCCGGTGCCGTAGGCAGCGTCGATCAGCAGGTCACAGGCGGGGATCGATGGTGGCGGGTCGGCGGCGTCGAGCACCGTGCAGCGCACGCCGCGCCCGGCGAGGCGTCGCGCGGCGGCCCGCCCGTCGTTGCCGTTGTTGCCCTTGCCGGCGAGCACCACCACCCGGCGCCCGTACGCGCCGCCGAGCAGCTCGACGGCGTTGCGGGCCACGGCGGCACCCGCTCGTTCGACCAGCACCTCGGTGGGCTCGGGCGCCGCGGCATCGATCGCAGCCATCTCTTCGGGCGTCACGATCGGGATCACGTCCCCATCCTGCCCGCCGACGACCGCTGCGGCCGCGGCCGAGCCGGACGCGCGTCGAACCCCTCGTCGGCGCGAGCCGAGCGCCACCCGGCCGGCGGGCGCGATCGGGGTCGAAGCCGTGGCCATAGGCTCGGCGGCCGTGCCGGAGGCCGAGACCATCACGTTGCCGGACGGCCGGGCCCTCTGCTTCGACGACGTCGGCGACCCGGCCGGCAAGGCGCTGCTGTACGTCCACGGCACGCCTGACTCCCGCCGAGCCCGCCACCCCGACGACGGGCTGGCCCGCGACCTCGGCGTGCGGCTCATCGCCGCCGACCGGCCCGGCGCCGGCGCCAGCGACCCGCACCCTGGAGGCACGGTCGGCTCGTTCGGCGACGACGCCGCCGCCCTGGCCGCCCACCTCGGCATCGAGCGCTGGGCCGTGCTGGCTTGGTCGGCGGGCTCGCTGTTCGGCCTCGGCCACGCGGCCCGGCACGCGCAGCTCGTGCGCCGGCTCGGCATCGTCGGCGGCCTGCCGCCATTTCCCGCCTACGGCGAGCCCGGCGTCCTCGACGGGGCGGACGGCAACCGCCACATGGTGGCCGAGCTCGGCGCCGAGCTCGGCGCGGCCGCCTTCGCCGACCTGCTGGCGCCGATGGTGGCGCCGTACCCCTGCGACCACGCGCTCGCGGTCGAGCACCTGCTCGAGGGCAGGGACGCGGTGGCACGAGCCGAGCTCGACGCCGTCCCCGGCGCGATCGACGCCATGGCCGACGGGATCGTGGACGCCGTCGCCGGCGGGCTGGCTGGGCTCACCCGCGACCTCGCCCTGCAGGTCGAGCCGCTCGACGTCGACCTCGCGGACGTGCGGGCACCGGTCCGCCTGTGGCACGGCACCGAGGACCACACCGCCCCGCCGTCGTTCGGTCGCTGGCTCGCCGATCACCTCCCCGACGCCACGCTCGACGTCGTTGACGGCGCCGGCCACTGCCTGCTGCTCCCGCGCTGGGCCGAGATCCTCACGGCCCTCGTCGCCGACTGATCCGACCACCGCCGAACTGGGTGGAGGTGCGGTCGTCAGGACGACCGAGACCCCGCCCAGTTCGTGTCAGGGTGGCTCAGAGGGCGACGGCGATGGCCTCGGCCTGCGTCGTGGTGTGGGTCAGGGTGAGCAGCCAGGACCGGACGCCGAGGTCGGCGGCCAGCTCGGCCGCCCGACCGGACACGTGCAGCGACGGCCGACCCGAGTCGGCCCGCACCACCTCGACGTCGTGCCAATCGAACGCCCCGAGGCCGACGCCCAGGGCCTTCATCACGGCCTCCTTCGCGGCGAACCGCGCCGCGTAGCGCTCCGCGGGGTCGCGTGCCGCGGTGGCGTAAGCACGCTCGCCGGTCGTGAAGAGGCGGCCGGCCAACGACGGGGTGCGGGCCAGCGCGCGGCGCATCCGGTCCACCTCGACGAGGTCGACCCCGATGCCGATCACGGGCTCAGGCTCGGTCGTCCGCGCCACCGGGCAGGCGCTTCTGGCTCAATGCCGGTTGTGGACCGCGACGTACGCCGCGAGGGCCAGCCCGAGCACGAACACGACGAACAGGAAGGCCATGGCGGATCATTCCTCGGCTGAACGCCAGCGATCGGCCAGCACGTTGACGGGCGTGGTGAGCAGCTCGATGACCGGCTGCTCGCCCAGGAGGTCGTCTCGGAAGGTGGGCTCGGTCTCGGTGACCGCGTCCTTCAGCGCCGCGTAGCGACCGCGGTAGGCCTCGAGCACCGACCGCATGGTGGCCGCCGGCAGCTCGCCGCGGAACTGGCAGTGCAGCAGCGTGAGGCCGGTGCACTGGTTGCCCTTGATCTCGGGGACGAGGACCAGCGTGCGGCCGTCGCTGCGCCCGACCGCGACCGTGACCTCGCGCTCGTGAGCCACCCGGTGCTTGGTGCCCCGCAAGAGCGGGTTGCGCTCGGTGCGCAGCGGCAGGTCGCGGGCGATGCCGCCGCGGTCGATCACGAAGATCGTGGCCTCGCCGTCGTCGACGCGGCCCTCGATGCGGTAGCGCGTGAACCCGATGACCTCGGCGATGGCGGGGTCGAGGCCGGCCAGCGTGCGCAGGGCCTTGTAGCTGAGGCGGTCGCGCGCGGCGCCGACCTCGAGGACGCTCTGGACCAGCGGCACCTGCACGAGGCCCTCGTCGGCCCGGGAGATGCCGACCGTGACGGTCTTGGCCTGGTGCTTGATGGCATCGATCGGGCGGGTCAGCTCCTCGATCGCCGAGGTGAGCGCGGCGGTGAGGTCCTCGATCAGCACGCTCGGCGAACCGATGCGGCCGTGCTCGATCTGGTAGGCGTCCAGCGAGGCGATGCCGGTCGCGTAGCGGAACAGCGAGGCGACCCGCACCGCGGTGCCGGCCTCGAGGTTGCCGTTGAACGAGCCCGCCCGCAGTCCGTCGTTGAGCTTGGCGGCCAGCGGCTCGAAGATCGGGCGCAGGTCGGCCAGCAGCCGGTCGCCGTCGGCCCACGCGCCCGAGGACACCGCCCGCTCGATGGCGGCGCGGGCCTCACGCAGGGGTCGGGCCTGGGCGTCGATGGCCAGCGCCGCCTCGTAGCCGAACAGGTGACCCGCCATCGTGCTGAGCACGAACGCCAGCTCCGGCACGACCTGCGGGACGGTGATGACCCGGAGCGCGGCGTTGAACCGCTCCTCACCCTCGGCGGCGATGACGATCGGGGTGGCCTTGTGCGCCCGGTAGATCGCCACCTCCTTGGCCACGTCGTCGGCGTTGGAGCCGGTGAGGCCGGCGGCGCACACGAGGATGAGCGGCTCCGAGGACAGGTCGATGTGCTTCTTGTCCTCCGTGGCGTCGCAGGCGATCGCCTTGTAGCAGAGCTCGGAGAGCTTGATGCGCAGCTCCTCGGCCGCGATGCGATCCGCACCCGAGCCGACCATCGCCCAGTAGCGGCGCGACGGCGTGAGCTCTTGGGCCGCCTCGGCGATCACGTCGCGGCGGCCCAGGGTGACCTCCATGGCCTCGGGCAGCTCGCGCAGCGCGGCGAGCAGCGTCGACCGCTCGGCCGCGCCCTCCGTGCCGCACACCTCCTGCGCGATGGCGCACGACAGCAGGAACCCCGCGGCGATCTGCGCGTAGAACGCCTTGGTCGACGCCACGCTCATCTCCACGTCGCGCCCGTCGGACGTGTAGAGGACGCCGTCGCTCTTGTCGGTGAGGTCGCTCCCCCGCCGGTTGACGACGGCGACCACGCGTGCACCGCGGCCGCGCACGAGGTCGACCGTGCGGTTCGTGTCGGTCGTGGTGCCCGACTGGCTGATCGCGACGACGAGCGTGTCGTGCATGTCGCGGCGCAGGGCAAACCCGGACAGCTCGGTGGCCGGGAGCGCCTCGACCCGCAGCGGCGTGCCGGCCACCGCCGCGCTCAACGCGCGGGCGAGGCTCATGCCGGCGACGGCGGCCGTGCCCTGGCCGATGACCTGGACCCGGCCGATGGTGCCGTCGCGCAACGCCTGCCGCAGGTCGGCGGGCAGCGTGTGGTCACCCAGCACGACCGAGAGGACGCCGTCGTCGTCGGCGATCTTGCCGCGCAGCGTCTTGCGGAACGACCCCGGCGCCTCGCTGATCTCCTTGAGCAGGAAGTGCGGCGCGCTGCCGCGGTCGATGTCCCGGGTGGTCACCTCGGGGACGGTCAGATCCCCGGGCTCGACCGGTTGGCTCGTGCCGTCGTAGGACTGCCGCACGATGCCCTCGACCGAGCCGGCGCACGAGCCGTCCAGCTCGATGACCTGGCCGCGGCTGCCGATGGGGTTGGCCGGATCGGCCGGGGTCTCGCCGTCCATGCGCAGATACGCGTCGGCTTCCTCGACCACGCCGTAGGGCTCGGAGGCCACGAGGTAGAGATCCTCGGCCACGCCTACGTAGAGGGCCTGGCCGCTCCCCCGCAGGGCCAGCAGCAGGCGGTCGGGGGCAGCCGACACGCTGACGCCGATGGCCACCGAGCCGTCGAACTGCCCGACCGCTCGCCGGAAGGCGTCGAGCGCGGGCTCGCCGGCCGCGAGGCGACGGGACACGAGCGTCGGGATCACCTTCGCGTCGCTGGTGATCTCGGCCGCGATGCGCAGGCCCTCGGCGACCTTGAGGTCGGCGAAGTTGTCGACGTCCCCGTTGAGCGCGGCGGTGACATACGGACCGGCATCGGCGCCGACCTCGTCGGAGTTCATCGGGTGCGCGTTGGGTTCGGAGATGATGCCGATGCTGGCCCAGCGGGTGTGGCCCAGGACCACGGCGCGTGCCGTGTCGGCGGCCAGCGCTCGGTGCAGGAGCGCGTCACGCTGGATGGCCGTGCGCAGCACGCGGGTGTTGTCGCCCAGCTCGCCGATCTCCGCGGCCGCCTTGTAGACGAAGCTCAGGTGCCCTTCGGGCGTGACCCGCACCGCTTCCGAGCCGAACAGCGGATCGGCGGTGCGGCGCTCGAGGAGCGGCGCGACGGCGGCGCCGGCGAGGTCGAGCCCGTGGCCGTGGACCAGGACGTTGAGCCCGGCCGAGTCGCGGCCTCGCACCTCGAGCCGATCGAGGGCAGAGAGCGCGGCCTGCACGGACGTGAACGCCTCGACCGCGCTCGGCGCGGCGTCGGGTCCGGCCAGGTCCTCCACGGCGCGGGCGTTGGGCAGGCGATCGCGCTGCACGGCCCACGCGGCGTCCTTGAGCCGGATGATGGCGGCGTTGGTCTCCTCCAGCACGGCGGCGTCGAGCGCGCTCGCATCGAGCTCGCGCTCGATGTCGGCCACGACCAGCGCCACGCGATCGAGGATGCCGTCGAGCGCCTCGGGCAGCACCCGGTCGGCCAGAAGGGTGCGCACGCCGGGCGTGCCCCGCAGGAGCCGGTCGACCGCCTCCACCCGCTCGGCCAGCGTCACGATGGCCGGACCCCTTTGGGCGACGGGCCCGGCCGGCAGGGCGTCAGCCGCGCCGTCGAGCAGCGCGAGGACCGCTTCCGACGTGGCGGGGATCCGGTCGCTTGGGCGCCGGAGCACGGCGATGATGCCGCACATCGAGTTCTCCCGGTTCGGTGGGGGCGGACGCCCACGACGGCGAGCCCGGCGGAAAGCACCGCCCGGTCGGATCGAGGACGGGGCCATCGTACCGGCGGCGCCGCGCGGGGGTTCCTGGCGGGAGCCCGCTGGCGGTCAGGGCGTCACCTTGAGCGATCTCATCGCCTCGTCGAACAGGGGCTCGAACTGCGCGCGCTCGGCCTCGTTGTGGGTGATCAGCGTGATCTCGACGATGTCCTGGCCGAACCGGAACTCCACGTTCTTGGTGTTGAGGCCGTTCCCGGTGGTGCGGTAGGTGGCGCCCTCGACGGTTCCGAGCATCACCTTCTCGACCTGGCCGACGAGCGTGTCGCCGCTCTTGGCCACCACCGCCTGCGCGTACTTCTTGGTGAAGGCCTGCAGGTCCGTGAGGTCGTAGGTCGGATCGCTGTGCCGACCGGCGATCCCGCTGCTGATCGACACGTTGCGCGGGCTGCGCAGGTCGATGGTCACCGAGTTGTCGCTCGGGCCGGTGAAGTAGCGCGGCACCTGGAACGAGTAGCTCCCGCTGCCGGCGTACTTGGCCGTGATGGTGCCGTACGGCTCGACGTAACCCTTGCGGGCGGTCAGCTGGGGCTCGCTGTAGTCGACGCCGAGCAGCTTCGCGAGCGAGTACACCGCAGCGCGGAACTCGTTCACGGCGACGCCCTCGACCGGCAGCTTCTGGTTGTAGCGGAAGGCGATGGTCTGGCACGTCGTGCAGCCGGCCGGCACGCTGTCGGGGATCTTGGCGAACTGGTCGAGCGTCGAGATCACGTCGCCGATCGCCACGAGGATCGCGTTGATCTTCGTCTGGTCGGCGCCGAGGTCGATCTTGCGCAACGCGGCGTCGAGGTTGAAGTAGGCGGTCCGCTGGGCGGCGATGGCGGCCTTGGCCGCCGGCACGTCACCCTTGTCCGCCGCGGCGTTGCGTTTGGTCTGCTGCGCCTTCCGCTCGGTCACGAACTCGTTCACGGCCGCGGAGAAGGCGCTCTTCGCCGCCGGGTTGTCGATCGACTGGGCGGCCTGTGTCGTCGTCGGCCCGCTGGACGTCGGTGCCGTCGAGGTGGACACGGTGGTCGGGCTCGACGCCCGGGTGGTCGTGCTGACGGCCTTGCTGCCGGACGCACCGCACCCGGCGATCAGCAAGCTGGCGGCCACCGCGGCCGCGGCCGCGCGTCGTTGCCCTCGTCCGTCGTTCATGTTCTCTCCCCCTGGATCCGCGCTGTGCGGTCCACCGATCTTGCGCCCGCCAGGATTGAGCCGACATCGGGGGAACCCCGTGCTCCGCACCGGGTTGCCAGGCTGATGTGACCTGGCCAGGGCTCGTCAGGACGAGGCGCGCTCGACGGCCTGCACCAGCCGCTCGGCCACGTGGTGGGCCTGCGCCTCGCTGGGCGCCTCGACCATCACCCGGACGAGTGGTTCGGTGCCGCTCGGGCGCACGAGGGCCCGCCCGGCATCGCCCAGCTCGGCCTCGGCCGCGGCGATGTCAGCGGACAGCAGGTCGAGGAGGTGGGGGTCTCGCCGAGCCACGCGGACGTTCACGAGCACCTGAGGCAGGCGGGTCATGGCGTCCGCGGCAAGGTCGCTCAGCTTGCGGCCGGAGCGGACCAGCAGGTCGAGCAGGAAGAGGCCGGTCAGGATGCCGTCGCCCGTGGAGGCGCGGTCGCGGAAGATCACGTGGCCCGACTGTTCGCCGCCCAGGACGAAGCCGCCGTCGTCGAGCGCCTCGAGCACGTAGCGGTCCCCCACGGCGGTGACCACGACCTCGATGCCCCGCGCCGCCATCGCTTGGCGAAAGCCCAGGTTGCTCATCACGGTCACGACCACCGTGTCGTGGGCCAGGGCGCCGCGCTCGTGCAGGTCGAGCGCGCACATCGCGATCAGGTGGTCGCCGTCCACCAGGCGTCCGGCGGCGTCGACGGCCAGCACCCGATCGGCGTCGCCGTCGAACGCGAGCCCGATGTCGGCGCCACCCGTGACCACCGCGGCCTGCAGGTCGGCCGGATAGGTCGAACCGCAGCCGTCGTTGATGTTCACGCCGTCGGGCGTCGCGTGGATGACCTCGACGTCGGCGCCGAGGTCGCGCAGCACCGCGGGGGCGACCGCTGACGCGGCCCCGTTGGCACAGTCGAGCACCACGTGCAGGCCGTCGAGGCGCCGGTCGCCGAGCGCGGTGGCGGTGAGGTCGGCGGCGTAGGCGGCCGCGGCCCCGGCGTCCACCGACACGGTGCCGACCACGGCGCCGACGGGGCGGTCGGGCTGGCCGCCGTGGGCCTGCAGCATGGCCAACTCGGCCTCGAGCGCCTCCTCGACCTCGTCACGAAGCTTCTGGCCGCCGGCGGCGAACAGCTTGATGCCGTTGTCGGCAAAGCTGTTGTGCGACGCGGAGATCATCGCCGCGGGGCAGCCCTGGTCGGCGGCGGCGTGGGCCAAGCCCGGCGTCGGCAGCACCCCCAGGTCGCTTACGGTGGCGCCTTCGGACGCGAGGCCCGCCGCCAGCGCGGCGGCCAGGAACGGGCCCGAGCGGCGGGTGTCGCGGCCGATGCACCAGCGGTCGCGCCCGAGGACGCGGGCCGCGGCCCGGCCCAGCGCCAAGGCGAACTCGGGCGTGAGCTCGCTGTTGGCCACGCCCCGCACCCCGTCGGTGCCGAACTTGAGGGTCACGCGTTGGCGCCGAAGGTGATCGCAGGTGCCGACCGGGCACCTGGTGCGGGCTCGGCTTCGAGGAGCACCGCCGTCGCGACCGGCTAGCGCTTCGAGTACTGCGGGGCCTTGCGGGCCTTCTTGAGGCCGTACTTCTTGGACTCCTTCTCACGCGCATCGCGGGTGAGGAAGCCGGCCTTCTTGAGGGCGGGGCGCAGCTCGGGGTCGAGCTCGACCAAGGCCCGGGCGATGCCGAGCCGCAGCGCACCGGCCTGGCCGGTCGGGCCACCGCCGATCAGCGTGGCATCGACGTCGTAGGCCTCTTCGGTCTGCGTCAGCCGCAGGGGCTCGGTGAGGATCATCCGGTGCGTGTCCGACGGGAAGTAGCCCTCGAGCTCGCGCCCGTTGACGGTGATCTTGCCTTCGCCGTTGCGGAACCGCACGCGGGCGATGGCCTGCTTGCGGCGACCGGTGGTCTGGGTGAGCGGCTTGGTCACGGTCTTGGTGCTCCTACGCCCGGCTGCGGGCGTGATCCAGCTCGAGCGCCTGGGGCGCCTGGGCGGCATGCGGGTGGGTGGGGGCGGCGTAGATCTTGAGCTTCTTGATCTGCGCACGGCCGAGGCGGGTCTTCGGGATCATGCCGCGGATGGTGCGGCGCACGGCCTCTTCGGGCTTCTTGGCCAGCAGGTCGGCATAGGTCTGCTCGCGGATGCCGCCCGGGTAGCCCGAGTGCCGGTAGACCATCTTCTTGCTGGCCTTGTCGGACGTGAGCACGACCTTGTCGGCGTTGATGATCACGACGTGGTCGCCAGTGTCGATGTGCGGGGCGAAGGTCGGCTTGTGCTTGCCGCGCAGGATGCGGGCGACCTCGGTGGCGAGGCGGCCGAGCACCAGCCCCTCGGCGTCGACGACGTACCACGTGCGGCTGATCTCACTGGCTTTCGGTGTGTACGTGGGCACGCGTGATCCTTCAGTCTCTTCGCAGGGTGCGCCCGCACCGTGGCAGCGGCGGCCGCGGGGGCGACGGACCACGATAGGACGCCCACCCGCAGGCGGCAAATGGGGCGGGCGAGCCTCGACCTGGCGGCGAGCGATGCCGATCCCGACTCCGCTGCTCCGCCCCACGTTAGGGTCCACCGTGCCCCGGACCCACCGGCGCGCAAGGGGGAAGTCGTGGCCGCGTACCGATCCTGGAGCCGGGCCGCTGCCGTGCTGGCTTTGCTGGCCGCGGGAAGCGCCGCAGCTCTTCCGCAGGCCTCGGCCGCCGCCGCGGTCACGCCGGTCGTGCTGCGGCCCGACGCCGGCACCGTCGCGACCCAGTCGGCCGACTGCAACGGCCACCCGTTCGCGCAGGCGAGCCCGGTGGGCCTGTCGATCGACCGGGGGTCCGGTGATGACGCCAGCCAACCCCTGGACGTCGCCCTTACCTACTCGGGGACGCTCGTCGCCGGCACCGACTACCGCCCGCTCCCGGGTCACATGGAGATCCCCGCAGGCACCGCCAGCGTCAGGACCACCGCGTCACGGCTCACGACGCGGCAAGGAACGCTGACGGTCACCGCCACCGGCCCCGCCGCGCCTGGCGCCCCGGCCACGGCCAGTTCGACGAGCGTCACCGTCCCGGCCTGCCAGATCCTCCCGACGGCCCATCTTCAGGTGGTGGTGGACCGGTCGTTCAGCGTCCGGCTGATCGACCTGTTCCCGGGCTTCAACACCTCGCTCGCCCGCGGCCAGTACGAGCTCCAGTCGGGTTCCCTGCCCCCGGGCATCGCATTCGCGAGCGTCTACGTGTCGGGCACGCCGACCGCGCTCGGCACGTTCCACGGCGTGGTCGACGGGTGCATCTCGTACCAGATCTGCGTCCAACGCCTGACGCTGGACCTGCAGGTGGTGGGCCCGCCGACGTCCGTGCCGGGCTCGGGCGGCGGGCCGTCCACGACCGCCGTCAGCGGCGACGGGACCGCGCCGCCCGCCACCCCGGTGACCGCCACCTCGCGGTTCACGGGCTGACCCCTCGGGTTGCGACCTCTAAGGTCGCCGGTGTGCGCACCGACGTCCAGCTCGTGAGCTTGGCGGAGATCGAAGCGGCGCGCGCCGGGCTCCGCTCGGTGCTGCATCCGACTCCGGTCGAGCGGTCGTCCACGCTCAGCGCCCTGTGCGATCGGCCGGTGCTGCTCAAGACCGAGCACCGGCAGCGCACGGGCTCGTTCAAGATCCGGGGGGCCCACCACCTCATCTCCAACCTGGGCCCGGAGGTCACCCACGTGGTCGCCGCCTCGGCGGGCAACCACGCGCAGGGGGTAGCGCTCGCAGCGACGCTGGCAGGCAAGCGGTCCACGATCTTCATGCCGGCCTTCGCGCCGCTGCCCAAGGTGCAGGCGACGCGCCACTACGGCGCCGAGACCGTGCTCGGCCACGAGGTCGTCGATGACTGCCTCGCCGACGCGCAGGCCTACGCCGCGTCGGTCGGCGCCGAATACGTGCCCCCGTTCGACGACGCGCGGATCATCGCGGGCCAAGGCACGCTGGGGCTCGAGCTGGCCGAGGAGGCACCCGAGGCCGAGATCGTCCTGGTGCCGGTGGGCGGCGGTGGCCTGCTGGCGGGCGTCGCCGTGGCGCTCAAGGCGCTGCGGCCCGACGTGCGGATCATCGGGGTCGAAGCCGCCGGCGCCGCCGCGATGGCGGCCTCCCTGGCCCGCGGCACGCCGCAGGTCCTGGAGGCGGTGCGGACCATCGCCGACGGCATCGCCGTGAAGTCGCCGTCGCCGCTGACGCTCGCGCACGCTGCCGCGTTCGTGGACGAGATGGTCACGGTCACCGACGCCGAGATCGCACGGGCGCTCGTGCTGCTGCTCGAGCGGTCGAAGATGGTGGTCGAACCGGCAGGTGTCGTCGGCCTCGCGGCGTTGCTGGCGGGCAAGGTCCCGGGGGCGGGGCCGGCGGTCGCGATCCTGTCGGGGGGCAACGTCGACCCGTTGGTCCTCAGCCGCCTCATCGAGCACGGCCTCACGGCCACGGGCCGCTACCTGCGGCTGCGCATCGTCGTGCCCGACCGTCCGGGCGCCCTGGCCCGCGTCACCTCGGAGGTGGCGCGGCTCGGGCTGAACGTGCTCTCGGTCCAGCACCAGCGCGAAGGGTCGGTGGTCGGCGTCGACGAGGTCGAGGTGCTGCTGACCCTCGAGACCCGCGACCCCGAGCACCGCCTCGAGGTGGTCGACACCTTGCGGGCGGCCGGCTTCCAGGTGGAGCTGGTCGATTGACCACCGACCCGATCGGGCGCGACGACCACGGCGAGCCCGCTGACGGCGTCTCGGTCGAGGTGCGCCAGAACGGTCCGATCGTGATCTCCGGGCCGGTCAGCGTGATGCTGGGCAACGGGTCGGTGCTCGAGACGTCCGAGCGGGTCGTCCTGTGTCGCTGTGGCGGTTCCGGCAACAAGCCGTACTGCGACGGCAGCCACAAGCACAACGGCTTCCGTGCCCCCGGCGTGGTGCCGCCACGCAAGCCCGACCGTCCCTGACCGGCGCCGCGCCGTAAGAGCCGCGCCGCTGGCGTCGTCCGCGTGTGGTCCACGACGAACGGAGCCACCGCGATGACCACCGCCCTGCTCTGGATGGTGGTCGGGCTCGGGCTCACGGTCTTCTGGGCCATCGTCTTCCCGTGGCTGCGACGGCGCTCGGGGCAGGACGACAGATGAGCGGGCCGGCGGCCGGCCGATCGGCACCGATCAGGCTTCGGGGGCGGAGGACCAGTCGCCGTAGCGGACGAGCCACAGCATCAAGCCGTGCGGCGGCGCGAGGTCACCGGCGGCCGCGCGGTCGCGGCTGCGGATGATGCCGGTGAGCTCGCCGGCCCGGCGACGGCCCAAGCCGATGCCCACCAGCGTGCCGACCACCGAGCGCACCATCTGATGGCAGAACGACGACGCCTCGATCTCGAAGCGCAGCAGGCCGGCGCCGTCGTCGTGCCACTCGGCGGCAGTGACCCGCCGGACCAACGAGGCCTCGGCACCGTCGCGTCGCTTGGGCCGCCGGCAGAAGGCCGAGAAGTCGTGCTCGCCGATCAACGGATCGCACGCGAGGACCATCGCCGGCAGGTCGAGCGGCTTCTCGACGTGCCAGGTCAGTGGGGCCAGGAACGGGTCAGCGACGGGCCGGTTGAGCACCAGGTAGCGGTAGCGGCGAGCGGTGGCATCGAAGCGGGCGTCGAAGTCCGCCCGGGCGACGACGGCCTCGGTCACGACCACGGAGGGCCCGCACATCTTGCTGACCGCTCGCTGCAGCGCCCCCAGGTCGAGCCCCTCGGCGGCGGCATCGAAGCTGACGACCTGGGCCCGAGCGTGCACCCCGCGGTCGGTGCGCCCCGCGCAGGTCAGCTCGACCGGGTGCCCGAGGTACGTGGTGAGCGCGTGGGTGAGCACGCCGGCCACCGTCCGCACCCCGTCGTTGATCGCGAAGCCGTGGAAGGGCTGGCCGTCGTACGCCACGGTCAACCGCACCCGGGAGGTCGGCCCGCGGGGCCCGGTCGCCAGCTCCTTGGCGTCGAACAGCGTCATAGGCGACGGACAGTAGCCAGGCGCCCGACGCTGACCGACGGCGAAGCGCCCACCCGCCGAAGCGGGTGGGGATCCGGTCGCCATGGCGACCGCAGTCCCGCCCAGTTCGCATGAGGTCGCGGCGTGTCACGATCGGCCGGGCTGGCTCGTCGACATCCCGAGATCCCCATGTGGAGGTGCGTGATGCCGGACGACAGCGAGCGGTGCGAGCAGGTCGACGTGGTCGTGGTGGGCGCGGGGCTCGCCGGGCTGGCCGCGGTGGCCACCGCCGCCGGGGAGGGCGCGCGGGCGGTGCTGCTCGAGGCCCACCGCTTCGGTGGGCGCGCTCGCTCTGACGAGCGCAGCGGGTTCACCTTCAACCGAGGGCCGCACGCGCTGTACCTCGGCGGCCCGGCGGAGGCCGTGCTCACCGAGCTGGGCGTGACCATCGACGGGGTGGCGCCGCCGCTGGCCGGGGGCACCGGCCGCCGGGATGGCACCCTCCACGCGCTTCCCTCGACGCCCGGCAGCCTCCTTCGCAGCACCCTGCTGCGACCGGCGGAGAAGGTGGCCTACGCCCGGGCGTTCGTCCGGCTGCCGAAGCTCGACCCGGCCGAGTGGCGCGGCCGCTCGGTGCGCGACCTTGTCGCGGCATTGCGATTGGGCGGCACGGTCGCCGAAGTGTTCGAGGCGATGGTGCGGTTGTCGACCTACGTGGACGACCCGGAGGTGCTCGACGCCGGTGCCGCCCTCGCCAACCTGCAGGCCGCGATCTCGCCTGGGGTGCGGTACCTCCACGGCGGCTGGCAGTCGCTCGTCGACCAGCTGACCGCGGTCGCTCAGGGGCGCGGCGCCGAGCTTCGCCCTGGGGTCTCCGTGCGCAGCATCGAGCCCCACGGCGGCCGGGTGCGGGTCCGCACCGCCGGCGCCACGTTCGACGCCCAGACGGTGGTCGTCGCCGCCGGCACCCCGGACGCGGCGGCCGCGATCCTCGGCCAGCGACCCGCGTCATGGGCGCGCCTCGGCCCACCCGTGACCGCCGCCTGCCTCGACCTGGGCCTGCGGCGACCGCCCGCGACCCGGTTCGTGCTGGGCATCGACGAGCCCCTCTACCTCTCGACGCACGACCCGGCGGCTCGCCTCGCGCCCGGAAGCCAGTCGGTCGTGCACGTGATGCGCTACCAGGCGCCGGGCGACGAGATGTCGGCGGTCGAGCAGGAGACGATCCTCCGCGGGCTGGCCGCCGCCGCCGGTGTCGAACCAGCCGACATCGTCGAGGAGCGGTTCCTGGCCCGCATGACCGTCATGGGTGGCCGGCCCACCGCGGCGGGCGGCGGGCTGCCCGGCCGCCCACCGGTCGAGGTGGCCGAGCTCGAGGGCGTGCTCGTCGCCGGCGACTGGGTGGGTGCGCGCGGGATGCTCGCGGACGCCGCGCTGGCAAGCGGACAGGCCGCCGGCCGCCTCGCCGCGACGCGGGCGGCCAAGATCTCGGTGGGATGACCGATGCCTCGCCGCCGTCGACCACTGCGCTGGACGCTGCGTTCAGCGCCGAGCGACCGCGCCTCGTCGGCGTCGCGTACCGCATCACGGGGTCACGCACTGAGGCCGAGGACATCGTGCAGGACGCCTGGCTGCGCTGGCAGCGCACGGACCGCGCCTCGGTCGAGCGACCGGCGGCCTGGCTCACGACCGTGGTGAGCCGCCTCGCGCTCGACTGCCTGAAGGCCGCGCATCACCAGCGCGAGACCTACGTCGGCCCGTGGCTGCCCGAGGCGGCCAACGCCGAGCCCGGTCCGGCCGAGCGGGCCGAGCTGGCCGAGTCGCTGACGCTCGGCTTCCTCGCGGTGCTCGAACGGCTGGGTCCCGTCGAACGCGTGGTGTTCCTGCTGGCCGACGTGTTTGGCATGCCGTTCGACGAGGTCGCCGAGGTCGTCGACAAGACGCCCGAGGCCTGCCGCCAGATCGCCTCCCGCGCCCGGCGACGGGTCCGCGAGGAGCGGCCGCGCTTCGCGCCGACCGACGACGAGGCCTGGCGCGTCACGCTCGCCTTCCTGGGTGCGGCGCAGGCCGGTGACCTCGACGCCCTGCTCGCCCTGCTGGCCGAAGACGCGGTGCTGATCAGCGACGGCGGCGCCGATCACCGAGCGGCCCGTCATCCCGTGGTCGCCGCCCGCATCCCCCGCTTCATCGCGAACTTGGCGCGCCGCTCCGTGGAGGCCCGCTACGACCTGCAGGCTCGCCTCGTCAACGGCCAGCCCGGCCTCGTGGCCCACCATGAGGGCCGCCCCGTCGTCGCCATCGCGGTCGACGTGCGCGAGGGCAAGGTCCACGGCATCTGGACGCTGGTCAACCCCGAGAAGCTGAAGACCCTCGACACCGCCGCGATCGTCTGAGCCACGCGACCCCGGCTACTGCTCGGACATGATGCGCTCGAACTCGACCAGCGGGTTGACGGGCGCGTGCTCGCTGAGGGTCACGGTCACGCTGTGGATGGTCGCCGTGCAACAGAACGGCGCGTCGTAGCCCTCGCCGATCGCCGGCCCGAGCTCGTACCCGCACGTCAGGCCGGCACCGGTGAGGCTGAACGCGGCCACCGTGAACGCCGGGATCTGGCCCTCGGCGACCGGCTCGCCGTCGACCTCGAGGGACGCGGGCCCGCCGGTGCCAGCGCCCTCGGACCGCAGCCGGAAGGTCACGCGGTGCCGGCCCGGGCCGACCGGCCGGTCGGCGTCGAGCACGTGCCGGGCCCGGCCGTAGAGGTTGTGGACGTAACGCAGGTGCCCGCCCACGAGGTGCAGCGAGAACCCGCCGAGCGCGGAGCCCTGCGCCAGCAGCACGCCCTCCGCCGCCGCCCCCGGCGCGACCGTGAGGTCGACCTCGATCACGTGACCGCGGTTCTTGACGTCGATGGCGACCGCCTCGGGGACCGGCGACGTGCCGGGGCGATAGGTGGCGCTGAGCCGGGGCCGACGCCGGTCGGGCTTCGGGTTGACGAGCGCGTGCAGCACGCGGTTGTCGAGCGGCAGCACCTGGTTGCGGCGGGCCTCGACCCACCAGCGCTCGACCAGATCGGCGAGCCGGTCGGGGTGCGCGGCGGCGAGATCGTAGATCTCGGCCGGGTCCTCGGTCACGTGGTACAGCTCCCAGCGGTCCTCGCTGAAGGGCGCGTTCCAGCTGAGGCCGTCGTCGTACAGCGGGCCGATCGGCTTGAACGTCACGGCCTTCCAGCCGTCGTGGTAGAGCGCCCGGCTGCCGAACATCTCGAAGTACTGGGTCGTGTGGCGACCACGTGCCTGCTCGCCGCCGGGGCGCAGGAGGTCGGCGAAGCTGACGCCGTCCAGTGGCGTCTGTGGCACGTAGCCGATCGTCTCCGGCGGCGCGATGCCGGCCAGCTCGAGCACGGTCGGCATCACGTCCACGGCATGGGTGAACTGGCTCCGCACGCCGGCCGCCGCGCCCAGCCCGCCCGGCCAGCTGATGATGCAGGGGTCGGCCACCCCACCCTCGTGCACCTCGCGCTTCCAGCGCTTGAACGGCGTGTTGCCGGCCATCGTCCAGCCCCACGGGTAGTTGTTGTGGGCGGTCGGTCCGCCGAGCTCGTCGATGCGCTCGGCCAGCTCGGCGCGGCCCGTCGGATCGACGTTATGCACCCGGACGTCGTTGATGGAGCCGGCGACGCCGCCCTCGGCGCTGGCGCCGTTGTCCGACACGAGGACGATCAGGGTGTCGTCGCGGTCGCCGGTCGACTCGAGGAAGTCGAGCAGCCGGGCCAGCTGCGCGTCGGTGTACGACAGGTAGGCCGCGAAGCACTCCATGAACCGGGCGGCGACCCTGCGCTGGTCCTCGGCCAGGTCGTCCCACGCCGGGACCCAGGGTGGTCTCGGCGCCATCTCGGCATCGGCCGACACCAGTCCGCCCGCGACCTGGCGGGCGAAGGTCTCGTCGCGCCAGCGGTCCCAGCCCTGGTCGAAGTGCCCGTGGTAGCGCTCGATCCACTCCCTGGGCGCATGGTGCGGCGAGTGGCACGCGCCGGTGCAGAAGTACATGAAGAACGGGCGGTCGACGTCGACGGCACGGAGGTCGGCCAGCTGCGCGATCGCCTGGTCGGCGAGGTCGGCGCTGAGGTGGTAGCCGTCGGCTGCGCTTCGGGGCGGAGCGATCGAGTGGTTGTCGTGGTACAGCGCCGGGACGAACTGGTGCGTCTCGCCGCCGTGAAACCCGTACCACCGGTCGAACCCCCGCGACAGCGGCCACGAGTGGCGCGGCGCTCCCATGTGGGTCTCGTCGTCGGGCGTGAGGTGCCACTTGCCGACCGCATACGTGGCGTAGCCGGCCTGCCGCAGCACCTCGGAGAGGAACCCGTTCTCCTCGGGGATCTCGCCGTCGTAGCCGGGAAAGCCGACCGCGAGCTCGGCCACCCGGCCGAGACCGTTGCGGTGGTGGTTGCGCCCGGTCAGCAGGCAGGCTCGGGTCGGCGAGCAGAGCCCCGTGGTGTGGAAGCCCGTCAGGCGCACCCCGTGGGCGGCCAGCCCGTCGATGGCCGGGGTGGCGATGTCGGACCCGTAGCACCCGAGCTGGGCGAACCCGACGTCGTCGAGCACGACCAGCAGCACGTTCGGCGCCCCGGTCGGTGGCCGACGCGCCTCGGGCCACCACGGGGTCGAGTCCCGCCAGTCGTCACCGATGACGCCCCGGAACTGAGCAGCGGGCATGGCGGCCTCCCCATCGTGGCCAGGCACAGCCGGCCCTGATCTCACCCGACCGATTCTTGTCGCGCCGCCGCCCGCCGCCGGGCGGGTGTCTCAGACCAGTTCGATGCGGGCCATCGGGGCGTTGTCGCCCTGACGCGGCCCGAGCTTGAGGATGCGCAGGTAGCCACCGTTGCGCTCGGCGTAGCGCGGCCCGATCTCCTCGAAGAGCTTGGCCGCGATCTCCTTGTCGTTGAGGTAGGAGACGACCTGGCGGTGCCGGTGCAGCCCACCCTTCTTGGCCTTGGTGATGACCTTCTCGGCGATCGGGCGCAGCGCCTTGGCCTTGGCCTCGGTGGTGGTGATGCCCTCGGCGGCGATGAGCGACGCGACCAGGTTGGCCATCATCAGCCGCTGGTGCGCGGAGTCGCCACCGAAGCGGCGACCCTTCTTCGGGGTGGCCGGCATGGCTACTCGCTCCCCCGGAGCGCGAGGCCCCGCTCGTTCAGCTTCTCCTTGACCTCATCGAGCGACTTCTGCCCGAAGTTGGTGATCGCGAGGAGATCGTCGTCGCTCTTGCGGAGCAGCTCACCGATCGTGTTGACCTGCGCTCGCTTGAGGCAGTTGCGCGGACGCTCGGAAAGGTCGAGGTCCTCGATCGGCAGCTCGAGGTCGGGCGAGCCCGACGTGACCGTGCTGGTCTCGCCCAGCTCCAGGCCCTGCGGCTCGTCGCTCATCTCGGCCACCAGCTGCACGAGCTTGGTGAGCGTGTCGCCGGCCGAGGCCAGCGCCTCGCGGGGGGTGATCGATCCGTCGGTCTCGATGTCGAGCACGAGGCGGTCGTAGTTGGTGTCCATCTCGACACGGGTGGGCTCGACCAGGAAGGTCACGCGCCGCACCGGCGAGAAGATCGAGTCGACCGGGATCACGCCGATGGTGGTCGTGCCCTTGTCGCGGTCGGCCGAGACGTAGCCCCGGCCGCGCTCGACGGTGATGTCGAGCGCGAGGCGGCCCTTGTCGTTGAGCGCCGCGATGTGGTGCTCGGGGTTGAGGATCTCGACATCGGAGGTCGCCTGGATGTCCTTGGCGGTGATGTCGGCCTTGCCGCGCACGTCGAGGCGCAGGGTGACCGGCTCGTCGGAGACCGACGTGAGCACCAGGTCCTTCAGGTTCAGGATGATGTCGGTGACGTCCTCGGTGACGCCGGTGATGGTGTCGAACTCGTGGAGGGCGTCATCGAAGCGCACCTGCGTGACCGCGGCGCCGGGGATCGATGAGAGCAGGGTGCGGCGCAGGGAGTTGCCGAGCGTGTGGCCGAAGCCAGGCTCGAGCGGGCTGACGGCGAACGTCTGTCGGTTGTCGCTCTCGTCGCCGACGGCCTCGACCGTCGGCCGCTGAATGACCAGCATGTGATGCCTTCCTCAGGGATTCTCTTTGACGTTCGGGCGAATTACTTGGAGTACAGCTCGACGATGAGCTGCTCGCGCACCGGCACGTCGATCTGGTCGCGCACCGGAAGGTCGCGAACCGTGACCTGCAGGCCACCTTCGCCGACCTCCAGCCAAGCCGGCTTGAGGCGATCGATCGTGTCCAGGTTGTGCCGGATCACGATCATCTCCTTGGACTTGTCGCGCAGGGAGATCACGTCGCCCTGGCGGGCCCGGTAGCTGGGGATGTCGACCCGGCGGCCGTTCACGTTGATCATGCCGTGGTTGACGAACTGGCGCGCCTGGGGCCGGGTGGAGGCCCAGCCGGCGCGGAACGTGATGTTGTCGAGGCGCTGCTCGAGCATGCGCAGCAGGTTCTCGCCGGTCACGCCCTTCTGGCGGCTGGCCTCTTTGTAGAGGTTGGCGAACTGGCGCTCGAGCAGGCCGTAGATGTACTTGGCCTTCTGCTTCTCCTGGAGCTGCAGCAGGTACTCGGAGGGCTGGCGGCGACGGCTGCGGCCGTGCTCACCCGGCGGGTACGGGCGCTTCTCGAGGGCCTTGCGACCCTTCTCGTTCTCGAAGATGTTGACGCCCAGGCGACGCG
>JAODBM010000068.1 GCA_025463985.1 Acidimicrobiales bacterium
CTGGTCGCGGGTCACCGCGCTGGGCCTGGCCGCCGCGCTCGCCGCGGTCGCGGCCTGGACCGACGCCGGCGTGCTCGGCGTCCAGCCGCCCTTCTTCAAGCGCCAGGTCGACGACGCGTGGCTCAGCCGCTACCGCTCGTGGGTCTACGGCCTGGGCTTCGGCTGGCAGATCGGCGCCGGGTTGACCACCTACATCATGACGGCGGGCGTCCTGTTGGTCGTCGCCCTTGCCGCGCTCACGGCCAGCCCGCTCCTCGGGTTCGGCCTGGCAGTGCTCTTCGGCTTCGCCCGCGGCCTGGCGGTGCTGCTCAGCGCCGGGCTCACGAACCCCGCGGCGATGCGCTCGCTCCACGACCGGCTCGACGCCCTCGAGGCTCCCGTGCGCCGGGGGTTCGTGGCCGTGCAGGCGGTCGTCGCCGTGGTTGCGGCCGGGCTGGCATGGGGGCCGCTGGCCGGCGGGATGGTCGCGGTGGCCGTCGCCGGCCCGATCGCGCTCGCCTGGGGCGTCCTCGGCGCCCGTCGCCGCCCGGTCCACTCCCGCGACTGACCGGACCGGCCGCACCCCGGGCTTGCCCGGATCAGCGGTCGGCGCCGCCGGGGTGCTCGTCGTACCAGGCATCGATCGCGGCGTTCCAGCGGGCCACCTGGTCGGCATCGAGCGTCTCGAGGTTCTCCTCGGTCAGCACGAAGCCGCAGCGACGGACGGCGGCCACGTACGCCGGGTGGACGCCGGCGCGTTCCATGGCCTCGGTCAGGACGTGGGTGACGTCGGCGGGCCCGGTCTTCGGGTCGTCCTCGATCATGGACGGAGGCTACGCGGCTCGCTGCGACCGAGGCCGGCATGGTCGGCTGCCGATTCCCCACGGAAGGCTTTTGTTCCAGGACCAGGTGCCGATCAGGAACCTGACTCGGGCGTGACGAAATCCCTGCTGGACATGAACAGCAGACATACGGTTAGGAACGGCCGAGGAGGTCCGCATGTCGATGAAGCTGCACCCCGAGGTCGACGGGCTGCGCGAGGACGCGGCGACCAAGCTGGACGAGCTCAGCGCGCTCGTCCCGTTCCTCCTCGGCAAGCCCGAAGACTGGGTCCGCAAGGCGCTCGCCGCCCGCATGCCCTGGTTCACCCCCAGCGACAGCTACATCGCTCAGATCGTTGCGGGCAAGCGACCGGCGGGTCCCTGACCCGGCCGCTGGGGCCGGGGCAGGGGGCACAGCTCGGGCGGCTCGTCAGCTCGACCGCAGGAGCAGATCGCGCATGCCGTCGGAGAACGTGGCCCAATCGCGCCCGCCGCGGTTGATGTCGTAGTCGACCTCGTCGCCGGACGCGAGCCGCACGTGGATGCGCTGCGTCAGCCGACCCTGCGCCTCGGCCGCAACGACCAAGCCGGCGCGCGACCACACGATCGGCGGACCGGAGACGGTGAAGGTCCCGCCGCGGGACGGGAACTCGAACAGGTACACGCGCTGCTCAGTGACGGCGACGAGATCGTTTCTCGTAACCTCGACCCGCGCCGCGGTCTTCTTCCTGCGATACACGAGGCCGACGAGCGGGGACAGGAATCCCAGCGCCTTACCCTTGACCTGGTCGCGGACCAGGCCCGCGACCGCGCCTGGTGTGCTCAGGAAGCCGACCTCGAGGATCGGCTCGACGATGTGAGGCTGCAGCTGCGCCAGGTAGGTGGCGCGCTGCTCGGCAGGGCTCGGGATGGCGATGGGGGTTCCTCCTGATCGGCGGCAGGCCGAGATGCGCTGCCCGACCACCAGCAGAACCGACCACGCCGCGGCAGTCGTGAGCAACCACTGCTCAAGTCCCGCCGCCGGCGAACGCCGGGGGACGTGCCAAATCGGCAGAACTAGGTTCGGCACTGTGGGATTGCTGCCGCACCCGTCGAGCGCGGTCATTTACTTCATGGTCGACGCAGACGGGAACACCCGTTACGTCGGCCACAGCACGAACCCGCAACGGCGTGCGGAGGAACATCGGATCAGCTGGCCGCACTTCGAGATGAGACTTCTGGGCGACCCGCGGCTGAAGCGAGGAGGCTGAGCTGTGGGCGCATGGGGCCCGGAAGCGTTCGAGAACGACGACGCGGCCGATTGGCTTTACGAGTTCGAGCGGTTCGACGATCTGCGCCTCGTTCGCGCCGTGCTGAAGACGATCGTGGCAGGAGACGGGTACCTGGAGGCTGTCGATGGTGCGATCGCGCTTGCCGCCGCGGAGGTGGTGGCACTCGCACTCGGCCAGCCCGGTCCGGACGTGAGCATCGTTGCAGCGACGTGGGTTCGATGGCACCCTGGTGTCGCAACTCCCCAGGACGCCGCTTTGGCGCTGCGGGCGGTCGATCGCGCCGAGAGCGAACAATCAGAGCTCGCCGAGCTGTGGGATGACCCAGGCGACGAATGGCATGCGCGCACGATGCCCGGGCTCCGGGCGCGGCTCCACGCCGGCGCGTCTGCGTGGGCTGAAGACGCAGGTGATGGCGGCCCGCGCCGGGTCGCAGACGTCGCGGCCACGTGGATGTGTTGGAGCGGCACGTTCGATGACGACGTGAATGTGGAAGCTCGGTTCAGGCCAGATCTCCGAGACGCCATCGACCGTGAGGAGTACCCGATCCAGATCGGCGTGGCGATACCAGTCACCAGCCCGACGGAGCGGGGATGGCCCACGCACGACGAGGATTCCGTTCTGCGGGGCATCGAGCAACTCGTCGTCGCCACAGCGAGCGATCGCGCGGTGCTCGCGGCTGTGCTCACAATTCCGGGCGTTCGGGAGCTCGTGCTCTACGCGAAGTCAGGTGACTGGATCCCTGACTTCCACGAGCGGCTCCAGGCCGAGGTGGCCACCCACGATGTGCAGTGCATGGCTCGCCACGACCCGGAATGGTCCAGCTTCTTCGCCGTTGCCTCGGGCCACCCATAGGTTGAGCCGCAACGCGGAAGGAGACGGCCGACCGTTGGCCCCTTGTCGCCCTAGCGGCGACGGAGCAACCGCCGCACCCGCGATAGGAACCACACGAGTATCCCGGCCACTGGTATCAGCAAGAGCGCCAAAGGGTTGCCCGTCACCGCCAAGTTCTGCGCCCCCGCCGATTCGATCAACTCGGCGCGCGCCAAAGGCTGGTCATCACCCTCGCCGTCGCGAGCAACGCTGCGCTCGTTTCCAGCCATGGTCGCAAACGGTACGCCGGCCGATAGGCGGAAGCGACCCCCTCGTGCCTCAGCACCAAGGCGACCTAGGCCAACAACCCTTCTAGGCAGAACGGCTCCGGCACAGCCCAGAGACCTATGCGCATCGGCACGGCAAGGGCCCAACCTCCGAGTCTTCGGACCCTGGGCGACGAAGGCCCGACCGCCACGGAAGGCGAGCGGGGTTATGTCGTCGCGGGTCGCTGCAGTTGTGTCGGAAATCCCTGGTTGGCTGGTCTGGCCGGTGGGATTTGAACCCACGACCCCCGCGTCCCAAACGCGGTGCGCTGCCAAGCTGCGCTACGGCCAGTCGGGACACGGTACCTGCCACGCCGGGGCCCTCGGACTCCTATGGTCGGGGCGTGATGAAGAACGGCGCGCCGAGGGTCGTCGAGATCGTGGTGGGCGACGAGCCCGCGGCGTGGCAGGCCGCGGGGTTCACCGTCGAGGGTGATGCCTGCCGGGTCGGGTCCGTGTCGGTGCGGCTCGCGGGCGAGGGCGGCGGCCGGGGCATCCGGTCCTGGACGGTGACGGGGCTCGACCTGAGCGGTGGCAACGACGTCGAGGGCGTGGTCACGCTGCGTGCGGACGAGGTGCCCCTGGCGGGCGCGCCGTCGCAGCACGCGAACACGGCGACGATGATCGACCACGTCGTGCTCGCCACGCCCGACCTGCAGCGCACCGTGGCTGCGTTCGAGGGCATCGGCCTCGCACTGCGGCGCACCCGCGACGCCGGCGAGCCCCAGTCGCCGATGCGCCAGGCGTTCTTCCGGCTCGGTGAGGTCGTGCTCGAGGTGGTCGGGCCGCCCGAGCCGACCGCCGGTGGTCCGGCCAAGTGGTTCGGGCTCGCGTTCACCGTCGCCGACCTCGACGCGCTGGCGGCCACGGTCGGCGCGCACCTCGGTGCCCTGAAGGCCGCGGTGCAACCGGGCCGCCAGATCACCACCCTGCACCACCGAGACCTGGGCCTCTCGGTGGCGGTTGCGTTCATGGACGAGCCGGCCGTGGCCTAGGGTCGCCTCGCGATGCTTGACCACGTGTTCACCGATGCCATCGGCGCCCTGCGCGACGCGATGGAGACGGCGATGCTCGAGCGGCAGGCGTTCGAGGAACGGTTCCAGTCCGACGTGCTGCTCGGTGACCTCACCTGGGAGACCTCGTACTCCCTGCCGGGCGAGGGCCTGCCGCCGCGCACCCGGGCCGACGTCACCCTCGACTGGCCCACCTGGGCGCAGACGTCGTACCGGTCCTGGTACATCGGCGAGCCGCTCGACGAGCCGCCGCGCATCGAGGTCGAGATCGTCTTCCGGGTGCAGCGCCTCGTCGAGGTGCCGCAGCCGAAGGTGGTCATCGCGGTGCTGCCGGAGGAGAGCGCGGCGATGGGCCGCGAGCGGTTGCGGCGGTCGGCGCCGACGGTCGAGACCATCTACGACGACGACCTCGAGGAGACCGAGTACGCGATCGAGGTCTCCTACGACGGCACCTACGAGCTCGACGAGGCCGTGCTGGCCGACGGCTCGAAGCTCGACGAGCACATGAGCACGGTCGGCGGCTGGATCGCGTCGACGCTCGTGCGGCTCGGCGACCTCAAGTTCGAGTTCCTGCCGCCCGAGGACAGCGACGCCGGCTGACGGCACCGACCCCGAGGAGTCCCGTGTCCGAGCCCGCCGCCCCCCAACCCGCACCTGCTGAACCGTCCGAGGCCGGGCCGTCCGAGGCGGATGCGCCGATCGTGCTGGTCGAGATCGCCGAGCGCACGGCCACCATCACGCTCAACCGCCCCCACCAGCGCAACTCGCTGTCGAGCGCGCTGATCCGCGAGCTCCGGCAGGTGGTGCGGGCGGTTGAGGCCGACGACGGCGTCGACGTGATCGTGCTCACCGGCGCCGACCCGGCGTTCTGCGCTGGGCTCGACCTCAAGGAGCTGGGCGCGGGCGGGTCAGCCCTCGCCGACACCGGGGCCACAGGCGAGTCGACCCGCGGCGAGCGCGGCGCGCTGCCGGCGTGCACCAAGCCCGTCATCGGTGCCGTCAACGGGGCCGCGATCACCGGCGGGTTCGAGCTGGCGCTGGCGTGCGACTTCCTGGTGGCGTCCGAGCGCGCCCGCTTCGCGGACACCCACGCCCGGGTCGGCATCCAGCCGGGCTGGGGCCTCACCGTGCTGCTCCCCCAGGCCATCGGCCTGCGCCGCGCCCGCGAGATGAGCGCCACCGGCAACTTCCTCGATGCACCCACGGCGCTCGCTTGGGGCCTCGTGAACCACGTCGTGCCCCACGACGACCTCCTCCGGTTCGCGCACGGTCTGGCGGCGGACATCGCGTCCAACGACCAGCTGGGCGTGCGCCGGATCTTCGCCACCTACGACGAGGGCAGCCTGGCGGCAGGGGGCGACGCGTGGGAGGTCGAGGCCCGCGTCGCGGGCGAATGGCAGGGCGAAGGAATCGACCCGGCCGAGATCGAGCGGCGGCGTCAGCAAATCGTCGACCGCGGTCGCTCGCAGCTCTAGCGACCGGTCAGGGGTTGGGCGCTGCGGTGCTGGAGACCGGCACGGTGTCCGGGTTCTTGACGCCGGGCAACGGGCAGAGGTCGAGGCCCTTGAACCCGTCGGCGGTGTACACGTGCTCTTTCTTCTCGTCGAGCGTCACCACCTTGCCGATGCGCAGGTCGGTGGGGATGTAGCGACCCCCGGCCACGCCGGCGAGCCGGCGGACGACCACCACGCGCACCATGGTGGTGGCGGACGTCTTCTCGAAGGCGTGCACGGTCGTGAAGCCCTTCGGCGGCGTGCCGATCACGAACTGGTTGAGTGGGGTCGGCGGGCCGGCGACCTCCCACAGCGGATGGCTGTTGTTGTCCCACAGGGCGATGCGCTCGATGGGCGCCTGCGCGCAGTCGGGCAGGTGGCCGAGGAGGAAGCCCGACTTCGTGCGCTCGATCCCCACCGGCTGGGTCCACGGGTCCGCGCCGGCGCGGTCGCGCCCGACGTTCGTGAGCACGGACTTGAGGCGCACCGAGAGCGCGACGGTGATGAGCCCGGCCACGGCGACGACGACCACGAAGACCAGCGTCGACGGCACCTTGCCTTCCCACCATGGCGGGCGGCGGGACGCGACGCTCGGCTCGGACACCCGCAAACAATCGCACACCGAGGCCGCGGCCCAGGCCGCGGAGGCGATCAGCCGGCGGCGGCCTCTTCAGCTGCGGCGGCGGCCCGGTCGGCCGACACGGCGTCGAGCTCGAGGTACTCCTCACCGGTGTCGACCCAGTCCTCGAACTGCGTGACGCCGAGCGTGTCGAAGCGCTGGCGCAGCCAGCCGTCGTTCGCGTCGAGCAGGCCCAGCTTCTTGCAGTTGGGCACGATCTTCGAGAACAGCAGCTGCTGGAACGGGTCGTTGTTCTTGTCGCCGACATTGAACGTCTTGATGGCCAGCTTCACGTCGACCCCCATGCGCTCCCAGACCTCCTGCTGCAGGAAGCGATCGCGCATGCGGACGGCGGCCTCGAACGCGAACTCCTGGCGCTCGAGCAGCTCGGCGGCGGTGAGGCCGTCGTAGAACTCCTTGAGCGACAGCACGCCGAACGCCACGTGGCGGGCCTCGTCGCTCATCACATAGCGCAGCAGCTGCTTGAGCAGCGGGTCCTCGGTGGTCTGGTGGGCCATGCCGAAGGCGGCCAGGGCGAGGCCCTCGACCATGATCTGCATGCCGAGGTACGTCATGTCCCAGCGGCTGTCGTTGATGATGTCGTCGAGCAGCATCTGCAGGTGGGCGTTGATCGGGTAGTGGCCCTGCAGCTTGGTGTCGAGGTACTTGGCGAACACCTCGACGTGGCGGGCCTCGTCCATCACCTGCGTGGACGCGTAGTACTTCGCGTCGATCCACGGCACGGTCTCGACGATCTTCGCGGTGCAGATCAGCGCGCCCTGCTCGCCGTGCATGAACTGCGAGAGCGACCAGTTCTGGTTCTCGACGCTGAACTCGATCCACTCCTTCTCGGTCCACTTCTCCATGGGCGTGCCCGTGAGGTCGACGCCGGCATCCGCCATGAGACCGGCGCGCAGCTCGAGGATGTTGCGAGCCTGCCGCTCCTGGTCGACCTCGATCGACCAGTCGAGATCGGTCTCGCCGTTCCACTGCGCGTGCTTGGCCTTCTCGTACAGCTTGTTGAGGGCCGGCCGCTTCCCCTTCTCGTAGTCCCACGTGAAGATGGCGTCGGCGTTGTCCTGCACGACGTGGATCGCTTCTTCGACGTCACGGTTGGTGATGGCCAGGATCGCGTCGATGTCGTCGACATCGTTGCGGCCCAGGATCTCGGCATCGGTGGCCATGTCAGCTCTCCTCGAGGTGCTCGCCGGCAGATGTAGCGCGGGTTGTTGGGTCAGCGGATGGGACGGGGGGTCGCACGCCGGTGGCGGCGACCAGGCGGGCGATGAGCTGCTCCCACCGGTCGGCCTGGGGCATCGGGGTGTCGAGCACCTCGAGCAGCAGGAAGCCGAGGCCGACGGCGTGGCAGAAGGTGACGAGCGCCGTGGTGTCGAGCCCGCGGTCGATGCCGCCGCTGGCCTTGGCCGACTCGACGACGAGTGCGAGGCGCTCGCGCCGGTCGTCGAACCGGCGCCGCAGCAGCGCGGCGACGTCGGGTTCGTGGCGGGCGGCGATCATGGCCTCGAGCAGCAGGCCTGGGGCCGGCGAGTCGTCGCGCTCGACGAGGTGGCTGCCGGCCACGCGGAGGAGGTCTTCCATGTGGCCGCGGAAGCGGTGGTCGGTGAAGAGGGCGTCGAGCTCGTCGACGCAGAACGCGTCGATCGCCTCGACGAGCAGCTCGGCCTTGCCCCGGTAGCGGCTGTAGATCGCGCCGGTGGTGAGCCCGGCCCGCCGCGCGATCTCGGCGACCTTGGCGCCGGCGTAGCCCCGCTCCGCGAAGACCTCGGCCGCGGCGGACAGCAGGCGCGCGCCGACCGGGTCGTCGGGGTCGTCGTGGCCGGGCACGACCGCGATGGGAGCGTCGAGCGTTCGGAGCACCATCCCCGCCGACAATAACCGTTGTTATCGATGATGTCCACGGGCTTCTTCTTCATCCTGACGTCGATCGCCAGACCCGTGTCACCCTTCCGTCATGGTTGCTACTGTTCGCCCGCTGCCGGCCGCTCCCGGAGCCGGCTGAGCCACAAGGGGTAACGCACCGTGCATCGACGACCTCTCACCCGCGTGTTGCTCTTGCTGGCCGTCGCCGCGCTCGTCGCGGCGTCGTGCGCGAGCAAGGACAAGACGTCCACCACCAGCAACGGGGGCACCAGCGGGGGCACCAGCGCCAGCGCGGCCACCTGCCAAGGCAAGACGGGCGAGAAGGACACGGCCAAGCCGTTGGGCAGCGTCGGCGACCCGAACGGGTCCGGCAAGAAGGTCGGCCTCGTGTTCGACGTCGGCGGTCGGGGCGACAAGTCGTTCAACGACTCGGCGTACAACGGCATCGAGGCGGCCGCCAAGAACATGAAGGTCACCATCAAGACGCTCGAGCCGGACGCCAGCGGCTCCAACCGGGCGGAGCTCATGCGGGGCCTGGCCACCGGCGGCTACACGATGATCATCGGCGTCGGGTTCGCGTTCGCCGACGACATGGCCAAGATCGCCAAGGACTTCCCGAACACGAAGTTCGCGATCGTCGACGGCGTGGTGAAGCAGCCGAACACCACGGGCCTGCTGTTCGCCGAGGAGCAGGGCTCGTTCCTCGTGGGCGCCGCGGCCGCGCAGGCGAGCAAGGCCAAGCAGGTCGGCTTCGTCGGCGGCGTCGAGACCGCGCTGATCAAGAAGTTCGAGGCCGGCTACAAGGCCGGGGTCAAGCAGATCGACCCGAACGTGAAGGTCGACGTGAAGTACCTCACGCCCGACGGCGACTTCTCGGGCTTCAAGGATCCGGCCAAGGGCGAGACCACGGCCAAGGGCCTGTACGCCAACGGTGACGACGTCGTGTACCACGCCGCCGGCCTCTCGGGCACCGGCGTCTTCCGAGCCGCGACGGCCGCCGACCGGCTGGCGATCGGCGTCGACTCGAACCAGTACCTGCAGGTCCCGCCGGCGCAGCAGAAGTGCATCCTCACGTCGATGATCAAGCGGGTCGACGTGGCCGTGTACACCGCGGTCAAGGCCTACCTGACCGGCGGCCTGAAGGGCGGCACGCTGATGTTCGACCTGAAGAACGGGGGCATCGACTTCGCCACCCAAGGCGGCCAGATCCCGGACACCAAGAAGCTCGAGGATCTCAAGCAGCAGATCATCGACGGCAAGATCACGGTGCCCACCACCTGACCGTGCTCCCCTCAGCTGAGCCACGAGCCCCCGGCCGGGCGGAGGTGCCCGCGGTCGAGCTGCGCCACATCGTCAAGCGCTTCCCGGGAGTCGTGGCCAACCGCGACGTGAACCTCGCGGTCCAGCGCGGCTCCATCCACGCCGTCATCGGCGAGAACGGGGCCGGCAAGTCGACGCTCATGAAGATGCTCTACGGCATGCAGCGTCCCGACAGCGGGACGATCCTCGTCGATGGCGCCGAGGTGTCGTTCCGCAGCCCGAACGATGCCATCGCCGCCGGCGTCGGCATGGTCCACCAGCACTTCATGCTGGCCGACAACCTCACCGTCCTCGAGAACGTGATCCTCGGGCGCGAGCCCCGCCGCTTCGGGATGATCGATCGGAGCGCCGCCCGGCGGCGCATCGCCGAGCTGGGCGCGACCTACGGGTTGCCGGTCGCACCCGACGCGCTCGTCGAGGACCTGGGCGTCGGCCAGCGCCAGCGGGTCGAGATCCTCAAGGTGCTCTATCGCGGGGCCCGGATCCTCATCCTCGACGAGCCGACCGCGGTGCTCGTGCCCCAGGAGGTCGACGAGCTGTTCGCCAACCTGTCCGAGCTCAAGCGCGAAGGCATCACCATCATCTTCATCTCCCACAAGCTCGACGAGGTGCTCGCCCTCGCGGACGACATCACGGTGATCCGTGCCGGCACCACGGTGGCCACCGCCGACCCGCGCACGGCCACCACGCGCGACCTGGCCGAGCTCATGGTCGGCAGCGAGCTGCCCACGCCCGAGACCCGCGACTCGACCGTCACGACCGACGTGCAGGTCCGGGTCAACGGCCTCACGTGCCGCTCGGCCCACGGGCGGCCGCTGCTCGACGACGTGTCGTTCACGATCCACCGCGGCGAGATCGTCGGGATCGCCGGGGTCGAGGGCAACGGCCAGACCGAGCTGATCGAGGCGCTCATGGGCCTGCGCGACCCGGACGCCGGCACCATCGAGCTGGGCGGGGTCGACGTCACCCGCTGGTCGACCCGGCGCCGGCGCGAGGCCGGCCTGGGCTACGTGCCCGAGGATCGCCAGCGCCACGGCCTGCTCCTCGACGCGCCGCTCTGGGAGAACGAGATGCTCGGCCACCAGAGCCAGCCGCCCAACGTGAAGGGTCCGTGGATCGACGGCGGCGGTGCCCGGCAGCGGACCGAGGAGATCGTCGAGCGGTTCGACGTGCGCACGCCGAACATCGACGTCACCGCCAACGCGCTCTCGGGTGGCAACCAGCAGAAGCTCATCATCGGCCGCGAGCTGATGGCCGAGCCGCAGGCGATGGTCGCCGCCCACCCGACCCGGGGCGTGGACGTCGGCGCCCAGGCCGCGATCTGGGATCAGCTGCGAGCGGCGCGGTCGACCGGACTGGCCACCCTGCTGGTGTCGGCCGACCTGCAAGAGCTCATCGGCCTGTCGGACGCCCTGCTGGTGGTGTTCGAGGGACGCGTCGTGGCCCGGCTCGATCCCTCCACGGCCACGCCCCAGCAGCTCGGGAGCTACATGACCCGCGGCGACGCCCGCGACGCGGGGCCTGCCGCGTGAGGCATCGGCTCGTGCTCCTGCTGGCTGCTCCCCTGCTGGCGGTGGCCGTGGCCGTGGCTGCGTCAGCGCTCGTGCTGCTGGCGACCGGCAACAGCCCGAGCAAGGTCTTCTGGGTGATGGCCGTCAAGGGCACCAAGACCGAGGCGGTGGTCAGCATGCTGAACCGCGCCGGCCCGTACTACATCTCCGGTGTGGCGGTCGCGATCGGGTTCAAGATGAACCTGTTCAACATCGGGGTCGAAGGGCAGTACCGGTTGGCGGCGCTGCTGGCGGCCGCCGCCGGTGCCGCGGTCACGCTGCCGGCGCCGCTGCACGTGCTGGTGATCCTGCTCGTGGCCATGGCGACCGGCGCGCTGTGGGCGGTGATCCCCGGTCTCCTCAAGGCCACGCGCGGGGTCAGCGAGGTGATCTCCACGATCATGCTGAACGCCGTCGCCGGCGGGGTCACCGCGCTGCTGCTCGAGCAGTACCTCAAGGCCCCGCAGGAGCAGGGGGGCTACACGGTCGGCACCCGGCCGATCGGCGCCTCGGGACGCTTCCCGAGCCTCAACGCCGCGATCGCCCACCTCGGCATCCACCTCCCGGCCGCCAACCGCCTGCAGGCCTACATCTTCGTGGCCGTCGCCGTCGGGGTCGCTTACCACCTCCTCGTCTGGCGCACGCGGTTCGGGTTCGACCTGCGGGCCTCGGGGTCGAACCCGAGCGCGGCCGAAGCCAGCGGCGTCGACGCCAAGCGGATGATCGTGGCCGCCATGGCCATCTCGGGGGCGTTCGCCGGCCTGGTCGGGCTCAGCCAGGTCCTGTCGGAAGCCGGCCGCTACACGTCCGACACCGTGATCGGCGGGCTGGGCTTCACGGGGATCGCCGTGGCCCTGCTGGGCCGCAACCACCCGCTGGGCATCGCGCTCGGCGCGCTGCTGTGGGCGTTCATGGACGCGGTGCAGACCCCGCTGGCCAACGAGGGCCTGCCGAAGCAGATCACCGCGATCATGCAGGGGCTCATCGTGCTGTCCGTGGTCGTGGCGTACGAGGTCGTGCGGCGGACCGCGGCGCGGCGTGAGGCCAGCGAGCTGCGGCGGGCCATGCCGGCGCCGGAGGTGGTCCGGGCGTGACCGACGTGGCCACCCCCGCGGCCGGCACCGCGGGCGCTGCGGCGACCCCGCCGAACCCGCTCGAGCGCCTCCGCGCCCTGCCCTCGTGGGGCCGTTGGCTCCTCTACCTCGCGGCCGGCACGCTGCTGCTCTCGGTGGCCAAGCAGATCTCGGGTGTGGCCCCCTTGACGGCGTCCAACACGTTCCGCTCGGCCTTGGAGCTGTCGCTCCCGATCGGGTTGGCCGGGCTGGGCGGCCTCTGGAGCGAGCGGGCCGGCGTCGTCAACATCGGCCTCGAGGGGATGATGGTCCTGGGCACCTGGTTCGGCGCCTGGGGCGGCATCCACTTCGGTCCCTGGCAGGGCGTGCTGATCGGGGTGCTGGGCGGCGCGGCCGGCGGGCTGCTGCACGCGGTGGCGACGGTGACGTTCGGCGTCGACCACATCATCTCGGGCGTCGCCATCAACATCCTCGCCATCGGCGCCACCAACTTCCTGACGACGATCGCCTACGACGGCGCCACCAACTCGTCGCCCCAGATCGGCCGCGAGATCGGCCGCGTCGACCTCCTGCCGTTCCTGAGCGGCCCGCTGCGCACGCTCGGCAGCCAGAACCGGTTCTTCGTCTCCGACCTCGCGCGCCTGGTCCTGGCCTGGAGCACCGGCATCTCCTTGCTCGTCGTCGTGGCCGCGCTGCTGTTCCCGCTGACGTGGTGGGTGCTGTGGCGCACGCCGTTCGGCCTGCGGCTCCGCGCGGTGGGCGAGGACCCCGAGGCCGCCGAATCGCTCGGCGTCCGCGTGTACACGCTGCGCTACGTCGCCGTGATCGTCTCGGGCGCGCTCGCGGGGCTCGGCGGCGTCACCCTCGTCTACGTGTTCAGCGGCCAGTTCCAAGCCGGCCAGACCAACGGCCGGGGCTATATCGGCCTGGCCGCCATGATCTTCGGCAACTGGCGGCCCGGCGGGCTGATCGCCGGCGCCGGGCTGTTCGGGTTCATGGACTCGATGCAGAGCCAGGTCGACGCCACCGCCCACGCCATCCTGCTCGTGGCCGCGCTGCTGTTCGCCGCCCTCGCGGTGCGGTCGATCCTGCTCCGCCGGCCGCGGTCGGCGGCGATGTTGGCGGCGGTCGCCGCCGTCACCTATGCCTGGTACGCGACCACCGACCGCGTGCCCAAGCAGCTCATCCCCTTCTTCCCGCACCTCACCACGCTGCTCGTGCTCGTGTTCGCAGCCCAGCGCCTCCGGCCGCCCGCCGCGGACGGCAAGATCTTCCGGAGAGAACGATGAGCGAGATGAGCGGCATGAACGAGGACGTGGACTGGGGTGCCCTGCGCACGGCGGCGCGGCGCGTGCTCGAGCGCGCCTACGCGCCCTACTCGCGGGTTCGGGTGGGGGCGGCCGCGCTGGTCGACGACGGCCGCACCGTGGTCGGCTGCAACGTCGAGAACGCGTCGTACGGCCTGTCCCTGTGCGCGGAGTGCGGCGTCGCCCAGGCGCTGGTCGCCGGAGGCGGCGGACGGCTCGTCGCGCTCAGCGTGGTCGGGGGCGACGAGGAGTACCTCGCGCCGTGCGGGCGTTGCCGCCAGGTCCTCTACGAGCACGGCGGCCCGGGCTTGCTCATCGACACCGGCTCGTCGGTCACCACGCTCGGAGAGCTCCTGCCCGGCGCGTTCGGTCCTGACGACCTGACGACCCGCAGCGACCCGGCCTGACGGCCCGGAAGCGATCCCGGCCGTGGCCACCGACGTGCTCGACGTGATCCGCACCAAGCGGGACGGCGGACGCCTGACCGACGAGCAGATCCGCTTCTTCGTCGACGGCTACACGGCCGGCACCATCGCCGACGAGCAGGCGTCCGCCCTGCTGATGGCCGTGCTGTTCCGCGGCCTCGACCCCGGTGAGCTGGCCACCTGGACGGCGCGGATGATCGAGTCGGGCGAGCGGCTCGACCTCTCGGCCATCGGCCGGCCGACCGTCGACAAGCACTCGACCGGCGGCGTCGGCGACAAGATCTCGCTACCGCTCTGCCCGCTGGTCGCCGCGTGCGGCGCGGCGGTCCCGCAGCTCGCGGGCCGCGGGCTCGGCCACACCGGCGGCACGCTCGACAAGCTCGAGGCGATCGCGGGGTTCCGCACGTCCCTCGGGGTCGACGAGCTGCGCGCCCAGCTCGCGAGCGTCGGCGCGGTCATCTGCGGCGCCGGCGCAGGCCTCGCGCCCGCGGACCGCAAGCTGTACGCCCTGCGCGACGTGACCGGCACGGTGGAGTCCATCCCCCTGATCGCCTCGTCGATCATGTCGAAGAAGATCGCTGAGGGGACCAGCGCCCTGGTGCTCGACGTGAAGGTCGGGTCGGGCGCGTTCCTCCCCGAGATCGACCGCGCCCGCCGCCTGGCCGAGACCATGGTCGAGCTGGGCCGCTCGCACGGCGTGGCCACGGTGGCCCTGCTCACGGCCATGGACCAGCCCCTCGGGCAGGCGTGCGGCAACGGCATCGAGGTGACCGAGTCGCTGGAGGTGCTCGGCGGCGGCGGACCTGCCGACGTCGTGGAGCTCACCGTGGTCCTCGCACGTGAGATGCTCGGCCTCGTGGGCATCGACACCGACCCCGCGCTCGCGCTGGCCGACGGCTCCGCCCGCCGGGCATGGGACGCGATGGTGCGGGCCCAGGGCGGCGACCCAGGTGCGCCCCTGCCGATCGCGCCCCTCGTCCGGCCGTTTGCCGCCCCCGCCACCGGTTGGGTCCAGCGGCTCGACGCCCGCGCCGTCGGGGTCGCCGCCTGGCGGCTCGGCGCCGGCCGCGCCCGGAAGGAAGACCTGGTCAGCGCCGTCGCCGGCGTCCGCTGCCTCGCCAAGGTCGGCGACCGCGTGGAGGCCGGGCAGCCGTGGCTCGAGCTGCACGCCGACGACGAGCAGCGGCTCGCGAGTGCGGAGGCCACGCTGATGGAGGCGCTGGCCGACGGGCGGCTCGCGGTGGGCCCCGCCGAGCCCGAGCCCGCACCGCTGGTCATCGAGCGGATCGGGTGAGGCCGGGACGATGATCCTCAGCGACGAGGAGCTCGCCGAATGGGACCGGGACGGTTTCCTCGTCGTGCCGGGCGCGGTCGGGGCCGCGGCCTGCGACGAGCTGCGGACCCGCGCCAACGAGATCGTGGCCGAGCTCGACGCCTCCACCGTCTCGATCTTCAGCACCGACGAGCAGACGCGGACGAGCGACGAGCACTTCCTCGGCTCGGGCGACCAGGTCCGCTGCTTCTTCGAGGCGGGGGCGTTCGACGACGACGGCGCGCTACGAGCGCCCAACGAGCAGTCGATCAACAAGCTCGGCCACGCCATGCACGACCTCGATCCGGTGTTCGACCGGTTCAGCCGCGCCCCGATCTTCGCCGGCATCGCCGCGGACATCGGCGTTCGCGATCCCCGCCTGCTCCAGTCGATGTACATCTTCAAGCAGCCCCACTTCGGGGGCGAGGTCGCCTGCCACCAGGACGCCACCTTCCTGTTCACCGAGCCGCAGACCGCCGTGGGCTTCTGGGTCGCCCTCGAGGACGCCACCATCCACAACGGGTGCCTGTGGGCCGAGCCCGGCGGCCACCGGGGACCGCTGCGCCAACGGTTCGTCCGCGACGGGGCCGGCGGCACCCGCTTCGATCTGCTCGACCCCACGCCACTGCCCGACCCCGCCAGCGCGCGCCTCGTCCCGCTCGAGACCCCGAAGGGCACGCTCGTCCTGCTCCACGGCCTGCTCCCCCACTGGAGCGACACCAACCGCAGCGAGCGCAGCCGCCACGCCTACTCGCTGCACCTGATCGAGGCCTCGGCCACCTACCCGCCCGACAACTGGCTGCAGCGCCCCACCCTCCCCCTCCGCGGCTTCTGACCCCCCACCACCCCCGCCGCCGTCCCGCGAATGTGGAGTTGAAGCGGCTGCTATCACGACCGCTTGTACTCCACCTTGGCGGGGGGGGTGGGGGTCGGGTTGGGGGGTGGGGGCCGCGGCGCGGGTGGGCGGGGTGCTCGGTACGCGCCCGCCATGGCTGAA
>JAODBM010000072.1 GCA_025463985.1 Acidimicrobiales bacterium
ACCCGCACCAGAACTTCAAGGCCCTCGACGACGTGTCGTTCGAGGTCGAGCACGGCGAGACGTTCGCGCTGCTGGGCCACAACGGCTCGGGGAAGTCCACGATGCTCAAGTGCATCGCCGGCACCCTCCGCCCCAACCAGGGACGCATCCGGGTGACCGGGCGGCTGGCCGCCCTGCTCGAGCTCGGCGCCGGCTTCCACGGCGATCTCACCGGGCGCGAGAACATCTACATGAACGGCTCGATCTTGGGCTTCTCCAAGGCCCAGGTCGACCGCATCCTCGACGACGTCGTCGAGTTCGCTGAGCTCCAGGACTTCATCGACGGGCAGGTCAAGCACTACTCGTCGGGCATGTCCGCCCGGCTGGGCTTCGCGGTCGCCATCAACGTCGAGCCCGAAGTGCTGCTGATCGACGAGGTGCTCGCCGTCGGTGACGAGGCCTTCCAGCGCAAGTGCGTCGAGCGGGTCAAGCAGATCAAGCGGGCCGGTACCACCATCCTGCTGGTCAGCCACATGGCCGAGCTGGTGCGCCAGCTGGCCGACCGGGCCGCGGTGTTCGACCACGGCCAGATGATCGCCATCGGCCCGCCCGGCGAGGCCATCCGCACGCTGCGCGAGAGCCTGGCGGGCGGGGGCATCCAGCTGCTCGACGGCCAGGCGACCGACAGCGCGGGCGCGCCGGTGCCCAAGAGCGAGCTGGTGGCCCCGCAGTGGTCCGGCCCGCCGTCGGGTTCGGTGCCGGCCATCGACATCACGAAGCCGGTGCAGATCACGAAGGTCAGCGTCGAGTACCCCCAGCCCGATGCCCGCTACCTGCTCCCGAACCAGCCCATGCGCCTGCGCATCGACTACCTCGCGCCCGAGCGCATCACCGACGTCGCCGTCACCGTCGACGCCCACACCGACTCGGGCGAGCTCGTGTTCGGCTTCGACTCGGACGGCCTCGACCAGCCCATCCACGCCATGGATGGAGTCGGCGCAGTGTGCTTCGACTTTCCCGACGTCCCGCTGCTGGACGGCACCTATCGGCTCACGATCATGCTCTCGACCCACGACGGCGGCACCGTGTATGACCGTCGCGACCAGCAGGATCACTTCGACGTGATGAACCCCGGCCGCCAGCGCGGCCTGGTCTCCGGCCAACCCAAGGTCGTCCACTACTTCAGCGAGCAGATCAGCAGCTGATCCCCCGCCTCGGGCCTCACGCGCCCGAGGTTGTTCATCCTGAGCCCTCGGGTACCCCTCGGGATGGCCGCCCGCATTCGTTGACCGGAGGAAGGGCGCTATGACATCTGCTGCTCGATCGACTGGCCGCCGGGCGGCCCGACGCATCCGCACATCGTGTGCGCGCCGATCACCGTCACCTCCGACTGACGAACCGCGGCACGCATGTCGGATCGGGCACTGACGATCATCCGAGCCGCCACGTGACGGGTCAGCGGGACGCGTAGGCCTGGTGGTAGAGGTCGACGAGGCCGTCGGCGGTGGCCTCCCAGGTGAAAGACGCGGCGCGCTGGTGGCCGCGGGCGATGAGGTCGGCGCGGCGCTCGGGGTCGCCCAGGACCGATGCGAGGGCGCCGGCCAGCGCGTCCACGTCGGTCGCCGGGACCATCACGGCGGCGTCGGCGACGACCTCGGGGAGGGCGCCGGTGGCGGTGGTGACGACCGGCGTGCCGAGCGCCATGGCCTCTAGCGGGACGAGGCCGAAGCCCTCGTAGCGGCTCGGATAGGCCACCGCCGCCGCGCCCCGCATGAGGGCGGTGCGCTGGTCGTCGTCCACCCAGCCGAGGCGCACGATGCGGTCGCGGAAGCGGGCGGCGGCCGCGGCCTCGGTGTAGGTCTCCATCCCCCAGCCGTCTGGCCCGGCGATCACCAGGCGCAGGTCGGGATCGTCGGCCGCCAACTGGTCGAACGCGCTCACCAAGGTGGACAGGTCCTTGCGCGGCTCGACGGTGCCGACGGCGAGGACGTAGCTCTTGCCCCGGGCGAGGCGCTGGCCCGCGGCCGCGTCGCGGCCCGGACCGTCGGCCGACGGTGGGTTGACGCCGTTGGGCACCACGACCACGCGCTCGGGGTCGATCGGGAACGCGTCGCGCACCTCGTTGGCCACGAACTCGCTGACGGTGTGGATCCACCCGCCGCGGTCGATCGTGCGCCGGATCAGCGGCGGGTACGCCAGCGTGTCGATCGTGCACATCTTCGGGAAGCGCAGGAACGTCAGGTCGTGCACGGTCACCACCTCGACGCCCGCTCGAGTGGGCGGCGTCACGAAGTTCGGGCCGTGCACCACGTCGCAGGGCCCCGTGAGCCAGTCGATCACCACGGGGTAGTTGCCGAGGAGGAGGGGGCGCACGACGCGGGCCGGCATCGGGAAGCGGGCGGCGTCGACGCCCGGCGGCAGCACCTGCTTGAGGCTGCGTCGCCGCGGGAAGCTGAACGAGAACGCGGTGACGTCGACGTCCGGCCGAGCGCCCAGCCGTCGCAGCACCTCACGGGTGAACACGCCCACGCCGGTCGGGGTGTCGAGCAGCGGGGTGGCGTCTAGGGAGATACGCATGAGGGCGGTTCGTCACTCACTGTGCTGGAAAACCGGACAAAGTCCACCCATAGGGCGGAAAATCGGCACGAGAACCTCTCGAACAGTGGTCGGGCGCCGAACAGGTTCATGCTCGCACAACCAGCCCCAGGAAGACCGACGTTGCCTCGACCTGCCGCCCGCCCGCGCGCTGTCCCGCTGATCGTCCTTTTCGCCACACTCCCGCTCGCAGCGATCCTCACCTCACCAGCATCCACCGCAGCAGTTGCTTCGACACCAACCACCGCAGCCGCAACTGCTCCCGCATCCACGCTCACGGCAACGTCCGGTGGAGCCGCCGCGCCGCAACCGGGCCCAACGGCCCAGCGGTCCTACCGGCTCGCCGGCCGCGGCGCGGCACCCACCGCCGCCGCCGGGGCGAGTGCCCGGTCCCTGCGCACCGCCCCCGAGGCGGCGACGGGCGGGTGGAGCGCG
>JAODBM010000188.1 GCA_025463985.1 Acidimicrobiales bacterium
GCGGCGGAACCGGCGCGGCGACCGCGGCGGCGACCGCGGCGGCGACCTCCGCCGGCGGCCAGCCGGCGGCAGCGAGGTCGTCGGGGGTCCAACCCGACTGCAGCAGCAGCGTCGGGGTCCAGCCGACCCCCGCCAGCTCCGCGGCGCTCCAGCCGCCCTCGGGCACGTCGAGGTCAGCGCCGGCGTCGGTCGTGGCCGCTGGCTCCGGCCCGTCCGCCGGCGACGGCTCGCCGCGGTGTCCGGGGACGACTCGACGAAGCGCGCCCCGGGTGGTGCGCCGGAGCCGTCCCTTGACCTCGCCCGAGACGTCGGCGAAGCGCCCCTCGATCTCCACCGCCGCGGCCGTCGCGGCGTTGACCCGCTCACCGCTGCGATGTGCCCACGCGAGCCGGCCGACCACATAGAAGAACAGCGCCGCCAACGTGACCCCGAGCACGAGGAGCACGCCGGCCAGGACCGACATCTCGATGGCGACCGGGATGAACGCACCGACGACCCACATGACCTGGAAGCGGGTCTCGAACTTGGCGAACGAGCGGCCGCGGTTGGCGTCCGGCGCGTCCCGCTGGAGGATCGAGTCGAACGCCAGCTTGCCGGCGGCGGCACCGAAGCCGATGCAGGCACCGAGCAGCGCGGCGCCGGCCACGTCGGCGACCATCGTGGCCACGACCGCGCCGAGGACCACGAGCACCAGCATCGCGGTGAGCAAGTTCTCCTCGGACGTGAGCTGGCGGATCCGCGGCGCGAAGGCCGCACCGAGGAGGCTGCTCAGCACGCTCGCGCCACCGACCACGCCGAGCTGCCATGCCGGACGGTGACCCTTGAAGTCGAACGCCACCAGCAGCGTGAGGAATCCCACGCAGCCGCGCAGGACGCCCATGGCCGAGCCGGCCAGCACGATGCCGGCGCTGCGCAGCTCGGCCTTCTCGGTCGATCCCGC
Organism: Acidimicrobiales bacterium; assembly: GCA_025463985.1. GTDB lineage: Bacteria > Actinomycetota > Acidimicrobiia > Acidimicrobiales > Iamiaceae > JAODBM01. The sequence continues at coordinate 941 of JAODBM010000188.1, forward strand.
GGGCGTGGACGCGACCTTCGTGGCCGCGATCCGGGTGCCGAGCAGCCCGGCGACCACGAAGGTGCACATGGCGAGGCCGACCGACCACTGCGGACCGAACGCCTTGAGCAGCGCGGCGGAGGGGACCACGCCGACGAAGCTCATGACGCCGCTGATGAGCGCCAGCTTCGAGTTAGCCTCGACGAGCTCGTCGTCGCTCGCCACCACCGTCGGCACCAGTGCGCTGCGGGCCACCTGGTACGCCTTCTGCATCATCAGGAACACGAGCGCTTCCAGGAAGAAGATCGTGTTGCCGCTCTTGATCGAGCTGATCATCAGGAAGCAGAACGCGGCCCGCACGAGCTGTGTCCCGATCACGACGTAGCGGTGACCGCTGTGCAGCCGGTCGATCAGCGGACCGATGAGCGGCGAGACGAGCGCGAACGGCAGCATCGTCAGCAGCAGGTAGCGCAGCACCGGGGTGCGAGCGCCGCCCGCCGGTTGCGAGAAGAACACCGACCCGGCGAGCGCGGCCACGACCATCGCGTCCGCCGCGGCCGACACGGCGTGGGTGCGGGCGAGCCGGGCGAACGGCGTGACGATGAAGGCCTTGGTGCCGGCCGCCGTCCGGGGGCTGAAGCCGGGGCCGTCGGGGCGGCGCTCGGTGATCGGGCTCATCGGCACACCACCGGGGGTGCGCCGATGACGCCTCGGACCGGTCGGCTGGCCGCGCCGCCGACGGGCGCCGGGCCGGCGTTCAACGACGGGTCGATCGGGCACACCACCCGCACCATCGTAGGGACTCGGCCACCCGGCCCCCGTGGCGGCGACCGGGCGGCACCCTGGCGGCGCGATCGTTCAGCGGGCCCGCGGCACGTCGTACTTGTAGCCCAACCCGCGGATGGTGACGATGCGGCTGGGGCTCGACGGGTCTTCCTCGACCTTGGCCCGCAGGCGTTTCACGTGGACGTCGAGCGTCTTGGTGTCGCCGACGTAGTCCAAGCCCCAGATCCGGTCGATGAGCGTCTCGCGCGTGAGCACGCGGCCGGCGTTCTCGAGCAGCAGCTCGAGCAGCTCGAACTCCTTCAGCGGGAGCGTCACCGGATCGCCCCGGATGACCACCTCGTGACGGTCGGGATCGAGCGAGACGTCGCCGACGGCGAGCGCCTCACCGTCGCGATCGTCCCGGATCACGTCGAGCGGCGAGCGGCGGAGCACGGCGCGGACGCGGGCCACGAGCTCTCGGAGGCGGTACGGCTTCGTGACGTAGTCGTCGGCGCCGACCTCGAGGCCGACCACGGTGTCGATCTCGGAACCCTTGGCCGTGACCATGATGATGGGCACCTTCGAGCGGGACCGCAGCTCGCGGCACACGTCGATGCCCGACACCTTCGGGAGCATCACGTCGAGCAGGACCAGGTCGGGGTCGACGGCGTCGAACATGGCGAGGGCCTGCGCACCGTCGCGAGCGACCTGCACGCGAAAGCCCTCGCGCTGCAGGCCGACGGTGAGCGCGTCCACGAAGCTCTCTTCGTCCTCGACGACCAGGATCGTCGTCGTGGGGGTGGTCATATGGTCCTCCGGTCGAGCATCGAGCCCATCAGCCGGCTTCCGACTGAGGGCGGGGAACCGCTATCGGTCCGGGGCCCGCCGGCAACCGCAGCGTGAAGGTGGAGCCTTGGCCCTCGAGCGAGACGACCTGCACGTCACCCTCGTGGTTCTGGACGACGTGGCGCACGATCGCGAGGCCGAGGCCGGTGCCGCCGGTGTCGCGGCTGCGAGCGCGGTCGACCCGGTAGAAGCGCTCGAAGACCCGCTCGATGTCGCGCTCGGGGATGCCGATGCCGTGGTCTTGCACGTCGATCTCGACCCACTGGCCGTCGCTGCGCGCCCGCACCTCGACCACGCTGTCCTCGTCGGAGTACTTGACCGCGTTGTCGAGCAGGTTGGCGGCCGCGGACACCAGCTGCCGGCGGTCGCCGATCACCGTGAGCTGGCGCGGCGGCTCGTGCACGCGGATGGCCACGTTGGCGAGGGTGGCCGCCGGCCGCGTGCGGTCGACCGCTTCCGCGAACACGAGGTGCACGGGCACCGGGTCGCGGCCGGGCAGCTCGCGGGCCTCGATCCGGCTGAGCTCGAGCAGGTCGTCGATGGTGCGGGCGACGCGGAAGGCCTCGTGCTGCATGCGCAGCGCGAGGCGGCGGCACACGTCGATGTCGTCCTCGGTCGCCACGGTCTCGGCGAGCAGGCCCAGCGCGCCGACCGGCGTCTTCAGCTCGTGGCTGATGTTGGCGACGAAGTCGCGCCGCACGGCGTCGAGCCGATGCCGCTCGGACACGTCGTCGACGATGATGAACGCGCCGTGGCTGCGGGGCTCGCCGGCGTCGTCGCGCGGCTCGCGCCCGGTCTCCAGCGGCACGGCCCGCAACAGCAGCGCTCGACGGGGCGGGCCGTAGAGGTCGAGGGTACGGGTGTCGGGCACACCGGCCACGGCTTGGTCGATCAGCTCGCGGATGGCCGCTTCGACGAGCGCCTCGCTGTGCCGGGCCGCGAAGAAGCCGGACGCCGCCTGGTTGCGGAACACGACCTGGCCGTCCTCGTCGGCGAGCACGACGCCCTGCGGGATCACGTCGAGGGCTCGTACCAGCCGGTCCTCGGTGGCGCGGACGCGTCCGGCGACGGTCTCGTGCTGGCTGATCGCCCGCTCGAGGCGCTCGACGGCGTCGGCCACCGACACCGATTCCACCCGGTCATCGCGCCGCTCGAACCCGGAGCGGAGCACATCGAGGCGGTCGCGCAGCCGGGTGGAGGTCCGCGTCCCCCTGAGCGGCATCAGGTCGTCCGCTCGTCCGGGTCGCCGTCAGCCTGGTCGCCGCGCTCGGCGCGCTCGGCAAGGGTGAGGTCGGGCCGCGGCACCCGCGCGGGGGTGGTGCCCTCGTTACGGGCCGCGACGCGGGCCGCTCCCGTGTGCTCGGGCAGCCAGCCGGTGACCATGTAGCGCACGCGCTCGCCGATGTTGACGGCGTGGTCGCCGATGCGCTCGTAGTAGCGGCCGATCAGGGCCAGCTGCACACCGGCCTCGAGCTCGACGCCCGCGCTGCGGTGCGACTCGAAGATCGCCTGGATGTACTGCTTGTGCAAGGCATCGAGCCGGTCGTCCATGTCGTCGATGGCGGCGGCCTTGGCGGCATCGCCCTCGGCATAGGAGTCGATGGCGACGCGCATGAGGCGCTGGGCCTCCTCGCCCATGCGGGCCAGCAGGCCGCGCAGCGTGGGGTCGATCTCGGTGCCGTAGAGCCGGCGGACGCCCTTGGCCATGTTGACCACGAGGTCACCCGACCGCTCGAGCTCGGACGCCAGGCGGATGGCGGTGACGATGGCCCGCAGGTCGCCGGCCATCGGGGCCTGCAGCACGAGGGCCTGGTAGCAGCGCTCCTCGATGTCGAGCGCGAGCACGTCGAGGTCGTCGTCGCCGTCGATGAGCGTCTGCGCGGCGGCGAGGTCGCCGTGGAGGAGGAGCTCGGTCCCACGGGCGACGCACTCGGTGACCATGGCCGCCAAGCGGACGGTGTCGGTGCGGATCTGGTCGAGCTGAGCGTGGAACTGGCTGCGGATCTCTGGAACGGGCATGGGGTCCTTCATTCGAACATCACGGCGCACGCCGCAGGGACCACCGGACCATCAACGCACCTCGTGGGCGAGGTGGCCGGAGTCACCGGTGAGTAGGTAGAGAAGGCGGGCGCCGATGATTCCCGCGTGGTCGGCGATGCGTTCGAGCGACTTTCCGCCCACCAGGGTACGGATCGCCAACCGCGCCGCAGCGGGACCCTCCAGGCGCACCAGCTCGGTCGTGAGCCGCTCGGCCAGCGCCGCGATGACCGATGGGGTGGCGAGCAGCTGGCGGGCGACGTCGGCGCTGGGCGTGATCCAGGCCCGCATCGCTTCGCGGTACCGCTCGACCGCGGTGTCGGCCATCGCCAGCAGGAGGTCGAAGGTGGGCGGGTTCGAGGCCAGGAGGGCGTGATCGGGAGCGAGCTTGACCACGCGCAGCGCCAGGTCGCCGATGCGCTCGAACTCGCCGAGCACGCGCAGCACCGAGACCACGAACCGCAGGTCGCCGGCCACGGGCTGCTCGCGGGCCAGCAGGTCGTAGCAGCGCTCGGTGAGCGAGATGCTCATGGCATCGATCTCGTCGTCGGCGTGCACCGCCTGCTCGGCCAGCCGTTCGTCACCCTCGAGCAGCACGGCGCGCATGCGCTCGAGGTTCTGGTCGACGCGCACGGCCATGACCTCCACCTGCAACCGCAGCTGGTCGAGCTCCGCGGCGTAGCCCGGGCGAAGGGGTCGCCCGACCGGGCCCGGATCGGAGGTCGACAACGACATGGTCACCCGAACCGGCCGGTCACGTAGTCCTCGGTGCGGGTGTCGGCAGGTTGGCTGAAGATGCGTTCGGTCCGGTCGTACTCGATCAGCTCGCCGGTGCGGTCGCCAGTGGAGGTGTCGACGTCGACCGTGAAGAACGCCGTCCGGTCCGACACCCGGGCCGCCTGCTGCATGTTGTGGGTCACGATGATGATCGTGTAGTCGGCCTTCAGCTCCTGCATCAGCTGCTCGATGCGCAGCGTGGCCACGGGATCCAGCGCCGAGCACGGCTCGTCCATCAGGATCACCTCGGGCTTCACCGCGATGGCCCGCGCGATGCAGAGCCTCTGCTGTTGCCCGCCGGACAGCCCGAGCGCCGAGCGCTTGAGCCGGTCCTTGACCTCGTCCCACAGCGCGGCGCTACGCAGCGCCTCCTCGACCACGTCCTCGAGCTCGGCGCGGCTGCGCACGCCCGACAGCCGCGGGCCGTAGGCCACGTTGTCGAAGATCGACTTCGGGAACGGGTTGGGCTTCTGGAACACCATGCCGATGCGCCGCCGTACTTCGACCGGGTTGACCTTCGGGTCGTACAGGTCGACGCCGTGATAGCGCAGCGATCCCTCGACCCGAGCAGTCTCGATGAGGTCGTTCATGCGGTTGAAGCAGCGCAGGACGGTCGTCTTCCCGCAACCGGAGGGGCCGATGAACGCGGTGATCTCGTTCCACGCGATCGAGAGGGTCACGTCGCGCACGGCTTGGAACGCGCCGTAGTACACCGATAGCCCAGCGACGTCGAACACCACCGAGCTCGCCGATTCGGCGGCCCGCGCCTGCTCGTGCAGGACCCCGGTCAAGTCGATCGTGGCGTCGTGGGCGCTGCCGGCCGGGGCGGCCGGCCGGGGCTCGCTGGTCTGGACGCTGCTGTCGGAGGCCATCGGGTCCTCCTCCTCAGGTTGGTTCGGGTCGAGGCTCATCGCGGGCCTGCGGACGTGGGCGCGCTCATCGCATCATGAACCGGGCGCTGACGGCCCGGGCGATCAGGGTCAGGGCGAGCACGAGAACGATCAACGTGAAGGCCGCGCCCCACGCCATCTGGGGCGACAGGCGGCCGCCGTTGGTGATCAGGTTGTAGATCTGGAAGGACAGGGTCGTGCTCTGCCCGGTGACGGTCGTGGCCTGCCGCACGGTGGCGGCCGCACCGATCGTGAACAGCACGGGTGCCGTCTCGCCGGCGGCTCGGGCCACGGCGAGCATGGCCCCGGACACGAGGCCCGGCAGCGCGGTGGGCAGCACGACCCGCAGCGTCGTCTTCCAGGTGCGCGAGCCCAGCGCCGCGCTGCCTTCGCGCAAGGCGTTGGGGACGAGCTTGAGCATCTCTTCCGACGATCGCACGACGATCGGCAGCATCAGGCAGGCGAGGGCGATGCTGGCGGCCAAGGCAGATCGCCCCTGGCCCATCGTCACGACCCACAGCGCGTAGACGAAGATGCCCATGACGATCGAGGGAACGCCGACCATCACGTCGGTCATGAACCGCACGAGGCGGGCGAGCGGCCGGGCCCGGCCGTATTCGTTGAGGTACACGGCAGCCAGGATGCCCAGCGGGATGGCGAGCAACGCGGCGAGCCCCGTCGTGATCAGCGTGCCGACCACCGCCGGCCCGATGCCGGGCCGCGGCGCCGCGGCCGGCACCTTCTTGCACGCGGCGGTGTCGCCGCCGTACTTGGACGCCGCGGCGCAGTTGCCCTGCAGCTCGGTGGCGGCCGCCGTGGTCGGGATGTCGCGGGTGAGGAAGCTCCAGCCCATGACGTTGGTGGCCTTGCCGACGACGGTGAACGCCACGAAGAGCAGGGGCAGGGCCGCGACGAGGAACGCGAGGCCCATCGCGCCAGTCGCGACGCGGTTGCGGGCCAGCCTGCGGCCGGTGACGGTGGCGACCCGGACATCGGTCGGCACGGCCAGGCGCCCGGCGGCCGAGCGTCGCTCCGTGGTCGTGGCGGTCACGACGCGCCCTTCAGACGCTGGTCGAAGACGCCGACGATGCGCCGGGACGCGAGGTTGATGAGCATCGTGATCACGAACAGCGTGACGCCCAGGCCGATGAGCGCGGCCCGGAAGTCGCCGCTGGCCTCTTGGAGGTTGCGGGCGATGGCCGACGGCATCGCGTCACCCGGACCGAGGATGTTGACGGTGATCTGCGGGTTGCTGACGCCACCGATCAACAAGGTGACGGCGATCGTCTCGCCCTTCGCCCGCCCGAGCCCGAGCATGACCGCGCCGGCCATGCCCCCGCTGGAGTGGGGCAGCACCACGCCCGTGATCATCTCCGAGCGGGTGGCGCCGAGGGCGAGGGCGCCCTCCTTGTCGTTGCGGGGAACGGTGTCGAACACCTCGCGGGTGACCGACGTGATGATCGGCGTGATCATGATCGCCAGCACGATGCCGGCCGTGAGGAGGCTCGTGCCGCTCGAGCCGGTGCCGAACACGTTGTGCAAGATCGGGATGCCCTCGCACCAGCGGCCGAGCGCCTGGTACCAGTTCTGCAGCCGGGGCTTGAGCACGAGGAACCCGACCAGACCGAACACGACCGACGGCACCGACGCCAGCAGATCCATGACGGTGGTGATCGTTCGACGCATCCGGCGCGGCGCGACCTCGGTGGCGAACAACGCGATCCCGATGCTCGTGGGCACGGCGAGCACGATGCCGATGGTCGAGGCCACGACCGTCCCCCAGACGAACCCGAGGATGCCGAAGTGCTGCTCGTTCGGCCGCCAGTCCGTCGAGAAGAAGTAGTCGAGCTGGTGCTTCGAGAGGACTGGCCACGCCTTCTGCGTGGTCGTGATGGCGATCAGGGCCAGGATCACCAGCACCAGCAGGCCGGATGCGAGAGCGAGGACGCGGAAGGCGGTGTCCGGCACCGAGCCATTCGTCGCCGAGAGGGCCGAGCGTTCGGGGCCGGCCTCAGGATCGGCGATGGTCTGCATGGCGCCTCGTCATCGTCAGCTGGATGGACAGCCGTGTGGCCCGGGCCGCTCGGCCCGGGCCACTCGGCAGAGCAAAGCTTGGCTCAACCAGCGGTGATCTGGTCGATCTGGGTGATCGCCTTGTCGGCGAGCGCCTTGGGCAGGGCGGAGTAGTACAGCGACTTGGCCTGGGCCTGGCCGGTCGTGAGCACGAAGTTCAGGTACGCCTTGATCGCGGCGGCCTTCGCGGCGCTCTTCTGCTTGGCGTCGACCAGGATCCAGGTCGGCGAGGTGATCGGGTAGGCGTCAGCGGCCTTGGCGTTGATCGGGTTGTACGTGAGGTCCGCCTTGACCGTGGCCGCAGCGAGCGCGGCCGAGGCGGCATCGGGCGTGGGGGCGATGTAGGTGCCCGACGAGTTCTTCACCGAGGCCACGTCGAGGTTCTCCTTGGCCGCGTCGGCCAGGTCGGCGTAGGCGATCGCGCCCTCGGTCTGCTTGACCACCGAGATCACGCCGCTGCTCTTCTCCGCGCCCTGCGTGCTCGCCGGCCAGTTCACCTTCTCGCCGTTGCCGAGCTTCCACGACGTGGGGGCGGCGGCCGTGAGGTACTTGGTGAAGTTGCTCGTGGTGCCCGAGCCATCCGAGCGGTGCACGACCGCGATCTTGGTGGCCGGCAGCGTGACGCCGGGGTTGTCGGCCTTGATGGCCGCGTCGTCCCACGACGTGATCTGCGCCTGGAAGATCTTGGAGATCGTGTCGGCGCTGAGCCGCAGCTTCGGCACGCCCTGCAGCTTGTAGGCCAGCGAGATCGGTCCACCGACCACCGGGAAGTACAGGATCTTGCGGGTCCCGAACGCCGTCTGCTCCGCGGGCTTGATCGCGGAGTCCGAGCCGGCGAAGTCCACCGACTGGTCAGCCAGGACCTTCTTGCCGTCCGACGAGCCGGTCTTGGTGTAGAGCACCGTGACGTTCCCGCCCGCGCTCTTCACGGCCGCAGCGAAGTCGGACGCCGTCTTCTGCTCGAACGTGTCCTGGAAGCTCGAACCCTGGCCGTGCAGCGTGCCCGACACCTTGTCGAGCCCGGTGGCGGCGCCCGCCGCGGTCGTCGACGAGGCCGATCCCGCTGTGGTGGTCGACTGATCTGCGGCCGCGGTGGTGGTGCTGCTCGACTTGCTCGACTTTCCACATCCGGCCGCGAGCAGCGCCAGCACGGCGACCAACGCCAGCACCGGCGTCAGACGATTCCTCTGGATCTTCAACGCGCTCTCCTCATCCTCAGGTGGTCCCTGCGAACGTACGGAGGGCCCGTGTCGCCAAAGGGTGCGAATGGTGAACCAGGGATGAACGGGCCCTCAACCTTCGGTCGAAATCGCCCGTCTCGCGGCCTCGCGGGGGGTGCACAGGTGGATCAGGTGGACGCCAGGTAGCCCTCCAGCACCGCACGATCGCGCCGGTAGGTCAGCTGGCCGGCGGCCTGCTCGAGCCGCAGCCAGCGGATCTCGTCGACCTCGTCGTTAACGCGGAAGCTGCCGTCTTCCACCGCCATGGCCCAATAGCGCACCACCTTCGGGCGGCCACGGTGGTCGACGTAGCGGACCGTCGGCAGCTCGGCACCGAGCGCGCAGCGCAGCCCGGTCTCCTCCTCGACCTCCCGCCGGGCGCAGTCGGCCGAGGTCTCGCCCGGCTCCGCCTTGCCCTTGGGCAGCGTCCAGTCGTCGTAACGGGGACGGTGCACGATCAGCACCTCGACGCCGCCCGGCGCCGCGGGCCGCCAGACGAGGCCACCAGCCGCCCGCACCGCGTCGGAGCCGCGGTCAGTCGACATCGGCCGGTGCGCGCCGCGCCCGCACCGTGGCCATCTCTTGGAAGCGCTCGTGAGCGTCGACGGTGCCGCCGTGGGCGACCCGCTCCCACGTGCCGTCGGCATCGAGGCGCCACGTGAGCGTGTCGTCGGCCAGGTTGACCTCGAGGATCTCCCGCAGCCGGCGCTGCAGCCCAGGATCGACCACGGGGGTGAGCGCCTCGATGCGACGGTCGAGGTTGCGCGGCATGAGGTCGGCCGAGCCGAAGTAGATGGCGGCCTCGCCCTCGCCCCAGCCGTTCGCGAACTGGAAGATCCGTGAGTGCTCGAGGTAGCGACCGACGATCGAGCGGACGCGGATGCGGTCGGACAGGCCGGGGACGCCCGGGCGCAGGCAGCAGATGCCCCGCACGACCAGGTCGATCTCGACACCGGCTTGAGAGGCCTCATACATGGTGTCGATGAGCGAGGGGTCGACCAGGCTGTTCATCTTCATGACGATGCGCCCGGTGCCCGGCGGCGCCGCCATCTCGCCCCGGATGAGCTCTTCGATGCGGGTGCGCAACGAGTGCGGCGCCACCAGCAGCTTGCGGTAGCGGACGTTGCGGCCGTAGCCCGTCAGGAAGTTGAACAGCTCGGTGAGGTCGGCGCCAAGGTCGGGATCGGCGGTCAGCAGCCCGAGGTCTTCGTAGAGCTTGGCCGTCTTGGGGTTGTAGTTGCCGGTGCCGATGTGGCAGTAGCGGCGGATGCCCGTGGGCTCGTCGCGTACCACCAGCGCCGTCTTCGTGTGCGTCTTCAGCCCGACGAGGCCGTAGGTCACGTGGACGCCCGCCTGCTCGAGCGCGCGGGCCCAGCCGATGTTGGCGGCTTCGTCGAAGCGGGCCTTCAGCTCGACGAGGGCAGCGACCTGCTTGCCGCGCTCGGCGGCGCGGATCAGCGACTGGATGATCGGGCTGTCGCCCGAGGTGCGGTACAGGGTCAGCTTGATGGCCAGGACCTTCGGGTCCCGCGCCGCCTGCCGGACGAACTCCTCCACCGAGGTCACGAACGAGTCGTAGGGGTGGTGCACCAGCACGTCGCCGTCGCTGATCACCGAGAACAGGTCGACCCGCTCGTCGTCGGCGCCGGCGAGCCGCGCCTGGGTGACGGGCGACCACGGCTCGTGCTTGAGGTCGGGCCGCTCGAGGGCCGTGAGCCCCCAGAGGCCGCTGAGGTCGATCGGGCCGACGACCGGCGTGACCTCGCCCGGCAAGAGGTCGAGCTCGCGAGCCAGCAGCTCGCACACCTCGGGCGTGACCTCGGCGTCGACCTCGAGGCGCACCGCCTGGCCGAAGCGGCGCCGCCGCAGCTCCATCTCGACGGCCGCCAGCAGGTCGTCGGCCTCCTCCTCTTCGAGCGTGAGGTCGGCGTTGCGGGTGACACGGAACGCGGAGGTCTCGATGATCTCCATGCCGGGGAACAGCCGGTCGAGGTGGGCGGCGATGACCTGCTCGAGCGGCACGAACCGCTCGCCGTCGGGCATGACCACGAACCGGGGCAGCAGCGACGGCACCTTCACCCGGGCGAACCGCCGCTCGGACGTGACGGGGTCGCGGAGCACCACGGCGAGGTTCAGCGAGAGGTTGGAGATGTAGGGGAAGGGGTGACCGGGGTCGACCGCCAACGGGGTGAGCACCGGGAAGATCCGGTCCTCGAACTCCTTGACGAGGTACTGCCGGTCGTCGTCGTCCAGCTCGTGCCAGCTCGAGAACACGATGCCCGCCGCGGCCAGCTCGGGCACGAGCTCGGCGAGGAACACGTGTTGCACCCGCTCGGTCAGCTGAGCCACCCGCGCGCCGATCGCCTGGATCTGCTCGGAGGGGGTGAGCCCGTCGGGCGAGGTGCGGATGATGCCGGCGGCCACCTGATCCTGCAGGCCCGACACGCGTACCTGGAAGAACTCGTCGAGGTTCTCGCTGAAGATGGCGCAGAACTTGACCCGCTCGAGCAGCGGGACCGAGGCGTCCGACGCCAGCAGCAGGACCCGTTCGTTGAAGTCCAGCCAGGACAGCTCCCGGTTCAGGAAGCGATCAGGGCTGGTGGCCAGCGGCGATGTGGCCACGGCCGCTGGCTCGGCCTCCCGGAGATCGACCGCCTCGACGCCGCCGGCTGGTGCGTCGAGGTCGAGCACGGGCCCCTCGTGAGCGCGGCCGGTGGCGATGTCCATGCGTCGAGGGTAGCGACGCGGGTCCCTCGCCGCGATCTGCGCCGCCCGGCCCGGCTCGCGGGACGGCTCAGGTGGGCGCGGCAGCGAACAGCGCGGCGGCACCGACGATGCCGGCGTGATCCCCCAGCGCGGCGGGGCGCACCTCGACGGCGCTGCCTTGCAGGATCCGGGCCCGCACCGCTTCGGCCACGCGATCGGCGAACGGGGCGCCCAGCTTGTCGGCCACGCCGCCGCCCAGCACGACGAGCGGCACGTCCAGCAGCGTCAGCGCCGACGCCACCGCCAGCCCGAGGGCCGTGACGGCCTCGTCCACGAGGGAGATGGCGAGCGGATCGTTCACGGCGAGCGCCTTGGCGATCACGCCGGACTTCATCGGCCCGTCGCCCGCCAGCTCGACGAGCGCGGTCGTGGTGCCGTGGGCGTGCCGCCGCCGGGCTTCGGCCTCGATGCCGGCCCGACCCGCGTAGGCCTCGAGGTGACCGCGCCGCCCGCAGCCGCACTCCCGCCCGCCGGGCACGACCGTGACGTGCCCGATCTCGCCGGTGATGCCGCGCGGGCCCCGCCGCAGGGCGCCGTCGAGCACGAGGGCACCGCCGACGCCGGTGCCGACGAAAACGCCCAGCACGTCGCGTGCGCCTTGGGCGCTACCGGCCCGCCACTCCCCCAGCAGGCCGACGTTGACGTCGTTGTCGACGCGGACCTCCGTGACCCCGGTGGCCTCGGCGAGCGACGCCGCGAGCAGCACGGGTCGATCCCAGCCCGGCAGGTTCGGCGCGTGCGAGACGCTGCCGGCCCGCGGATCGACGACGCCCGGCGTGCCCACGCCGATGCGCTCCGCACCGCCCAGGCTCGCCACGATCTCGGCCAGCGCGGCGATGACCTGGTCAGGACCGCCCGACGGCGTCGCCGCTTTCGCGGTGCCCTGGACCTGCCCATCCTCGACCACGCCGGCGAGCATCTTGGTGCCCCCGAGGTCGATGCCGATCGTCCTCATCGAGGGTCCAGCACGCGCCGGGCGCTACTCGCCCTCGGGGATGCCCAGGTCCCAGTCGAGCAGCAGGTTCTCGCGCTCGGCGTCGCGCACGACGCGCTCTCGGTTGCGGCGGAACTGCGGGTCGTGGGGCGGCACGAGCTGGAGTCGAGCCTGCACCCGGTCACGGAAGGCGTCGATCATGGCCCGGTCGCCGAAGTCGCTGCGCACCTCCCAGTGCGGGGCCACCGGCCCGAGGTACACGATGCGAGCGTGTCCGCGCGGCGGCTCTTGCTCGAGGTCCTGCTCCATCTGCGACATGCGGCCGAGCCTAGGGCACGGGCACCGAGGTCCAACCTGACGCGGAGGCGCTCAACCCGGCAGCCGCACGTCGAAGCTGTAGCGCCGCCCGCTGCGCTCGACGGTCACCGCGACGCGCTCGCCCGCGGCGTGCGCACCCACGGCGCGCCGGACATCGGCCGCGCCCAGGACCTCGCGACCGTCGATCTCGGTGATCACGTCGCCTTGCTCGATGCCGGCGTTCGCGGCCGCCGACCCGTCGTTGACCGCCTGCACGAACGCGCCCTGGTGGGCCGTGACGCCGTAGCGATCCTTCACGGCCTGCGCGAGGTTCGGGGAGGTCACGTCGATCATGTCGATGCCGAGGTCGGGCGCGGCCGGCACGTTGCCGGCTCCCTTGCCGGCCTTGAGGTCGCTGATCAGCGCCTTGACCGAGTCGATGGCGATCGAGAACCCGATGTTCTGTGCGTCGGCGATGATCGCCGTGTTGATCCCGACGACCTCGCCTCGGGCGTTGAGGAGCGGGCCACCCGAGTTGCCGGGATTGATGGCGGCGTCGGTCTGGATGAGGTGGTTCAGCCTGGAGCCGCCGCGGGTGGGGATCGACCGCTCCTTCGCCGACACGATCCCGCGGGTCACGCTGGGGCTGCCCCCGAGGTTCAGGGCATTGCCGATCGCGACCACGTCGTCGCCGACCTGCAGCGCGTCGGACGATCCGAGCGTGGCCGGGATGAGGTCGGTCCGGTCAGCGCGCAGCAGCGCGATGTCGTTGGCGGGGGAGGAACCGATCAGCCGAGCGCTCGACCGGCTGCCGTCGTCGAACTGCACCTCGATGCGGGAGGCGTCCTGCGTCACGTGGTGGTTGGTGATGATCAGGCCGTCCTTCGAGATCACGACCCCGGACCCGGCGGCGCCGTAGATGCTGTGCTTGACGCCGGTCTGGATGGCGACGACCGAAGGCTCGGCGATCGCGAGGACCCGGTGGATGTCGAGTGCGGCGCCGCGGGTGACGGCTGGCGCCGGCGCTTTCGGTGTGGGCGTCCGGTCGTGACCGAGCACGTAGCCGCCGAACACGAGGCCGACCACAAGGGCTCCGACCAGCCCGGCCACCAGCGCGCGCAGGGCCGACGTCGGTCGCCGCACGGGCTCGGGGGGACGCGTGATGCGGGGCAGCGGCCACGAGGTCGGCGGCGCGGCGCCCAGGCCGGGGGGCCCTGCCGGCGGTGCGAGCGGTGGGCTCGTCGGGGGCGGTGTCGGCCGGGACACCGCCCGCGGTCGCTCGGGCGGCAGGCTCCGCACGGCCGCGTGCGCGTCGATCAGCGGATCGTGGCCGGCTGGCGTTCGGGGCGCGACGTCGCCCGGTCGCGGGGCCCAGGGCGACCATGCGCGGGGCTCAGGTGAGGCCACCGGGTGACCGTCCCGCCGGCGGCCGAAGGGTGCTCACGCCCGCACCGCACGTCGTCATGCGGCCATGCAAGCACCTTTTCGCCGGATCTCCACCTCGTCTGCACCGAATCTCCATCAGAACCCTGGAACCATGGGAGCGCCTCACACGTCGAACTGCTCGCGCATGGAGGACCGATGGAAAACGACTGGATGCACCGGGGAAGCTGCCGGGACTACCCACCCAGCACCTTCTTCCCGAGCGATGGCGTGGGCGTGGACGTGGCCCGCAAGATCTGCGCGGAGTGCCCGGTCCAGGCCATGTGCCTCGAGCACGCGCTCACCGAACGCATCGACCATGGCGTCTGGGGTGGCTGCTCGGAGCGCCAGCGTCGGCGCATCCTCAAGGGCCGGCGGGCGCAGGCCCGGGCGGCAGCAGCACAGCGCTGACCAGGTCGCCCCCGCCTGAAGTGCACGACGCCCGGCCGCGAGGCCGGGCGTCGGTCGTTCTGGTGGAGAGGGCGGAGCGGGTGGCGACCCGCCCGCGAATCAGGCCGCGGGACCCTTGGGCTCGCCGGGCTTGCTGGCCTCGGGTTCGTGATCCATGCCCTTCTTGAACTCCTTCTGTGCCTCACCGAGCGAACGGGCGAGCTTCGGCAGCTTCGCCCCGCCAAACAGCACAAGCACGACCAACAGGATGATGAGAAGTTCCGGAGCACCAAGTCCCATACGCCCATCCTATGCCTGATGCCTCAGAAGCGGCGGTGCGCCCCACGTCGGACGGCCTATCCCTTTTCGGGCCCTTCAGCGCCGTGAAAGGCTGCTGGCCGTGCTCGAGGCGGTGATCAACGTCAGCGAGGGCCGCGACCGACTGGTGCTGGCCGCCATCGCCGAGTCCGCCGGTCGGGGCCTCCTCGACGTCCACAGCGACCGCCACCACCACCGCAGCGTGCTGACCGTCGTCGGCGAGGACGCGGCCCGCGCCGTCGCCCGCGCCGCGGTCGACCGGATCGACCTGCGCCACCACGACGGCGTCCACCCGCGGATCGGGGCGGTGGACGTCGTGCCGTTCGTCGCGCTCGGCACGGCCGGGGCTCATGAGGCCGTCGCCGCCCGCGACCGGTTCGCAGCTTGGGCGGCGGCCGAGCTCGGGCTCCCGTGCTTCCTCTACGGCCCCGAGCGAACGCTCCCCTCGGTGCGACGCGACGCCTTCCGCACGCTGGCCCCTGACGTCGGCCCGGCGCGCCCCCATCCGTCGGCGGGCGCGGTCGCGGTGGGCGCCCGCCCGCTGCTGGTCGCCTACAACGTCTGGCTGGCAAGCGCCGATCTGGAGCAGGCGCGTGCCCTGGCCGTGGCCCTGCGCGGCCCGGCGGTCCGGGCGCTGGGACTGCCCGTCGGCGACCGGGTCCAGGTGTCGATGAACCTCATCGACCCGGCCACCGTGGGACCGGCCGAGGTTGTCGATCGCATCGCGGCGCAGGTGGCGATCGAGCGAACGGAGCTGGTGGGCTTGGCGCCCGCGGCGCTGCTCGACGCGACGCCGGCGACGCGCTGGCGCGAGCTCGACCTCGATCCAGACCGCACGATCGAGGCGCGGCTGGAGCGGGCGGGCTGGCCGCACCCCACCTGAGCGCAGGTGGTCAGGTGGTCAGGCGGTGGCGCCGGGGGCAGACCGGCGGGCGAGGGCGCGCTGGCGGCGGATGCGCCGCCGCTCGCGCTCGCTCATGCCGCCCCAGATGCCGAACTTCTCGCCGTTGGAGAGGGCGTACTCGAGGCAGTCGTCACGCACGATGCAGCCCTTGCACACCTCTTTGGCCTCCCGCGTGGAGGCGCCGCGCTCGGGAAAGAAGAGGTCGGGGTCGACGCCCAAGCAGTTGGCGAGGTCCTGCCAGCTCTTGAGCTCGGGTTCGTCTGCTGTGCTGTGCATGTTGACCTTGCTCCCCCAGGCATCGACGCCCACCGAGGTGTGGCTGACCGGTCCGGTAACCCGCTCGACCGTGGCGGCGCCACGCCGTCTGACGGACACGATAGCGCATACCACACGTGGAATTACATCGGTGTGATCATCGCCTCTGAAACGGGTTCGCGCAAGGGGAACTTGGTGATCGGCCCTGGTGGCGGGGGTCGAGGGGGCCGGCGCGGTCAGCCGGCGCGGCGTCGGCCGCGGCTGATGGCGCGGCGCTGCTCGATGAAATCGACCAGCACGTAGTCGCCCAACGTCTCGGGCGTGGTGAAGAAGGCGCGGCCGCGGTTGAGGCGCGTGAGGCGTTCGATGAACGACTGCAGGTAGCCGGTCGCGTCGAGCATGAACGTGTTGATCCGGATGCCCTCGCGCGTGCAGCGCAGCACCTCAGCGAGCGTCGCGTCGATGGTCTCGGCGATCGGCGGATAGTGGAACACCACGTCGCCGGCGTCGGTGATGTGGGCGGTCGGCTCGCCGTCGGTGATCATGATGATCTGCTTCGTGCCGCCCTGGCGGGCGAGGAGCTGGCGGGCCAGCAGGAAGCCGTGCTGCATGTTCGTGCCGTAGACGAAGTCCCACGACACCTCGGGCAGCTCGTGCGGCTGGATGATCCGGGCGACCTCGCTGAAGCCGACGAGGCCGAGGTAGTCGCGGGGGAACTGGGTGGTGATGAGCGAGTGCAGCGCCATCGCCACCTTCTTCGCGGCGAGGAAGTTGTCGCGCATCGGCATCGACAGCGACAGGTCGACCATGAGGACCGTGCTGGTGCGCGTGAGCTGCTCGGTGCGCTCGACCTCGAAGTCGTCGGGCGTGAGGTGCACGGGCGTACCCCCGCCGCTGCGGGCGATGGCGTTGCGGATCGTGCGCTCGATGCTGAGGTTGAACGGGTCGCCGAACTCGTAGGGCTTGGTGTCGTAGGACCGCTCGTGGCCGGCGCCGATCCGGTTCAGCTCGTGCTGGCCGAGCTTGTCGTGGGCCAGCTTCTGGAAGAGGTCGCCGAGCGCGTTCTTGCCGACCTGGCGGATGCCGGCCGGGGTGAGCTCGAGGCGGCCCTCCTTCTGCTCGATCAGCCCGGCCTCGGTGAGCATCCGCGTGAGCTCGGCCAGCTTGTCGAGGCTGCGCGCGGCGTCAGGGCCGAGCAGCTCGCGGGCTCGGTCGATGTCGACCTCGGCGAGCGCGCCCGGTGAGCTCGCGCCGCGCATGAGGTTCTCGAGCTGGTCGATGTCGCCGAGCTCGTTCATGAGCGCGGCGGCCTCGGCGAAGCCCAGCGGGTCCTGGCCCTCGAAGTCGTAGCGCCGGTTCCAGCCGGCTTCGGGGAAGGCGCCGCGCAGGTTCTGTGCAAGCTGGTCCATCTGCCAGCGCAGGTCCATGTCCTCGAGGAGCTGATCGGAGAGCCCCTGGAGCTGCGCGCGCTGCTCGGGCGTCATCGAGTTGAGCATCGCCTGCATGGCCGCCATGCGTCGCGCCATGATCTCGAGCAGCTCGTCGAGGTCGCGCGGGTTCTCGGGGAAGAAGTCGCCGTAGCGCTCCATGAACCCGTCGAAGTCGGGCGGGCGACCGGCGGCGCGGTCTTCGAGCATCTGGTTGAGCGCGGCGAGCATGTCCTTGGTGCGGGCCAGCTGCTCGGGTGAGACGTCGGCCATCGCGCCCGACATCTGGTCGAACCAGCTCTGCACGAGCTGCTGGCGGAGCCGCTCGGTCAGCGCTTCGAAGCGCTCACGTGCCTCGGGGGAGGTGAACTCGTACTCCGAGAGCTCTCGGACCTGGCCGGCCAGGTCGGGCGGGAGCAGGTCGAGCTGCACCTGGCGTTCATCGGCGGCCTGCTCGGTCACCTCCTGCCGACGCTGGTCGCCGGACGCCGCGGCGTCGCGGCGCAGCTCGTCGAGGGCCTGGCGCTCCATCTCGACGACCTCGCGCAGCTCGCGGGCGATGTCGTCGTAGACGCCGCCGAGGTCGTACTGGTCGAGCCGCTCCTGGCGCTGCTCGCGCAGCCGGTCGAGCATCTCGCGGAGGCCCTGCACCCGCTCGCCGTCGCGGTCGCGGAACCCCTGCTGCATCAGCCGGCGCAGCGCCGCGTTGAGATCGCCGTGGTAGAGGAGGTCGTCGTTGATCTCCCGGAGGACGTCCTCGGCGTCGAGGTCGAACCCGACCTGCGTGCCGTCCCAGCGGGAGTAGGAGAACCGGGGCCGGGTCACGTCGTGAGGCTACCGGCCACCCGGCCGCACCCGTTGGCCGCATCGCCGACCCGTTGCGGCGGCGCGGTGGTCCAGCGCGCTTCCTGGGCCCATGCGTGTCGCCGATCGGGTGGGGGCGGTCGCGTACGGTGCTGTCGTGTCCAGCGCCGATCGCGACCCTCGGCTCGGGCGCGTGCCGGACCGCCTCTGGGTTCCGGCGTTTGCGGCCGGCCTGCTGGCGGCGCTGTTCGTGGGCGGCCTGCTGCTCCGGAGCCACGACGACGTGTCCCGCCTCGTGCACGCCGGTCCGCCCTGGACCCAGGCGGCCGGCGCCCCCGGCTCGCTCACCGTCCTGCCCGCCGACAAGGCGTTCGACGGCCAGTTCTTCTACCGCTTGGGCGTCGCGCCGTGGTCGACCGAACCGGTGGTGGCCGGCGTGCGCTTCGACCTGCCGTCGTTGCGCAACGCCCGCTGGGGATACGGCGCACTGGCCTTCGTGCTCAGCGGCGGCGACCGGGACCTCGTGCCATGGGCGCTCGTCGGGCTCAACGTGGCTGCCGCCGCCGGCGTCGGCGCGGTCGCTGGTGCTCTCGCACGAGACCTTGGCCGCCATGCCGCCTGGGGGTTGCTCCTCGCGCTCTGGCCGGGGTTCGCCTACTCGCTCTCGCTCGACACGTCCGAGCTGGTCGCCTCGTTGCTCGTGCTGACCGGGTTGCTGGCGGCCCGCCGCAGCCGCTGGGGCGCGGCCGCGGTCCTCCTCGCAGCCGCCGCGATCACCCGGGACACGACGGTGGTCGTGCCGGCCGGCCTCGTCGCGGCGGGGGCGTGGACCTGGTGGCGGGACCGGTCGGTCGAGCGTGACCGTGGCCCCCTCGTCGCCGGCGGCGTGCCGCTCGCGGTCTTCGCCGGCTGGCAGCTCCTGCAGCGATCCCGCTACGGCGCGCTGCCGCTGACCTCGTCTGGCGACAACAACCTGGCGGCGCCCCTGGCCGGGTTGGCGCACCAGCTCGCCCACGTGCTGCCACCGTCCGGCGGCGCGGAGGCGCTGCGCCTCGTGTCGATGGTGACGCTCGTCGTGCTCGTGGGCGCCGCGGCGGTCGCATGGCGCACATCGGCCACACCACTGCACGAGCGCGTGGCGTGGGTGCCGGCGGTGCTCGTGGTCGTGCTGCTCAACAGCTACCTGTGGTCGGGCGCGACCGCGTTCATGCGCGCCAGCACCGAGGCCGGGCTGCTGTCATCGCTGGTGTTGCTCGGCAGCCGGCGCCGCTGGACCGACCTCGCGGCCGTCCCCGTGGTCGGCCTCTGGCTGCTGACCGTGGTGGCGCAGGTCGGCAAGGCCGGCTGACCGACCTGGCGCCAGGGACGCTCTGGCCGGCCTGCGCACGACGGTTCAGCCTCAGGATGCTGGGTACGGTCCGGCCGATGGCCGTCACCGCCGCGCGTCGCAAGATCACCGCCGACGAGTTCTTCGCGCTCACCGCCGAGCAGCCTCGGGCCCAGCTGATCGACGGAGTGATCGTCGTGTCGGAACCGCAGATGCGCCACGAGCGCATCATCCTGTGGCTCGCCTTCCTCTTCATGACCCACCGCGAGCGCCACCCCGGTTGCGGCGAGCTGGCCGGGCACATCGACACGCCGCTCGACGAGCACAACGTCTACGTGCCCGACCTGTGGTGGGTCCCCGAGGAGCGCATGCTGCCGGGCGACGTGCACATGTTCCCGCAGCCGCCGCCGCTGGTCGTCGAGGTCCGCTCGCCGTCGACGTGGCGCTTCGACACCGGCACCAAGCTGCGGCACTACGAGTCGGCCGGCGTGGCCGAGGCCTGGCTCATCGACACCGTGGGCGAGGTGGTCCGCGTCTACCGGCGCAGCTCCTGCGAGCGAGCACAGGTCGAGGCAGCAACGTTCGATCCGCCGATCGAGCGCCGTGCCGGCGACCGGTTGTCGACCCCGCTCGTGCCGGGGTGGGACGTCGACCTCGCCGTCCTGTTCGCGCGCTGAGCTGGGCCCTACCGCCGGCGGTAGGTGGCGCGGGTGCCGGCCGCGTCCTTGTTGAGCCGCTTCGAGAGGTGGAGGCCCTCGAGCACGAGCTCGACCGCGCTGGCCACCGAGGCCGGGCGCTCGTCGCCGCCGGTCAGGGTGTTCACGGCCTCTCGCAGCGCGGGGAGGTCCTCGAGCAGCGCCACGTAGTCGGATGCGGCGATGTCGTCGCCGGCGTGGATCACCCGGCCCTCGTCGAAGGCCTCGGTCACCGTGCGCAGGTCCTCGATGTGGAGGTGCTCGCGGAACACGGTCAGCACCGCGCTGCGCACCAGGCGCTCGATGACCTCGCCATCGCGGTCGTCATCGAGCGAGTCGATCTCGACCTTGCCCGACGTGGATGCCGCGAGGGCCTCGAGGTCGGAGACGCGCGGCACGACCTCGGACTCACCGAGCCGCAGCGCTCGACGGGTGGCGTTGGCCACCAACGTCTCCTGGTTCGTCACGGTCAGCCGCACAGAGACGCCCGAGCGCTGGTTGACGTGCGAGCTCTGTCGGGCCAGCTGGGAGATCGTGGCGACGATCTCGGACATGAACGCGGGAACGACCACCTCGACACCGCTGCCGTCGAGCGGGCGGGCCTCCTGGGCGGTGATGGCCATCTCGGTCGCGACGTCGAGCGGGTAGTGCGTGCGGATCTGAGCGCCGAAGCGGTCCTTCAAGGGGGTGATGAGCCGACCGCGGTTCGTGTAGTCCTCGGGGTTCGCCGATGCGACGAGCATGACGTCCAGCGGCAGGCGCACCTTGAAGCCGCGGATCTGCACGTCGCGCTCCTCGAGCACGTTGAGCAGGCCGACCTGGATGCGCTCGGCGAGGTCGGGCAGCTCGTTGATCGCGAAGATGCCGCGGTTGGTGCGGGGGACGAGGCCGTAGTGCAGCACCAGCTCGTCGGAGAGGTACCGACCCTCCGCCACCTTGATGGGGTCGACCTCGCCGATGAGGTCGGCGATGGACGTGTCGGGCGTGGCCAGCTTCTCGCCGTAGCGATCGTCGCGGTGCACCCAGCTGATCGGCGTGGCGTCGCCGAGCTCGGCGATCAGCGCCCGGGCGTGCTGCGAGACCGGCGCGTAGGGGTCGTCGTTGATCTCGCTGCCGGCCACGATCGGCAGCCACTCGTCGAGCAGGCCGGTGAGCGAGCGGATGATGCGGGACTTCGCCTGGCCCCGCTCGCCCAGGAAGATCACGTCGTGCCCGGCCAGCAGCGCGTTCTCGACCTGTGGCAGCACGGTGTCGTCGTAGCCGAGGACGCGCTCGACCAGCGGCTGGCCGGCGACGATCCGGGCGATGGCGTTGCGCCGGATCTCCTCCTTGACGGGGACCGAGGTCCACCCGGACGCTTTGAGCTCGCCGATGGTGGCGGGTCGTGCAGACATGGGTCGCAACCTATCGCCGTGACCCTCACGCCCCACGG
>JAODBM010000199.1 GCA_025463985.1 Acidimicrobiales bacterium
AGCGCTTCGTCGACGAGGGCGGTGAGCATCTGGTCGGTGTCGGCGATGAGCTCGGCATCGCGGACAGGCGGTGGGCTCATGCCCTGGGAAGTGATGCCGGCCGGGAGCTGCCACCCGTGCACCGCGACCAGCCGCGACCCGCGACGGGACGCCTCGGCGACGGCCCAACGCAAGGCCAGCTTCGATCCGTCGGAGTGATCGACTCCCACGACCACGTCGCCTGCACCCTCCAGCGGACTGTCGTCGCCCACGACGGCGACCGGTATCGGGCTGTGGTGGACACATGCGTGCGTCACCGACCCGAGCAACAGGCTGGCGAACCCTCCTCTGCCGCGGGTGCCCAGCACGAGGAGGGACGCGTCGGCGGCGAGCTGGAGCAGCTCGCGGGCGGGCGTGCCCTCGACCGCCACGACCTCGATCTTCGGGGCTCGGGCTCCGAGCTCGTCTCGTAGCTCAGCCATCGAGTGGGCGACCAGGGCGCCGGCCTCGGCCGCCAGCGCGGCGGGGTCGATGTAGGCCGCCGCGGCACCGAGCGGCCAGTAGGCCACCGGAAGGGACCAGACCGTGGCGATTCGAAGGGTGGCCTGGCGACTGGCGGCCACCTCTGCGGCCCACCGCAGGGCGTGCTCCGAGCTGATCGATCCGTCGATGCCGACCACGATCGGTCGGCCAGCGGTGTCTCCTGATGCGTCCATGTTTCGATCGTGCCCGCCCGAGGGCGCGACGAGGTAGGGCCAAAGGTCCCGACGGCCCTCGTCGCTCGCGGCGCAGAGGGCAGACTCACCGGCGTGGAGGCCGCCATCGACGAGGACCCGACGTCGGCCCTGCTCCCCCAGCGCGTCGACGCCCCTCGCGAGCGCAGCGCGGGCAAGAGGCCGATCCCGACCCCATGACCGTCCTGGCGCTCGACCTCCGAACGTCCGCGACCGAACGGGCCGACGACGTGCTGGCCGCCCTCGGCAGTCGACCGGGAGGGCTCACGTCAGCGGAGGTGGCGACCGGCCGCGAGCAGCACGGTCGCAACGTGCTGGCCGAGCACCGGGTGACGGTCTTCGGGGTCCTCGCCCGTCAGCTGCGCAATCCGCTGCTGATCCTGTTGCTCGGTGCCGCGGGGGTCTCGGCGTTCACCGGTGACACGACGGGCGGCTCGATCATCTCGGCGATCGTGGTGCTGAGCGTCGGTCTCGGGTTCGTCAACGAGTACCGCTCCGAGCTGGCGGTGGCTGCACTGCACAGCAACGTCCACCACACAACGTTGGTGTGGCGCGACGGCCAGCAGACCTCGATCGACGCCGCCGAGCTGGTCCCGGGCGACGTGGTGACGCTCCGGGTGGGCGACATCGTGCCGGCGGACGTGCGCCTGCTCGACGTGACGCAGCTCGAGTGCGACGAGACCATCCTCACTGGCGAGGCGATGCCGGCCACGAAGGGAGCAGGCCCGGTCGCAGGCACGGACTCGGCGGTCGATCTCGCGTCATGCGCCTTCATGGGCACGATCGTGCACCGGGGCTCGGCCCGGGCCGTCGTGGTCGGCACGGGCTCGGCGACCGAGTTCGGCAAGATCGCGGCCGGGCTCGGCGAACGACAGGCCGAGACCGCGTTCCAGCTCGGGCTGCGCAACTTCTCAAAGCTCCTGGTGCGCGTCGCCGCGGCACTGACCATCTCGATCTTCGCCATCAACATCGCGTACTCCCGGCCGCTCCTTGAAGCGCTGCTGTTCTCGGTGGCCATCGCGGTCGGGATCACGCCGCAGCTCCTTCCGGCCATCGTGAGCGTGAGCCTGGCCACCGGATCACGACAGCTGGCGCGGCGCCGAGTCCTCGTGAAGCGGCTCGTGACCATCGAGGACCTCGGCAACATCGAGGTCCTGTTCACCGACAAGACCGGCACGCTCACCGAAGGGACGATCACCTTCGAACAGGCCATCGACCCGGCGGGCGCGCCCGCCGGCGAGGTGCTCACGCTCGGCCTGGTGTGCAACGAGGCCGACATGACCGACCACGGCCCGGTGGGCGGCAACGGGCTCGACGTCGCGCTCTGGGGTGCGCCTGGCGCCGCCGGCCTGACGGCCGATCCCCTCGGCCCGCGCGCCTACCGACGGCTGGCGACGCTGCCGTTCGACCACGAGCGCCAGCTCGCGTCGGTGCTGGTCGAGGGCCCGGGCGCCGCCGTGATGCTCGTGACCAAGGGGGCCCCCGAGGCGGTGCTGGCCCGCTGCGTCGACGTCCCGGCCCAGGCCGCAGCCACCTTGGACCGCCTGTTCGCCTCGGGCGCGCGGGTCGTGGCCGTGGCCACCAAGCCGGCGTCGTCGGCCGGGACGCCGACGGCCGCCGACGAGCACGACCTGCAGCTCGCGGGGTTCGTGTCGTTCGCCGACCGGCCGAAGGCCGATGCGGCGGCGTCGATCGCCAAGCTGCACCGCCTCGGCATCGAGGTGAAGATCATCACCGGCGACAACGGCACGGTGGCCGCGAAGGTGTGCGCGGACATCGGGATCGACAACCGGGGCGTCCTGAGCGGCGCCGACCTCGACCGGCTCGACGACGACGCGCTCGCCGCGGCCATCCCGACCACCACCGTGTTCGCCCGCGTCAGCCCCGACCAGAAGTCGCGCATCATCAAGGTCGCCCGCCGCACCGGCGTCGACGTGGCCTACATGGGCGATGGCGTCAACGACGCCGTGGCTCTCCACGCCGCTGACGTGGGCATCTCGGTGGACTCGGCCAGCGACGTCGCCAAGGACGCCGCCGACATCGTGCTGCTCGACAAGGACCTCGGCGTGCTCGCCGACGGCGTCATGGTCGGCCGCCGCATCTTCGCCAACACCCTCAAGTACGTGCTCATGGCCACGTCGTCGAACTTCGGCAACATGTTCAGCGCGGCGGGTGCCTCCGTGTTCCTGACGTTCCTTCCGATGCTCCCGTCGCAGATCCTGCTCAACAACCTGCTCTACGACGTCGGGCAGCTGGCCATCCCGACCGACGACGTGGACCCCGAGGTGCTGGCCCGGCCGGCGGCGTGGGACGTCGCCTTCGTGCGGCGCTTCATGGCCGTGTTCGGCCCGTTGAGCTCGATCTTCGACTTCGCCACCTTCTTCGTGATGCTCGGCATCCTGCACGCCAGCCATGAGGAGTTCCGCAGCGGCTGGTTCGTCGAGTCGCTGGCCACGCAGACGCTGGTCATCTTCCTCATTCGCACGCGGCGCATCCCGTTCTTCCGCAGCCGCCCCAGCCTCCCGATGGTCATCACCCCCGTGACCGCCGCGGTGATCGGGGCCGTGCTGCCGTTCACTCCGCTCGCACACGTCCTCGGCTTCACGACCCTCCCGCTGACGTTCTTCCTGATCCTGCTCGGGATGATCGCCATCTACCTCCTGCTCGTCGAGACGGCCAAGACCCGCTTCTACGCGGCCGACCGCCAGCCGACCCGCCCGCCACGAAGCCACGAGCAACGCGCTGCCCGCCACGTCGCCCGACGCGCCTCGCGCTTCCGCCACCACCTCCACGGGCCGGCGGCACGGCAAACGACCTGAACCGGCGGCGCAGCTCGACCGGCGACCCCGGTCGCTCACGCGAAGGACTTCCGTCGCTGGGCTGAGGACCAACGGCCCTATCGGCTCCGCGCGGCGACGGGCAGCCTCGAAACAGGCATCCGCCGCCCATTCCGAACAAGGAGCACTCATGTCCACCCTGACCATCCCCACCGCATCGACCGACACCGCCCGCACCGTCCCCGTGGTGCGATCCCGGCGCACCCTGCTCGGCTTCGTGGCCACCCGCCGGGTGGTCGAGATCGTGCTGACCGTGATCCTCGGCGTGGGCAGCGGGCTCCTCTTCTACGGCAGCAGCTTCGGGCTCAACATGGTCCACACCCAGCTGGCCGCGCAGAACGTGTCGTTCCCGGCTGCGGGCAGCCCCGGATTGAGCGCCAAGGAGTTCCCCGACCTGCAGCGCTACGCCGGCCAGGCCGTCGATACCGGCCCGAAGGCCAAGGCCTACGCCAACGGCTTCATCAACCGCCACCTCGCGGCGGCCAGCGGCGGCAAGACCTACTCGCAGCTGAGCGCGGCGTCGATCGCCGATCCCAAGAACACCAAGCTCACCGCTGCGGTCGCCACGTCGTTCAAGGGTGAGACCCTGCGCGGCCTGCTGCTCTACGCCTGGGGCTGGTCGGTCGTGTCCACGATCGCCCTCTACGCCGCCATCGGCGCCCTGGTCGGCTTCATCGTGATGGTCCTGGTCACCGTCGGCGACTTCCTCGCCGACCCCAAGATCGCCGCCCACCACATCGCCCAGAACTAGCCCGAACGCTTCGACTCGGAAGGAACGAACCATGCACGCACTCGTGTACCACGGACCCGGACAGAAGGCTTGGGAGGAGGTCCCCAAGCCGACCGTCGTCGACGACACCGACGCCGTCGTTCGGGTGGAGGCCACCACCATCTGCGGGACCGACCTGCACATCATGAAGGGCGACGTGCCCGAGGTGACCGACGGTCGGATCCTCGGCCACGAAGCCGTCGGCACCGTCGAGTCGGTCGGCGCCGGCGTCAAGACGGTGCGGGTCGGTGACCGGGTGCTGGTGTCGTGCATCACCGCCTGCGGGACCTGCCGGTTCTGCCGCGAAGCCCGCTACGGGCAGTGCACCGGCGGCGGTGGCTGGATCCTCGGCCACAACATCGACG
>JAODBM010000208.1 GCA_025463985.1 Acidimicrobiales bacterium
CGGCCCTGGCCGATGCGCTCGCGGCGCCCGGCGGCGAGGCCCGCGCCGCGGTGGCCACGGTCGCGGCTCGCTGGCCCCGCGATCTCGACGCCTGGGCTCGCCTCGGCCAGCTGGCGCGTGACGACGCCGAGGCCTACAGCGCGTTCCGCGTCGGCTACCACCGCGGCCTCGATCGGCTGCGCGCCAACGGCTGGCGGGGGAGCGGCTACGTCCGCTGGCAGCACGAGGAGAACCGCGGGTTCCTGCGGGCGCTGCACGGCCTGCAGGTCGTGGCCGGGCGCATCGGCGAGCGGGACGAGGAGGAGCGCTGCCGTCTGTTCCTCCACCAGCTCGACCCGACCTGGCCGCCGGCCGACCTCGACTGACCGACCCCACCCGGCCGCCGCCTCGGCGCGCGACCCCTCAGTCCTCGGACGAGAAGAAGACGTTCTTGACCTCGGTGTAGTGGTCCATGGCAGCCATGCCGAGCTCGCGCCCGAGGCCCGAGCGCTTGTAGCCGCCGAACGGCGTCTCGTAGCGCACCGAGCGGTTGGTGTTCACCGACAAGGTGCCGGTGCGCAGGGCCTTGGCCACCCGGATGGCCCGCGTGGCGCTGCCGGTCCAGAGCGACCCGGCGAGCCCGTAGTCGCTGTCGTTGGCGATGCGCACGGCCTCGTCCTCGCCCTCGAACGGGATGATCGATGCGACCGGGCCGAAGATCTCCTCCCGGGCGATGCGCATCGAGTTGTCGACGTCGGCGACCACGGCGGGGGAGAGGTAGAAGCCGGGCCGGTCGAGCACGTCGCCCCCGGTCACGAGCCGGGCGCCCTCAGCGGCGCCGATGTCCAGGTAGTCGAGCGCGGTCTGCCGCTGGCCGGCCGAGATCAGCGGGCCCATCTCCGTCGTGTCGGTGAGGGGCTCGCCCACGGCGATGGCCTCGGTCGCCGCGGCGAACGCTTCGACGAACGCTTCGTAGACCGGGCGCTCGACCAGGATCCGGCTGCGGGCGCAGCAGTCCTGGCCGGCGTTGCCGAACACCGACATGGGGGTCTCGGCCGCGGCCTTGGCGATGTCCGCATCGGCGAACACCACGGCCGCCGACTTGCCGCCGAGCTCGAGCGACACCCGGGTGATGTTCTCCGACGACGAGCGCAGGATCGACGCACCCGTCCGCGTCTCGCCGGTGAACGAGACCTTCGCGATGCGCCGGTCGGCCACCAGCGCGTCGCCGATCACGCCGCCCGGGCCGGGCAGCACGCTGACGTTCTCGGCGGGGACGCCGGCCTCGACCAGCAGGTCGCCGAGGAGCAGGGCGCTGAGCGGGGTCAGCGACGCCGGCTTGAGGACGATCGGGTTGCCACACACCAGGGCCGGGGCGACCTTCCAGCACGCGATCAGCAGCGGGAAGTTCCACGGCACGATCAACGCGACGGGACCCACGGGCTCGCGCAGCACCACGTCGAGTCCCGGGTCTTGCACCGGCACGACCTGCCCGAAGTGCTTGTTGGCGGCACCGGCGTAGTACTCGAAGGTGCCGGCGGCGGCGCCCACCTCCCAGCGGGCGTCGCCGATGGGATGGCCGGCACCACGAGCCTCGGCGTCCGCGAACAGCTCGGCCCGGTCGCGCAGCAGCTCGGAAACGCGGTGGATGACCCGTCCTCGTTCGGTGGCGCTCGTGCGGGCCCAGGCGCCGCGCCCGTCGTCGAACGCCGCGTGCGCGCCGGCGACCGCGGCCTCGACGTCGGCCACCCCGGCCTTGGCGACGTCGGTGAGCGCCCCGCCGGTCGACGGGTCGAGCACGGTGAACGTCTCCCCGGCCGCCGCGTCGCGCCGCGCCCCACCGATGATCAGCTGCTCGGCCATGGGTCCTCCGATCGGGGCTTCGGGCGGCCCCGACCGCGCCGTCGCGGCCGCCGTGCGGGACGGGGCATCATACGGCCCGCACCTGCCACGCTCGAACGCCGTGTGGGTGCGTCACCTCGCGGGCGCACCAGGCCCGCCGCACACAGGAGCAGCCATGGGACGCTTGGACGGGAAGGTCGCCCTCATCACCGGAGCCGGTGGCGGCATGGGTCGCGTGGCCGCTGAGCTGTTCGCTCAGGAGGGCGCGAAGGTCGCGGTCGTCGACCTCGCCGAACATCCCGACGTGGTGGCCGCCATCGCCGCGGCCGGCGGTGAGGCCATCAGCCTGGCCGCCGACGTGACCGACAGCTCCGCGGTGGAGGCCGCCGTGGCCGCCACCGTGGCGGCCTTCGGCGGCCTCCACGTGCTCTACAACAACGCGGGCGTGAGCCTGCCCGACGACGACGGGCCCACCAACACGCCCGAGCCGACCTGGGACACGACGATGGCGGTCAACGTCAAGGGCGTCTGGCTGTGCTGCAAAGCCGGCATCCCGGCCATGCTCGACTCCGGCGGCGGGTCGATCATCAACGTCGCCTCCTTCGTCGCCCACGTCGGCGCCGCCACCCCGCAGATCGCCTACACGACGTCCAAGGGCGCGGTGCTGTCGATGACCCGCGAGATCGCCGTCATGTACGCGGCGCGGGGCATCCGGGTCAACGCGCTGTGCCCCGGGCCCGTGCTCACCCCGCTGCTCGCGCAGTACCTGAGCGACGACGAGAAGCGCCGGCGGCGGCTCGTGCACATCCCCATGGGCCGGTTCGGCGAGGCCGAGGAGATGGTGAAGGGCGCGCTGTTCTTGGCCTCGGACGACTCCTCGTACATGACCGGCCAGTCGCTCTTGATCGACGGCGGCATCACCGCCGCCTACACGACCCCCGAGGCCGCCGAGTAGGCGCGAGCTCGTTGTTTCGATTGTTTCGATCTCGAACGACGGGTGGTACGGTGGCGGAGTGACCGCCGTCCTGCCCTCCCATGTCGTCGAGCGGGCCGAGGCTCGAGCCCACGACGATCCCGGGTTCGCCGAGCTGCTCGCCACCCTGGTGGACACGCCGCTGGAGGGCGCCGGCGAGCTCCGGCAGGTCGCCGCTCGCGAGCTCAACCGGCAGCGGAGGATCGAGGCACTGGAGCAGTTCATGTCCGGCGCGCTCGTCACCTCGGCTGTCCAGCGCTTGCTCGGCCTCGGCACGCCACAGGCCGTGCACCGGCTCCGCAGCCGCGGGCGGATCATCGGCCGCCCCGTCGGCAACGCCACCTGGTTCCCGAGCTGGCAGTTCGTCGACGGTCAGATCCGCGCCGACCTCGCGCCGCTGCTCGAGCGGCTGCGGCGGTTCAGCACGGACGCGGTCGCGCTCGACCGGGTCATGCGGCTGGCGCGTGACGACCTCGGCGGCCGCAGCATCGCCGAAGCGCTCGATCGGCGCGCCAGTGCCGCGACGGCGTGGGCGACCCTCGACGACCTCGCCGGCTGAGCCTCGTCTCGCGCGTGTTCGGTCCGCTGCCCGCGACCCGCCCGCCCGGCCTGCGCCGGCGCCGCCTCCTGGCCGAGACGCGGCTGTGGCGGATCGACCGATCGCCGCCGAGCGCGTGGAGCTGGCAGCCGTTCGCCGAGCCGCGCCATCGGTTCGACTCGGCGGCCGGAGCGTTCCGGACGCGCTATGCGGCGTCGAGCGTCCACGGCGCGGCGAGAGAGCGGTACCTCGCCACCGGGCGGCTCATCCCCGCCGACCACGCAGACCACCACCTCGTGGAGGTGCGCATCACCCGAGCGTTCCAGGTCCTCGACCTGCGGACCGAACGGAACCTCGACGTCCTCGACTTCGACGATCGCATCAGCACCGGCCATGAGCCCGCGGTCCGAGCCGCCGGCCGTGACCTGGCGGATCGGGTGCACACCTGGTGGGACGATCTCGACGGCCTTGTCTACCGATCGCGCACTACGCCGTCGACGTCGATGAACGTGGCGTTCTTCTCCGCTGCGGGGTTGGCGCTGACGTCCAGACCGCTCCACGCGTGCGGTGCCGAGCTCGACGACCTGGTGCTGCACCACCAGTTCACGCTCGACTTCGACCGTTGAGGTCGCGACCGCCCGCGGCGGTGCCTCGGCTCCGCGACCCGGTGCCGCCATAAGATCCGGCGACCCGAACCGGAGGAGTCCCACATGGACCGAGCCACGCTCAGCGTCGACGAGCTGAAGGCGATGATCGGGGACGGGCGCGTCGACACCGTGCTCGTCGTGTTCCCGGACCTCCAGGGTCGTTTCATGGGCAAACGTGTCACCGGCAGCTTTTTCTTGGACACCGTTCTCGACAGCAGCATCGAGGCGTGCAACTACCTGCTGGCCGTCGACGTCGACATGACCCCGCTGCCCGGATACAAGGCGTTCAACTGGGAGCAGGGGTATGGCGACTTCTCGGCCGTGCCCGACCTCACGACGCTGCGGCTCGTCCCCTGGATCGACAAGACGGCGCTCGTGATCTGCGACCTCGTCGACGAGGGCGACCACGCCCCGATCGAGGTGTCGCCCCGCCAGATCCTGCGCCGCCAGATCGACCGGGCCGCCGCGCTCGGCTTCCAGGTGAAGATCGGCGCGGAGCTCGAGTTCTTCCTGTTCAAGGACACCTATGAGGAGGCGGCGGCCAAGCACTACCGCGACCTCGTGCCGCACAGCGACTGGATCGAGGACTACCACATCCTCCAGACGACCCGCGACGAGTACCTCATCCGCCAGATCCGCAACGGCATGGAGGCCGCGGGCGTGCCCGTGGAGTTCTCGAAGGGTGAGGCGGGCAAGGGCCAGCACGAGATCAACCTCACCTACGCCGAGGCGCTCGAGATGGCCGACCGCAACACGATCTACAAGAACGGGGCCAAGGAGATCGCCGACGCCAACGGCCGGTCGCTCACGTTCATGGCCAAGTACGACATGAGCGAGGTCGGCTCGTCGTGCCACATCCACTCGAGCCTCTGGGACAAGCGGGGCCGCAAGAGCCTCATGTACGACGCCAAGGCGCCGCACCACCTGTCCAAGCCGTTCCGCCACTGGCTCGGCGGGCTGCTGCACGCGTCCCGCGAGCTGAGCTTCCTGTTCGCGCCGACCGTCAACTCGTACAAGCGCTTCCAGCCCGACTCGTGGGCGCCCACCGCGCTGGCCTGGGGCCTCGACAACCGCACCTGCGGGCTGCGGCTGGTCGGCCACGGCGAGGGCTACCGCGTCGAGTCGCGGATCCCCGGCGCGGACGTGAACTCCTACCTCGCCTTCGCCGGCGTGATCGCCGCCGGCATCCACGGCTTGGAGAACGAGCTCGACCCCGGCGAACCGCTCATGGGAAACGCCTACGAGCGTGACGACGTCGAGCACATCCCGTCCACCCTGGTCGAGGCCATCGACCTGTTCGAGCACAGCGAGGTCGCGAAGCACGCGTTCGGGCCCGACGTCCACGACCACCTGCTCAACACCGCTCGGCAGGAGTGGCGCTCGTTCAACGCGGCGGTCACCGACTGGGAGCTCCGGCGCAACTTCGAGCGCCTGTGAGCCGGAGCCACCGCGCACCGCAGGAGGGTCCCGATCGGGGGCCCAACACCCCGTGGCCGCCTGACCGAGGCGATCGATGACGACCCCGACGACGCCTCCGGTCGTCGCCGTGACCGGTCGTCGCCTTCCGGTCGGTCGGATCGAGGGCTGGCTCGAGCCGGCCATGGCGACGCCGGCGTACTACCTCGAGGCGGTGACCCGCGCCGGCGGCATCGGCGCGGTGCTGCTGCCGGAGCCGATCGACGAGGCGGGCGCGGCCGGGCACGCCGCGGCCTTTGCCGGGTTGCTGCTCACCGGTGGCGCCGACCTCGACCCGATCATCTACGGGGCGCTTCCGGTGCCCGAGACCTACGGGTGCGACCGGCTCACCGACGAGTGGGAGCTCGCCCTCCTCCGCGCCTTCGTCGCCGCCGGCAAGCCGGTCCTGGCCATCTGTCGCGGCCACCAGCTGCTCAACGTGGCCTACGGCGGGACGCTCGACCAGCACATCACCGGCCGCCCCGGCCTCTGCCTCCATGGCATCCCGAACGGCGGCGGTGGGTCCGACGTCGACTACCGCATCGCCCCGGGCTCGCGCCTGGCCGAGGCGCTCGGCACCACCGAGGCCACCGGTCGCTGCCACCACCATCAAGCGGTCGACGTGGTCGGCGACGGCTTGGTCGTGAGCGCGCGGGCGGTGGACGACGTGATCGAGGCCGTCGAAGTGGTCGGCGACCAGTGGATCCTCGGCGTGCAGTGGCACCCCGAGGACACGGCGGCGCGCGATCCCCACCAGCAGGCCCTGTTCGACCGCTTCGTCGCCGAGACCCGGCTTTGAGGCCGCGCAGATCGCGCAGATCGCGCCGGTCGGACGTTCCGTCGGCGCCCATTAGGTTGCGGCGGTGCCGACGCTCGACCACCTCGTGTACGCGGTGCCGGACCTCGATGCCGCATGCGACGACCTGGCCTTGCGCATCGGGGTTCGCCCCGCGCCGGGCGGCCATCACCCGGGCCTGGGCTCGCGCAACGCCTTGCTCGCGCTCGGGGCCGGCGCCTACCTGGAGGTGATCGGCCCTGATCCCGAGCAGCCGGCGCCCGATGCCCCCCGACCGTTCGGCCTCGACGACCTCGACCAGCCCCGGCTCGCCGGCTGGGCCGTCCAGGCCGCCGACATCGACGCGGCGGTCGCGGCCGCCCGCGCCGCGGGCTACGACCCCGGCCCGGTCGTCGACCTCGATCGCGAGACGCTCGCGGGCACGACGCTGCATTTTCGCGTGACCTTCCCCGACCCCGACTTCCACGGCGTCGTGCCCTTCCTCATCGCCTGGGGGGACACGGTCCACCCGTTCGGCTCCGCCCCGGAGGGTGCCACCGTGGTCGGACCGCCCACGCTCACCCACCCCGACCCCGACGGCGTGGCCCGGGCGCTCGCCGCGCTCGACGTCGACGCGCTGGTCCTCGACGGCGCCCACCCCGCGCTGGCGGTCACCGTGCTCGGACCCCGCCGCGCCCACCTCCTGCGCTGAGGCCGCGGCGGCCCCGCCGGGGCGCGCCCCGCGCCGGAGGGTCCGGGTGCTCCCGGCCACAGCGCCGGCGCCAGCGTCCTAGCCTCCGCGGCCATGACCGTCGTGTTCGTCCACGGGGTGCCCGAGACCGCGTCCATCTGGGACCCGGTGCGCGCCCAGCTCGACCGCGACAGCGTCGCCTTGTCGCTTCCGGGGTTCGGCACGGCCCGGCCAGCGGGGTTCGGCGCCACCATGGACGACTACGTCGACTGGGTGCTCGATGCGATCGGCCAGCTCGCGGAGCCCGCAGACCTCGTCGGCCATGACTGGGGCGGCATCATCACCAGCCGCATCGCCACCAGCGCCGGCGACCGGCTGCGCAGCTGGGTCACCGACGCCATCGGCACGCTCGACCCGGCGTTCACCTGGCACGCCGCGGCCAAGATCTGGCAGACCCCCGGCGAGGGCGAAGCCTTCTGGGACGGGTTGCGGGCCGCCCCCGCCGACAGCGCCGCCGTGTTCGCCGCAATGGGCGTGCCCGAGCCGGACGCGCTGCCGATGATGGAGGCCATCGACGAGACGATGAGCGCGGCCATCCTCGACCTCTACCGATCGGCCACCGCGATCGGCACCGAGTGGTTCGCCGACCAGCCGTCGCCGGCACCTGGCCTCGTGCTGCTCGGCGCGGACGACCCGTTCGGGAACGAGGAGTTCTCCCGCCGGGTCGCCGACCGGGTCGGCGCCGAGGTCGCGATCCTGCCCGGGGCCGGCCACTTCTGGCCCGTGCAGACCCCGGAGGCGGGCGCGGCCGCGCTGCTGGCCTTCTGGAGCCGCGTCGGCGCGACCTGACCGCTGGCCCGCCGTTAGCGTGCCGACCGTGGCAGCTCCTGGTGGCAGCGGACCCGTCGGCCCCTTCCCGGCGCGCGTGGGCGACCAGCCCACGGCACGCGAGGACTACGACAAGTTGCGCCGGCGCGTGCTGTGGACGTTCCCGTCCGGCCTCTACGTGATCGGCAGCCGGGCGGGCGCGCGCCGCAACGCGATGACGGCGAACTGGGTCACCCAGGTGTCGTTCGAACCGAAGCTGATCGGCGTCGGCATCGAGAAGCCCGCGGTCACCCACGAGCTGATCGCCGAAGGGGGTGCGTTCAGCGTCACGACCGTGAGCCGCGAGGACCGGGCGATCGTCCGCAAGTTCACCAAGCCGGTCGAGGTCGATGCCGAGAACGGCACCCTCAACGGCTTCCCGTTCCACGACGGGGTCACCGGCGTCCCGATCCTCGACCACGCGCCTGCGTACGTGGAGTGCGAGGTGCGCCACGCGGTCGACCTCGGCAACCACACGTTCTTCATCGGGGAGGTCGTCGACGCCGGCTTCCAGGCCGACGAGGCCACCGAGGTGCTGCGCATGGAGGACACCCGCATGAACTACGGCGGCTGACCGAGAGCCCGATCGCGGCCGTGCGGCCACGACCGGCGCCGGGCTGCCACCTACGCTGCCGCGCCATGAGCGATGGACCGGCACGCATCCCGGCGCAGGGGCGCCCCGCCGACGAGCTGTTGCGGCTCATCGACGAGCGTCACGCCGCGGACCTCGACTGGCGGGGCGGCAAGGCGTTCAGCCTCGTGTACAACCCCGACGACAGCGAGCTCGAGCACGTGCTCGAGGAGGTCGGCAAGCGCTACCTCCACGAGAACGCCCTGAACCCGTTCAAGGTCCCGAGCGTGCTGGAGATGGAGCTCGAGGTGGTGGCCATGGCCGCCGACCTCTTCGGCACCGCGCCGAACGCCGGCTCGATGACCTCGGGCGGCACGGAGAGCATCTTCCTCGCCGTGCAGGTCGCCCGCGACCACAGCCGCGCGCAGCGGGGGATCGCCGAGCCGCAGCTGCTCACCGCGCAGACGGCCCATCCCGCGTTCGCGAAGGCGGCGAAGTACCTCGACGTCGAACACGTCCTGGTGCCGGTCGGCGACGACGGCCGGGCCGACCCCGCGGCGATCGCGGCGGCGGTGACCGACCGCACCGGGCTCATCGTGGGGTCCGCCCCCTGCTACCCCTACGGCGTGATCGACCCGATCGAGGCGTTGGCGGGGATCGCGGCCGAGCGCGGCATTCTGTTCCACACCGACGCCTGCCTCGGAGGGTGGCTGCTCCCGTGGTGGGAGCGGCTGGGCGAGCCGGTGCCGCCTTGGGACTTCCGGGTCGCGGGCGTGACCTCGCTGTCGGCCGACGTGCACAAGTACGGCTACGCGTTCAAGGGCGCCTCGGTGATCCTCTACCGCAGTCGGGAGCTGCTGCAGGGCCAGCACTTCTGGTACGACGACTGGCCTGGCGGCCTGTACGCGTCGGGCACGACCGCCGGCACCCGGCCGGCCGCGCCCATCGTGGGCGCCTGGACCGCCATCAACCACCTGGGGGTCGACGGCTACCTGCGCATGGCGGAGGTCGTGCGCGACACGACCCGCCGGTTCCGCGATGGCATCGCCGCCATCGACGGCATCGAGGTGCACTTCGAGCCCGACATGTCGCTGTTCGAGATCGGCTCGGAGCGCCTCGACATCGGCGCCATCGCGGACGTCATGGACCAGCGAGGCTGGAACCTCGACCGCCAGCAGGGCGGGCTCCACCTCATGGTCTCGCCGTACCACGCGAAGGTCGTCGACCACTTCCTCGCCGACCTCGCCTTCGCGGTCGCCAACCACGGCGAGAGCGCGGGCAAGGCTGCCACGTACGGGGGAGTGCTCTGACGTCCCGACTCCCGCCGCTGCGGGTGGCCGGCGCGGTCCTCGTGGGAGGCGCGAGCCGCCGGATGGGGACCGACAAGGCGCTGGTCGAGGTCGACGGCGTCGCGATGGCGGCCCGCGTCGCCGCCGCGCTGCGGGCCGCCGACGCCGACCCGGTCGTGGCCATCGGCGCCGTCGGCACCGGACTTGAGACCGACCGTCACCCCGGGGCGGCCCGCACCGTGGCTGGGCTGGACGTCGTCGAGGACCGCTGGCCGGGCGAAGGCCCCCTCGGCGGGCTCGCGTCCGCGCTGGCGGCGCCCGCGTTTGCCGGCGCCGACGTGGTCGTGGTCGCCCCCTGCGACCAACCCTGGCTCGACGCCGGCACGGTCCGGGCCTTGATCGCCGCCCTCGTGGCCCGACCCGACGCCATCGGGGCCGCGGTCCGCACCGGTGACGGCCGCCTCCAGCTGCTCCCCGCGGCCTGGCGCCCGAGCCTGGCGCCCCGCGTCGCCGAGCTCGTGGAGACCGGGTCCCGCCGCCTCGACGCCCTCGCCGCCCTCGGTCCGATCGTGGCCGTCCACATCGACGACGAAGCTCCGCTCGACGACGTCGACACCCCCACCCAGCTCCGTGGTCGGCTGGGTCGGTGACGGGCGGCCTGTACCATCCGGGCGTTCGGTGCGCAGACAGGAGCGTTGCTGTGGAAGTTCCCGAGATCGACGTGGCGGAGGCAGCTCGACGCCATGCCGCAGGCAGCCCCGTGATCGACGTCCGCGAGCCCGACGAGTACGTCGAGGGTCATGTGCCCGGGGCACCGCTGGTCCCGCTGGGCGAGGTCGTCGAGCGCATCGACGAGATCCCGACCGAGGGCGAGGTGCTCGTCATCTGCAAGTCGGGCGGGCGCAGCCGGCGAGCCGCCGAGCACCTGCGGGGCCAGGGCATCGATGCGGTGAACATCGCCGGAGGCACGATGGCGTGGATCGACGCCGGTCACCCCGTGGTCATCGGCACCGAGCCAGGCTGACCGGTGAACATCCGCTGGATCGATACGGACCTGGCCTTCTCGGAGGTGATCGACCAGCTCGTCGGCGCCGACCTGTTCGGCATCGACACCGAGTTCCACCGCGAGCGCACCTACTACCCGCAGCTCGCGCTGGTCCAGATCGTCTGGGGCAACGAGATCGTGCTCGTGGACCCGCTGGCGGTCGACATGAAGCTCTTCAGCCGGGCGCTCGACAGCCCGGCCACGGTGGTCATGCACGCCGCCAGCCAAGACCTCGAGGTCCTCGACCTCGTCTGCGGCTCGCTGCCCACCCGCCTGTTCGACACGCAGATCGCCGCCGGGTTCACGGGCCACTCCCTGCCCTCGCTGGTGTCGCTCGTCGAGCGCGAGTTCGGCGTGCGGATCGCCAAGGGCGACCGGCTCACCGACTGGCTGCGGCGGCCGCTCAGCGCCGAGCAACGGGCCTACGCCGCGTCCGACGTCGCCCACCTCCTGCCGTTGTACGAGCGCCTGACCGAGCAGCTCGGGGCCCGCGGCCGGCTCGACTGGGCGCTCGCGGAGTGCGAGCTCGCCCGCCAGCGCGGCCGCGTCGTGCGCGATCCGGAGGAGGCCTGGCTGCGGATCAAGGAGGCGCGGTCCCTTCGCGGCACCACGGCCGGCATCGCCAAGGAGGTCGCGGCCTGGCGTGAACGTCGCGCCGCGCAGCTCGACCAGCCGGTGCGCTTCGTGCTGTCGGACCTCGCGTTGGTCGGCGTGGCCCAGCGGGCGCCCACGAGCCTCGATGACCTGCGCCGGGTCCGTGGCCTCGACGACCGCAACCTGCGCGGTCGTGTCGGCGACGAACTGCTCGCCGCGGTCGCCGCCGGCACCCGCCTGTCGCCCGAACGACCGCGCCACGAAGCCACCGCTGAGGTCGACCGTGCGCTCCGGCCGGCCGTCACGCTCGTGTCCGCCTGGGTCAGCCAGCTGGCCCGGGACATCGAGATGGACACGTCGCTGCTCGCCACCCGCTCGGACATCGAGGCGTTGCTCGCCTCGACTGACGGAGCGCGGCTGAAGGTGGGCTGGCGGGCGAGCCTGGTCGGCGAGCCGATCCGCTCGCTGGTGGCCGGCGACGCCGCCCTGGCGTTCGACGGCAACGGTGGCCTCCTGTTGGAGCGCCGCAGCCGCGAACCCCTGCTCTGATCAGGCCGGCCGGAGCACCAAGGCGACGTCGCCCGCCAGCTCGCCGGCGAACGGCTCGCCCTCGCCCTTCCCGTCGCTGGCCACCTCAACCATGAAGCTCCCATCGAGGTCGAGGTCGAGGGTGGCCGACTCGGCGGTGAAGTTGACCACGACCGCCCGTCGATCCTCGCCCACGTCGCGCACCCAGGCCAGCACGCCGGGCGGCGCGGCGAGCAACCACTGCTCACCGACCTGGAGGGCGGGAGACGCCTTCCGGGCGCTCAGCAGTCGTCGGTAGAGGTGCAGGATCGATCCCTCGTCGGCCTGCAGGCCCTCGGCGTTGCGCCGATCGGGCTCGGGCGGCCAGGGCAGCCGAGGATCGGTGGTGCCCCAGCCGTGGGTCGGTGACCCGTCCCACGGGATCGGCGCCCGGCAGCCGTCGCGCCCTCCGGGATCGACGACCCGCTCGGGCGGCACCACCGCGTCCTCGAGGCCCAGCTCCTCGCCGGCGTACAGGAACGGCGTGCCCCGCAACGTGAGCAGCAGCACGGCGGCGGCCCTGGCGCGCGCCTCGGACCCGTAGCGGGTCCGGTGCCGCGGGTTGTCGTGGTTCGACAGCACCCACGACGGCCAGCCGACCGGCTCGATCTCGCGGGCGACCTCGTCGATCCGGCGTCGCCAGCGTTCGGCGTCCCAGCGCGTGTACAGCGGCGGGAAGTTGAACGAGAGGTGCACGCCCCAGCCCTCGTCGTAGTACTTGGCGACCTTTGCCGTGTCGAGCAGGTAGACCTCGCCGACCATCATCCGGTCGCCGTCGTACTCCTCGAGCACCGAGCGCAGCCCCCGGATGAGCGCGTGCGTCGAGAGGTGATCGTTGCGGCCGGACTGGGGGATCGGGTCGGCCTCGGGCGGGTTGTCGGGCAGCTCGGGGTCCTTGCCGATGGCGTGCAGCACGTCCATGCGGAACCCGTCCACGCCCCGGTCGAGCCAGAACCGCAGGACGTCGTGCATGGCGTCCACCACCGCCGGCTCCCGCCAGTTCAGGTCCGGCTGCTCGGGAAGGAAGAGGTGGAGGTACCACTGCCCGGTGGCCTCGTCGAAGGTCCAGGCCGGCTCGCCGCCCCAGGCCCGGATCCAGTTGTTCGGCGGCGAGCCATCGGGCGAGGGGTCGCGCCAGACGTACCAGTCCCGCTTGGCCGAGTCGCGCGACGAGCGGGCCTCGAGGAACCACGGGTGCTGGTCGGACGTGTGGTTGGGAACCCAGTCCACGATCACGCGGATGTCTCGGCCGTGGGCCTCGGCGACGAGCCGGTCGAAGTCCTCCAGCGTGCCGAACAGCGGATCGACGGCGCAGTAGTCGCTCACGTCGTAGCCGAAGTCCGCCATCGGCGAGCGGTAGAAGGGCGAGAGCCAGATGGCATCGACGCCGAGCCAGGCCAGGTGGTCGAGCTTCGAGCGGATGCCGGCCAGGTCACCGACGCCGTCGCCGTTCGCATCGGCGAACGATCGCGGGTAGATCTGGTAGACCACGCTCGACTGCCACCAAGGTCGCTGCATGGGCGGGATCGTAGGATGCCAGGGCCGCGGTCGAGGCTGGTGTCCCAGGTTGTCGACGCGAGCGTTACACTTGACCGCTGGACCAAACGTCACTCGGGAGCTGGCCCGTGAAAAAGGGTCGTCATCGGCGCTATGAAGAGGCACGCGAGCTGAAGCGCTCGAGCGAGCCGTC
Organism: Acidimicrobiales bacterium; assembly: GCA_025463985.1. Classification (GTDB taxonomy): domain Bacteria; phylum Actinomycetota; class Acidimicrobiia; order Acidimicrobiales; family Iamiaceae; genus JAODBM01. Next base: position 13,524 of record JAODBM010000208.1, read on the forward strand.
GTTCGACGAGCTGCTCGACCGCGCGGATGAGCAGCCGTGCCCCGAGTGCGGGGCCGATCCCGGCCACAACCATGCGTCCTGGTGCCTCGTGCCAACGCTCCCCGAGCCCGAAGCGGACTCGGACGGTTGGGGCGGACCCGCGGCTCTCGCCTAGCGTCTCCTCTTCGCCCTTTCTCAAGCCCGTCAGGATCCCCCCGCTGTGTCGTTCGCCGCGCTCCGCAACGTCGCCCTGGTCGCTCACGTCGACCATGGCAAGACCACCTTGGTCGACGCCCTCCTCCGCACCAGCGGCGTGTTCAACGACCACCAGGCCCTGGTCGACCGCGTCATGGACTCCAACGATCAGGAGCGCGAGCGCGGCATCACCATCCTCGCCAAGGCCGCGTCGATCACCTGGGGCGACACCAAGATCAACCTGGTCGACACGCCCGGCCACGCCGACTTCGGCGGCGAGGTCGAGCGCTCGCTCGCGCTCGTCGACGGCGTGCTGCTGCTCGTGGACGCCGCCGAGGGCCCGCTGCCGCAGACTCGCTACGTGCTGTCCAAGGCGCTCGAGGCCGGCCTGCCCACCGTGCTGGTGATCAACAAGGTCGACCGCTCCGACGCCCGGCCGCACGAGGTGCTCGACGAGGTCTACGAGCTGTTCCTCGACCTCGGCGCGTCCGACGAGGACATCGAGTTCCCGATCATCTCGGCCGTCGCCCGCGAGGGCCGCACCATGGCCGGAATCGGCATGCCCGGCCCCGACGACGACCTCACCGCGCTGCTGCAGGCGGTCATCGACCGGGTGCCGCCTCCCGACGCCAACCCCGACGGTCCGCTCCAGGCCATCGTCACGAACCTGGACGCCTCCGACTACCTGGACCGGCTCGCGCTCGGTCGGGTCGTGCGGGGCCGGCTGCGCAAGGGCGACCGGGTGGCGCTGCTCGACGAGGAGGTGGCGGAGGGCGAGAAGCCGGTCGAGCGCAAGCTGGGCAGCCTCCTCGGCTACCACGGGATCGGTCGGGAGGACGTCGACGAGCGGGTGGCCGGCGACCTCTTCGTGGTCGCCGGGTTCCCAGAGGTCGAGATCGGCGACACGCTCGCCGACCCCGCGCACCCCGAGGCGCTGCCCCGGCTGAGCGTGGACGAGCCGGTGCTGAGCATGACGTTCGGTGTCAACACGTCGCCGCTGGCCGGCAAGGAGGGCAAGTACCTCACGTCGCGCCACCTCCGTGAGCGGCTCGATCGCGAGGTCCTGGGCAACGTGTCCATCCGCCTGGAGGACACCGATTCGCCCGACGTGATCGAGGTCGCGGGACGCGGCGAGCTGCAGCTGGCCGTGCTCATCGAGTCGATGCGCCGCGAGGGCTACGAGATGCAGGTCAGCCGGCCGGAGGTCATCGAGCGCGAGATCGACGGCAAGCGCCACGAGCCGTTGGAGCGCGGCGTGGTCGACGTCCCCGAGGAGCACGTCGGCACGGTCACGCAGGGCCTCGCGCCCCGCAAGGGCCGCGTGGTCGACATGCGCCCGGGCGACACCGGCCGCACGATCGTCACCTTCGAGGCCCCGGCGCGCGGCCTGATCGGCTTCCGTGGCCTGCTGCTCACCGCCAGCCGCGGCACGGCCCTGCTGCACACCCACCACGCCGGCTGGATGCCGTGGGCGGGCGACCTGCCCCACCGCCAGGGCGGGGCGATGATGGCCGACCGCACCGGCATCACGACCGGCTACGCGCTCGACAACCTGCAGGCCCGCGGCGAGCTGTTCGTCGGGCCGGGCGAGAAGGTCTACGAGGGCATGGTCGTCGGCGAGAACAGCCGGCCCGACGACATGATGGTGAACGTCGTCCGCGAGAAGCAGAAGACCAACATCCGCACCCACTCCGCGGACGAGGCCATCAAGCTCACGCCGCCGAAGGTGCACACGCTCGAGTCGGCCATCGAGTTCATCGCCGCCGACGAGCTGGTCGAGGTCACGCCGGAGAGCATCCGCGTCCGCAAGCGGGTCCTCAAAGAAGCAGACCGCCGCCGACTCAAGCGCTGACCTGCGGGGTGGGCCGGGGTCAGCGGCGCTTGGCGCGGATGGCCGGGTGGGGGAGGTAGACCTCGCCGCCGGTCTTGCGCACGCGCTTGGTGAGGTGCTGGACGAGCATCGTGTACGGCTCCTCGCCCACCATCGCGACGATCTCGTCGCGCAGCTCCAGGTACACGGGTCGGTGCCCGACGAACGCGTCGTCGTCCTCGGTGCACCACCAGTGGAACTCGTGGCCGCCCTCGCCCCAGTCACGGCGCTTCCACTCGCGCAAGGTCGACGTGACGTGGCCGTTGTCGTCGGTGTCCTCGACCAGGCGCAGAGGCAGCTGCCAGCACACAGCCGGCTTCCATTCGAGGTGCGGCTCGCCGGCGTCGATCGCCGCTCGGTGCAGCGCGCAGCCGGCACCTCCGGGGAACTCGGGGCGGTTCAGGAAGATGCAGGCGTCGTCGACCAGGCTGGTGGTGATCTCACCCTCGTCGCTGCGGGTGAGGATCGTGCCCTCCCGCTGCGCCACCGCCCGGTGCTGCCACTGCTCGTCGGTGAGGCGGGCGGCCATCTTCTCGGTGTGCGCGATGTCCTCGGGGCCGGTGAAGTGGGCGCCGTAGGAGCAGCACCCGTGCTGCAGCTCGGGGGCCGGTCCGGTCAGCACGCCCTGGCAGCCCCGGCCGAAGATGCAGGTCCAGGGGCTCGTGAGGAAGCTCACGTCGAAGACCCACGTGCGGTCTTCGTCCGGATCGGCGAACGAGACGAGCTCGTGCAGGTCTTCAGGCTTCGGCACCCTTCGACGTTAGCGGCGCGCCGAAGGCCCGCTGAACCCACCGCCTGGGCCTGCCCGCCGAAGTGGTCGGGCCAGCCGGCGGCTACGCGTGCTCGTCGGGCTCGGCGAGCAGGTGCACGGCCTTCTCGACGGCCCGCCGCGCACGCGTGAGGCGCCTCTCGTCGACCGGCAGCTCGTGGCCGCCAGCGTCGATGGACTCGCGCAGCCGCACGATGGCAAGGTCGGCCAGCTCCTCGGCGATGCCCTCGAGTCGTTGGCGGATGTCGTCGAACTCACCGGGCATCGGGCCAGTCTCGCGCCCGGCGGTGACAGCAAGGTCCGACCGTCCGCCCCCAGAGGTAAGCGCGGCGGGATGCCGAGCGTCCCAATGACGTGCGCGCTCGGGGGCGGAGGCTTCGTCGCGGTCCACGAGGCCTCGCCCGCCGGGGCGCGCCGAGCTGACGCGCACCCGCAGGACTACGGGCCGTGGTTCGTGGAGGTTCCGTCGCCGACCGCGGTCGGCAGCTGACCGCCGGCCGATGCGCTGGGCAGCGCGTTGCAGGCCCGGATGACCTGATGCAGCGATCCGACTTTCCACTGATCGAGCTCGAGGGCGATCCGCGGGAGCCCGAGCCGGTCGTCGTCGGCCACCTCGACCGCCAGCGGCTCGGTCCGCTCGATCGCGCCGCCGGCCAGCAGGTGGCCGAACTCGGCGTTCAGGTGCGCCAGGTCCTCGGCGGTCGGGTGCGCCTTGAGCCGGAGCACCAGACGCTTGCCCACCCAGCGCATCGAGTCGTAGTTGCGGTAGAAGCCGACCAGCTCGGCTCGAGCGACCTCGACGTCGTCGGTGATGCACACCCGGGTCAGGTCGTCGGGCTCGACGAGGAGCCGGCTCATCACGTGCTCGCGCACGAACCCCTCCCAGCCCTTCCAGTAGCCGTCGCCCGGGCAGTCGAGCAGCACGATCGGCGCGGGCTCGGCCTTGCCCGTCTGCTGCAGGGTCAGCAGCTCGAAGACCTCGTCGAGCGTGCCGAAGCCGCCCGGCAACGAGAGGAACCCGAGCGACTCCTTCATCAGCATCAGCTTGCGGGTGAAGAAGTACTTCATGCTGACCAGCTTCGAGTCGCCGACGATGATCTCGTTGGCGGACACCTCGAAGGGCAGCCGGATGCTCACGCCGATCGACTGCTCGCGCCCGGCTCCCTCCATGCCGGCCTGCATGATCCCCGGGCCGGCGCCGGTGACGACCATCCAACCCTCGGCAGCCATCGCGGCGGCGATCCGCCGCGTCTGCTCGTAGAGCGGGTCCTTCATGTGGGTGCGGGCCGACCCGAAGATCGTCACCTTCGGCACCTGCTGGTAGGGGGCGAAGATCTTGAACGCGGCCCGCATCTCACGGAGCGTCGCGCTGGTGATCTTGAGGTCGAGGCGGTCGGTGGCATCCCGGCCGAGGCGGACGCCGGCGGCGAGGATCTCGAAGATCTGGTCGGCGTTGGCGACCGGCGCGATGGCCTCGACCAGCTCGGCCACCTGCCGGTCGAGCGCGTCGTCGCCCGTGCGATGGCGGGGCGGGAGGGCCGACACGGCGACGGTCAGCTCGTGGCCAGCGCCGGGTCCTGGCCGACGCGGCCGTAGAGCGTGGTGCGCTGCTCCAGACGGCGGCCGAGGGGCTCGACCAACGCCCGAAAGCCCGCGGCGTCCATGAGCTGGCCGTGGCTGGCGCCCGCGGCGCGGGAGATGTTCTCGTCGATCAGCGTGCCGCCGAGGTCGTTGACGCCGGACTGCAGCAGCTGACGGGCCCCGGCGGCGCCGAGCTTGACCCAGGAGGCCTGGATGTTGTCGATGGCGCCGTGGTAGGCGATGCGCCCGACCGCGTGCATGAGGATGACCTCGCGGAACGTCGGGCCGCGGCGGGCCTTGCGCTGGAGGTAGATCGGCGACGCCATGTGGACGAACGGCAGCGGCACGAACTCCGTGAAGCCTCCGGTCTCGCGCTGCAGTGCCCGGGTGCGCACGATGTGGCGAGCCCACGAGCGGGGCTGCTCGACCGCGCCGAACATGATCGTGACGTTCGAGCGCAGCCCCACCTCGTGCGCGGTGCGATGGGCGAACAGCCACTCGTCGGTGTTGATCTTGTCGGGGCAGAGGATGGCCCGGATCGGATCGTCGAGGATCTCCGCGGCGGTGCCGGGCAGCGTGGCCAGCCCGGCGGCCATCAGACGCCGCAGGTACTCGGCCAGCGGCTCCGCGAGCCGCTTGGCGCCCTCGGTGACCTCCAGCGCGGTGAACCCGTGCACGTGGATGTCGGGTGCCGCGGCCTTCACGGCCTCGGTGACGTGCAGGTAGTAGTCGCCGTCGAAGTCCGGGTGGATGCCGCCCTGCAGGCAGACCTCGGTCGCGCCCATGTCCGCGGCCTCGCGCACTCGCTGGGCGATGTCGTCGAGGGTCAGCAGGTAGGGCGTGCCCCGCAGGTTGAGCGACAGCGGACCCTTCGAGAAGCCGCAGAACTTGCACTTGAACGTGCACACGTTCGTGTAGTTGATGTTGCGGTTCTGGACGTACGTGACCACGTCGCCGTTGACCGCCGACCGCAGCTCGTCGGCCACCTCGGCCACCGCCGCCAGCTCCCGGCCGCGCGCCGAGAACAACGTGACGATCTCGTCCTCGCCGACCTCCTGGCCGAGCCGCACGCCGGCCAGGACCTCGCCGACCGGGCCGCGGACCGTGGCCCGCCCGGTCGCGGGCACCAGGTGCGAGGGCTCGGCGTCGGCGCCGCTGTACCACTGGGTCGAGCGGCGGCCCACGAGCACGACCTCGGCGCCGTCGCCGACGTTGCGGACCTCGCCGACGGTCTGCGGGAACTGCGCGCCCGGGTCGTCGCGGCCCAGGCCTTCGGCATCGGAGCGGTCCATGACCGGGAACCGCAGGGCCGGGTCGAGCCAGCGGGCGGGGTCGAGCACGTGCTCGGGATACAGCGTGAGCCGTGGCGCCAGCTCGAAGCCGTGGGCTTCCGTGACCGCCCGCAGGCGATCGCGGGCCGGCCAGGGCCGCTCGGGGTTCACGTGGTCGGCGGTGACCGGCGAGACGCCGCCCCAGTCGTCGATGCCGGCGTCGAGCAGCACGCCGAAGTCGTCGGACAGGTTGGGCGGGGCCTGCACGTGCACCTCGGGCGGCAGGATCAGGCGCGCCAGCGCGATGGCCTCGAGATGGTCGGCGGGCGGACAGGGGGGCGCCAGGTGCATCGACGTGCCGTCCTTCGGCAGGAAGTTCTGGACGATCACCTCCTGCACGTGGCCGTGCCGACGGTGGCTCGCCGCGATGGCCTCGAGCGCGGCGATGCGGTCGGCCCGGTCCTCGCCGATGCCGACGAGGATCCCGGTGGTGAACGGGATGGCGAGCTCGCCGGCCGCCTCGAGCGTGGCCAGGCGCCTCTCGGGCACCTTGTCGGGCGAGCCCCGGTGGCAGTCGAGGTCGGCGCGGAGCGTCTCCAGCATCATCCCCTGCGACGCCGCGACGGCCCGCAGCTTCGCGAGCTCGTCGCGGTGCATGGCGCCGGCGTTGGCGTGGGGGAGCAGGCCGGTCTCCTCCAGCACGAGGCGGCACATGGCGACGAGGTAGTCGACCGTGGAGTCGTAGCCGTGCTCGGCCAGCCAGGCCGCCGCGACCGGGTAGCGGTCCTCGGGCCGCTCGCCGAGCGTGAACAGCGCCTCGTGGCAGCCGGCCTCGGCACCCTTCCGGGCGATCCGCAGCACCTGCTCGGGTGCGAGGTAGGGCTGCTCGAGCCGCGCCGGCGGCTGGGCGAAGGTGCAATAGCCGCACTTGTCGCGGCAGAGCATCGTCAGCGGGATGAACACCTTGGGCGAGTACGTGACGCGCGTGCCGTGGTGGGCATCACGCAGTGCTCGGGCCCTGGCCATGAGCTCGTCGAGGGGCAGGTTCCACGCCTCACCGGCTTCGTCTGCGCGCATGGCGGCACACTATCGGCGGGTTGCGGCAACCCGATCCCGCTGCTCGGCGAAGCCCCCGCGGGTGGCTAGAGCTGCGAGGCCGCGGCCGGGTCGACCAGCCAGACGACCTGCTCGGCCGCGATGCGCGCGGCCGGCAGATCGGCACCGCCGGCGATGGCGGCCAGGGCGGGCGCCTTCTCCTCGCCACGCACGGTCACGAGCGCGAGCCGCCCACGAGCGATGCCGGCGAACGTGAGGGTCATGCGCTCGTAGGGGTTGCGGCCCGAGGGATCGTGGTTCATCGCGACCAGGCGGCCGGGATCGGCCTCGAGCGCGGGTGAGCCCGGGAACAGCGACGCGGTGTGGCCGTCGGCGCCCATGCCCAGGTGCTCGAGGTCGAACCGGCCGAGCTCGCCGACCCGGAGCTGATAGGGGTCGGGGCCCTCGCTGCAGCGCATCAGGTAGGTGGCGTTCGCGGCGCCGACCCGATCGAGCAGCGCTTCGCGCGCGAGCCGGTAGTTGGAGTCCGGGTGGTCGTGCGGGACGCAGCGCTCGTCGGTCCAGTAGATGTCGACCTTCCACCAGTCGACCTTGCTCGCCGACTCGTCGGCCAGCCGCTCGTAGCACGCCCGGGCCGTGTCACCCCCCGACAGCGCGAACGAGAACGTGTCGGTGAGCCGGGCGCCGTAGGCCTCGATCATCCGCGACGCGAACGCACCGGGGACGTCGTCGGTGACGACCAGCTCGCCGGGCAGGGCCATGGGTCCGCTCAGCTCCGCGCGCTGAGCGTCGCGGCCTTGGCCTGGAGTGAGTCGCTCAGCTGCTCGAACGACTTCTGGAACGCGGCCACGCCCTCGTCTTCGAGGCGCCGGGTCACGTCGTCGAGGTCGATGCCGAGCCCTGCGAGGGCCGCCTCGACCTGCCGCGCTCCGTCGAGGTCGGCGTCGGCCGTGCGGGCCAGCGTGCCCTCCTGCTCGAACGCCTCGAGCGTGTCCTCGGGCATCGTGTCGACCGTGTTCGGCGCGATCAGCGCATCGACGTACATGGTCTTCGGGTAGCTCGGGTCCTTCGTGCCCGTCGACGCCCACAACGGCCGCTGGAGGCGGGCCCCGCGCTCGACGAGCGCCTCCCAGCGCGGTCCCGAGAAGCGTCCGAGGAACAGCTCGTAGGCGAGCTGCGCGTTCGCGATCGCCGCCTTGCCCCGCAGCTGCCGGGCCTCGTCGGTGCCGATCTCGTCGAGCAGCTTGTCGACGGCCACGTCGACCCGGCTCACGAAGAACGAGGCCACGCTCGACACGGCTTCGAGCGAGCCCTCGCACGCTTCGAGCCCGCTCAGGTAGGCCTCGATCACCTCCTCGTAGCGCGATCGGCTGAACAGCAGCGTGACGTTCACGCTCTTGCCCGACGCGATGGTCTGCTGGATGGCGGGCAGGCCCTCGGCCGTGCCGGGGATCTTCACGTAGAGGTTCGGCGCCGCGATGCGGGCGTGCAGGTCGCGAGCGGCCTGCACCGTGCCCTCGGTGTCGCGTGCGAGGCCGGGGTCGACCTCGACCGAGACGTAGCCGTCCTCGCCGTGGCTCTCGTCGTAGACGGGGCGCAGGATCGCCAGCGCCTCGTCGATGTCGCTGATCACCATCTCCCAGTAGGCCTCGTCCACCGACCGGCCCTTCGCGATGAGCTGCGAGAACTGCTCGTCGTAGGCGTCACCCGCCGTCATGGCCTTCTGGAAGATCGTCGGGTTCGACGTGATGCCCCGCACGCCGCGGTCCACCCACCGCTGCACCTCACCGTCGAGCAGCCAGTCGCGCCTGAGGTTGTCGAGCCACGGGCTCTGACCATGTTGGGTGTAGAGGTCCTGAAGCTTGGTCATCGGGGCTTCCTCTCGGGGGTTCAGGAGGTCTCGGCGAGCAGGGCGCGCGCCCGCTCGGCGACGTTCTCGGGCGTGAAGCCGAGCTCGGCGAGAGCGACCGCGCCGGGGGCCGAGGCGCCGAAGCGCTCGATCGACACCATGTCGTCGGCCCAGCGGTCCCAGCCGAAGGAGGTGGCCGCCTCGACGGCGAGCGTCGGTACCGAGGCCGGCAGCACGTCCTCCTTGTAGTCGTCGCTCTGCGCGTCGAAGTCCTCCCAGCAGGGGAGCGACACGACCCGGACGCGGTAGCCATCGAGCGCCAGCAGCTCGGCGGCGTCCACGCAGACGGAGACCTCGCTCCCGGTGCCGAGCAGCGCGAGGTCGGGCGGCTCGGCACCGTCGCCGGTGGTCGACAGCACGTAGGCGCCGCGGTGGACCCCCTCGTTGCCCGCGGTGCCCTCGAGGACCGGCAGGTCCTGCCGGCTCAGGATGAGGGCGGTGGGGCCGTCGTGTGCGAGCGCGTCTCTCCAGGCCATCGCGCACTCGTTCGCGTCCGCGGGACGCACGACGCGCAGGCCCGGCATCGCCCGCAGCGCCGCGAGGTGCTCGATCGGCTGGTGGGTGGGGCCGTCCTCGCCGAGCCCGACCGAGTCGTGGGTCCACGAGAAGATGACCTTGTACTCGCTGATGGCGGCCAGGCGCACCGCGCCGCGCATGTAGTCGCTGAAGACGAGGAACGTGCCGCCGACGGGGATCAGACCGTCGTGGCCGGCCATGCCGTTCATGGTGGCGCCCATGCCGTGCTCGCGGATGCCGTAGTGGATCTGGCGGCCGTCGGGGTGGTCGCGGGACTGCGGCTGGGCGCCCTTGATGAGGGTGCCGGTGTTGCCGGTGAGGTCGGCCGCGCCGGCGATGAGCCCGGGCACCACGTCGATCAGCGCGTTGAGGCACGCGCCGCTCGCGTTGCGGGTGGCGACCTTCTCGCCCGCGGTCCACGTGGGGAGCTTCGACTCCCACCCCGGCAGCCCGCGCCGCTCGATGCAGGCCTCGTAAGCCTCGCGATCGCCGTCCCACGACGCCAGCCGGGCCTCCCAGGCCTCGCGCTCACCCGCACCGCGGCGGCCGGCCTCGCGGTACAGCTCGAGCGCCTCGGGCGGGACGTGGAACGTCTCGTCCGGCGGCAGGCCGAGGATCTCCTTGGTGATGCGGACCTCGTCGGTGCCCAGGGGGTTGCCGTGCGCCTTGTCGCTGTCGGTGAACTTGGGCGACGGGTAGCCGATGTGGCTGCGCAGCACGATCAGCGACGGCTTGTCTTCCACGCCCATGGCCCGGCGGATCGCCGCTTCGAGCACGTCGCAGTCGTTGGCCACCTCGCCGACGTCGTCGACGTCCCAGCCGTAGGCCTCGAACCGCTTCACCGCATCGTCGCTGAGGGCGAGCTCGGTGGGCCCGTCGATCGAGATGTGGTTGTCGTCGTAGACGTAGACCAGGCGGCCCAGCCCCAGGTGGCCGGCCAGCGACGCGGCCTCGTGGCTGACGCCCTCCTCGAGGTCGCCGTCCGAGCAGATGACGAACGTGTGGTGGTCGCACAGCTCGGCCCCGAACCGGGCCCGCAGCCAGCGCTCGGCGATGCCGAACCCGACCCCGTTGCCCATGCCCTGGCCCAGTGGCCCGGTGGTGACCTCGACCCCCGGGGTGTGGTGGACCTCGGGGTGGCCGGGCGTCTTCGACCCCCACTGGCGGAAGGCCCGGAGGTCGTCGAGCGACAGGTCGTAGCCGGTGAGGTGCAGCATCGAGTAGAGCAGCACCGACGCGTGGCCGGCCGAGAGGATGAACCGATCGCGGTCGGGCCAATCCGGGTGCTTGGGGTCGTAGCGCATGATGCGGGTCCACAGCACGTGGGCCAGCGGCGCCAGCGCCATGGCCGTGCCGGGATGGCCCGAGTTGGCCGCCTGCGGCATGTCCATCGCGAGCCCGCGAATCGTGTTGATGGCGAGCTGCTCGACGTCGTCAGTCATCACCGCCACCCTATCGACCCGGCTGCGGCGGCCTCGCCGCCGGGCGGTCCCTGCAACGAGCCGATCGCACCGGGTTGAGCCTCGTGACGCCCACGTCAGCGTTCCTGATGGAGCGTCAGGTGCGGGCTACGCTCCTCGCGATCCGGGTCAGTCTCCGAAGGGGTTCGAGATGATCGTGCACGACCGCCTGTTCATCGGTGGCGATTGGGTGGCGCCCGCCGGCACCGCCACGATCGACGTGATCAACCCGTTCACCGAGCAGGTGTTCGGGCGCGTGCCCGAGGGCACCAGCGCCGACATCGATGCCGCGGTGGCCGCGGCGCGTCAGGCCTTCGACCACGGGCCCTGGCCCCGGATGACCCCGGCCGAGCGGGGCGAGATCCTCGCCAAGATGTCGGCCGCGCTGCAGGGCCGCAGCCAAGAGCTGGCCGAGCTGATCACCGGCCAGATGGGCTCGCCGGTCTCGTGGTCGCTCATGGGCCAGGTGTTCGCCGCCACGATGGTCGCCGACTTCTACGCCGGCCTGGCCCCCGACTTCGTGTTCGAGGAGACCCGGCCCGGCATGTTCGGTGACGTGCTGGTGCGCCGCCAGCCCGTCGGGGTGGCCGCGGCGATCGTGCCGTGGAACGTGCCGCTGTTCGTCAGCATGCTGAAGGTCGCGCCGGGCCTGGTCGCCGGCTGCACGATCGTCCTCAAGCCCGCGCCGGAGACCCCGCTCGACGCCTACGTGCTGGCCGAGGTCCTGCAGGAGGCCGGCCTCCCGCCGGGCGTCCTGAACGTCGTGCCCGCCGGCCGCGAGGTCGGCGAGCACCTCGTGACCCATCCCGGGGTCGACAAGGTGGCCTTCACCGGCAGCACGATCGCCGGACGACGCATCGGCGAGCTCTGTGGTGGGCTGCTGCGCCCCTGCACGCTCGAGCTGGGCGGCAAGTCGGCCGCCATCCTGCTCGACGACATCGATCTCGCCGCCGTCGTCCCGCAACTGCTCGATGCGTCGGTCATGAACAACGGCCAGGCCTGCGTCGCGCAGACCCGCATCCTCGCCCCCCAGTCGCGCTACACCGAGGTGGTCGACGCGCTCAGCGAGGCGATGGCTGCCCTGCAGGTCGGCGACCCGATGGACCCGGCCACCCAGATCGGGCCGCTCGTCGCCGCCCGCCAGCGCGACCGGGTCGAGGGCTACATCGCCGCGGGCACGGCCGAGGGCGCGCGCATCACCACCGGCGGCGGTCGGCCGGCCTCCGACACCGGCTGGTTTGTCGAGCCGACCGTGTTCGCCGATGTGCACAACGACATGAAGATCGCCCGGGAGGAGATCTTCGGCCCGGTCGTGGCGGTGATCCCGTACACGGACGTCGATCAGGCGGTCGCGATCGCCAACGACTCCGACTACGGGCTGTCGGGCTCGGTGTGGGGCGCCGACGCCGCCCAGTGCACCGACATCGGCCGCCGGATCGCCACCGGCACGATGTCGATCAACCACTTCACGCTCGCCTTCGGCGCTCCCTTCGGCGGCTTCAAGCAGTCCGGCCTCGGACGCGAGCTCGGGCCCGAGGGCCTCCAGGCGTACCTCGAGCTGCAGACGATCTGCCTCGACCCGACCTGACCGTCAGCCCTCGAGCAGGAGGATGGACGCGGTGAAGCCGTGCAGGAACGGGCGGCCGCCGACAGGGCCGATCTCGCCGGCACAGAACATGCCGGCGACGGGGCCACCGTCGAGGTGGGCGCTCACCAGCCCCGCGTCGTGATCGGGTTGCCCGAAGAGCCGGGTGCCGCGGCCGTTGCAGGTGAACACCAGCGCGGCGTCGCCGCCCGAGCCGGCCAGCAGGGAGCGGAGGTCCTCGTCGGCCGTGTCGGCGTCGCGCACGTGGAACTGGACGGTGGTGCCGACCTCGACCTCGCCCCCCACGGCGATAGCCCGGACCTCGCGGTCGGCGCCTGTGATGTTGCGCACGAGGAAGTCGCCGCGCTCGAAGGTGGCCTTGCGCTCGTCGACCACCACGCCCATGTGCGGCCCCTGGGCCAGCAAGGCCCGGTCCTCCGCCGACAAGGCCTCGGCCAGGCTCAGCAGCCGGTCGAGCGCCGGCCGCCCGGCGATCTCGTAGATCATGTGGCGCTCGGACTTGGTGACGACGAGCGGGTCGCCGAGCGGCCGGCAGCCCTGCGACACGACGGCCTGCGCGCCGATGCCGGGTGGCAGGAGGAGGCCGACCGCGCCGTCGCTCGCGACCAGGTCGTCGGCCACGAGCCGGTTGCCGCCGGGCCCGCCGGCGGCCGAGGCGAGGCCGCCCACGATCTGGAGCCCCGGCGAGGTCGAGCCGAGCTCGTCGAGCAGCGCGTCGACGGGGAACGTGAACGGATCGGCCAGGAGCACGAGCGTGGCGCCGTCGCCCTGGAGATCGCCCGTGCCGCGGATCCGCCAGCCGTCGCCCTCGCGTTCGGCCGTGAGGCGCACCGTGGTGGGGCGCGTGGCCGATGCCGGGAAGCGACCGGCGAACAGGCTGATCGCGGCCGACTCCTCGACCTCGTGGTCGCCGCCGAGCACGGAGACCGCCGTCGCGCCCACGAGCGCACCGGGCTGCAGGGTGGCACGCACCGCTCCGGCGATGTCGTCCATCGCGCCCGCGAACGGGCCGGTCACGAACAGGAGCGCCACGTCCGGCTGCGGGCCGAGCTGCTCGAGGATCTGACCCACGACCTCACCGGTGGCGTGGGTGGCGAGCGGATGCTCGGACAGCGAGCTGGCGAACGGCATGGGGCGCCTCGGAGTCAGTCGGCCGGCGGGAGGAGGGTGAACGGGACGGGGGTGACCACGCCCTGGTCGATGCGCACGTGGGCCTCGACGGTGCCGTAGTCGGGGAACTCGAGCTCGGCCCGCACCAGGCGGTAGGCGAACTTGCCGGGCTCGACGGTGAGCGGCTGCACGTTCCGCGCGATCTGCTCGCCGTCGCGCTCGTACACGGTCTCGAGGGCCCCGGTGCCGGGCTCGTCGGGCCGACAGCGCACGAGGACGACCAGGTGCGGCTCGACGGTGACCGGCGCTGGTGAGGGCGCCGCGAGCGAGAAGTGCACCCCGGTCAGGTCGATGCGGGTGGCGGGTCCAGGAGCCTGGCGGAGCTCGATGTTCTCGATGAACACAGCGGCGACGACGTCCATGCGGCGACCGTACTCGGCGTCGCTCACAACTCCGACCCGAAAGGTGTGGGTGGTCCGGCCGGTAGCCTGCGGCTGATGGCCACCCCCGTACCGGTGCTCTCCACGCGCCAGGCGATCCTCGTCGAGGCTCGCCGCTGCTTCGCGGAGCACGGGTACGACGGGACCTCCCTGAACGAGATCGCGGAGGCCGTGGGCATCCGCCGGCCGAGCCTCCTGCACCACTTCCCGTCCAAGGAGGCCGTCTACGTCGAGGTGTTCCGCTGGAGCCTCGACGAGTGGTCAGCCCGCGTGGACGCCGCGGTCGGGCGCCCCGACTCGGTCGGGTTCCGCAAGGTCGACGAGGTCATCGCGGCCGGCTTCCAGTTCTTCCAGGCGAACCCCGAGTTCGTCCGCATCATCCGCCGCGAGGCCCTCGACGGCGGCAACCACCTCGGCATCGACCTCGGCGCCGCACTCCAGCCGTTCCTCAAGCGGGCCCTGGGCTGGTTCGAGGCCGAGATGGACGCCGGCCGGTTCCGGCGCGTCGACGTCGAGCAGCTCCTCATCACCGGATACGACGCGATCTTCGGCTACTTCAGCGACGCCCCCTTCCTCGAGGGGCTCCTCGGCCGCGACCCGATGAGCAAGGAGGCGCTCGACGCCCGGCTCCAGCACATCCGGTCGCTCTTCCACGTCGCTCTGGCCCCGACCGCTCCGTAGCTAGGCTCCGCCGCCGTGCCCACCACGCGGACGCTCTCCGAAGCCGACTCCAAGACCCTGCTCGCCGGCCACGGGGTGCCCATCGCGCCCGAGCGGCTCGCGGCGACGCCCGACGACGCGGTCGCGGCCGCTGATGCGCTGGGCTACCCGGTGGTGGCGAAGCTGTGCGGCGACAGCATCGCCCACAAGACCGAGCGCGGCCTCGTCCGGCTCGGCCTCGCCGACGCCGGCGCGGT
>JAODBM010000223.1 GCA_025463985.1 Acidimicrobiales bacterium
TCGGTGACCGGGTGCTGGTGTCGTGCATCACCGCCTGCGGGACCTGCCGGTTCTGCCGCGAAGCCCGCTACGGGCAGTGCACCGGCGGCGGTGGCTGGATCCTCGGCCACAACATCGACGGCACCCAAGCCGAGTACGTGCGGGTGCCGTTCGCCGACACCTCCACCTATCCGGTGCCCGCCGGCGTGGCCGACGAGGACGTGCTGATGCTGGCCGACATCGGCCCCACCGGCTACGAGGTCGGCGTGCTCAACGGTGGCGTGCAACCCGGCGACGTCGTCGCCGTGGTCGGCGCCGGCCCCATCGGCCTCTCGGCCATCATGGGCGCCCAGCTGTTCAGCCCCAGCCACATCGTCGCCATCGACCTGGCCGACAGCCGCCTCGACGCCGCCAAGCAGTTCGGCGCCGACATCACCGTCAACAACGGCCGCCAAGACCCGCTCGAGGTCATCCGCGAGCTCACTGGCGGCCTCGGTGCCGACGTCGCCATCGAAGCGGTCGGCGTCCCCGCCACCTTCGAGCTGGCCACCACGCTCATCCGCCCCGGCGGACACGTGGCCAACATCGGCGTCCACGGCGAGCCGGCCACGCTGCACCTCGAGACGCTGTGGACCCGCGACGTCACCATCACCACGGGCCTCGTCGACACCTCGTCGACGCCCACCCTGCTGCGGCTGATCGGCCACCAGCTCGACCTCAGCAGGTTCATCACCCACCACTTCGCCATGGCCGACATGGTCGACGCCTACGACACCTTCGCCCGCGCCGCCGACACCGGCGCCCTCAAGGTGATCATCACCCCATGACCGCCGCCAAGCGCACGTCGACGCCGAGCGCGTCGACGTGCGGTCGGTGGTCGAGCGGCTGCCACTGATCGGACCGTGCGGTGCGAGGCCTTCCTCTGCATGCGGTCCCCCGATGAACGAACCAGCGAGGTCACCATGACGGCCAAGCGCACCCCGACGAACCCGGCGACCACCGACGACGTGGACACGCGGACGGCGCTCGGCCGCCGAGCCTGTCTGGCCCTGCTCGCTCCTGGCGGTCACGGCCGGGTGGCGGCTTCCACGAGGGCGCTCCCGATCAGCGTCCCGGTCCAGTTCGAGATGGTCGGCGAGGACGTCGTGTTCACCCTGGGCGTGGACGAGGCGATCTCCCGTGCCGTCGCCGGATCGGTCGTGGCCTTTGGGACCGGCCACGCGGGGGGCGGCGTGCGCCCGGCGTGGGACGTTCACGTCACCGGGGTGGCGTCATCCCTGGGTGGCCCGTCGCCGCGGCCGGGGTTCCGACTCTCGTCGGCGGTGGTCTCCGGCTGGCAGGCCAACGACGACCGGCCGAGCTAGCGGCCGGACTGGATGGAAACCCGCCAGCGCACGCTGGTGCCCCGGCCGTCCGCTCCCGCCGCGAGCTCGAGGGTCCCGCCCAGCGCTTCGGCCCGGTGGCGCAAGCTGGCCATGCCGTTGCCGCCCGGGCGTTCTCCGGTGCCGATGCCGACGCCGTCGTCGACGACCGTGGCCAACAGCTCGTGCACCGTGACCTCGACGCTCACCGTCACCGTCGATGCGCCCGCGTGGCGGACCACGTTCGACAGGGCCTCCCGCAGCACCGCCAACAGCTGCACACGGGTCGACGCATCGACGCCGTGATCGATCAATCCGTCGAAGCGCACCCCCGGCTCGAACCCCAGGCTGGCGGAGGCCTCGGTGACCAGGGTGAGGATCTCGTCGCGCAGGCCGCGGCCGGCGGCCCGCGGGGCCTGCAGCGCGAAGATCGTGGAGCGGATCTGGCGGATCGTCTCGTCGAGCGCGTCCACCGCTTCCTGGACCCGCGCCGCCGCCCCAGCATCGTCGATGGCTCGCACCGCGCCCTGGAGGCCGAGGCCGGTAGCGAACAGCCGCTGGATCACGGTGTCGTGCAGGTCGGCCGCGATGCGCTCACGATCGGCCACGAGCGACAGCTCCTGGACCCGGTCGAGCAGGCGCGACTTCTCGATGGCGACTCCGGCAGCCACGGCGAGGGCGACGGCCAAGATCTCGTCCTCCTCGGAGAACTCGTCGGCGCCCTGCTTGTCGGTCAGGTAGAGGTTGCCGAACACCTGGCCCCGCACCCGGATCGGCACGCCGAGGAACGAGCCCATCGGCGGGTGGTGGTCGGGGAACCCGAAGCTGTCGGGATGATCGCCGAGCACGGCGAGGCGCAGCGGCTCGGGTTCGACGATGAGCAGCCCCAAGATGCCGTGGCCCTCCGGCAGGTGGCCGATGGCGGCGACCTCGGTGGGGTCCATGCCCACGTTGATGAACTCCGAGAGCCCCGCCCCCGACGCGTCGAGCACGCCCAGCGCGCCGTAGCGGGCATCGACCAGCACGACCGCCGACTCGACGATGTGGCGCAAGACGGTGGGGAGGTCGAGATCCGAGCCGACCGCCTGGACGGCAGCGATCAGCGTGCGTAGGCGCGCCGGGTCGTCGATCTCGTGCAGTGGGCTCATGGCTCGCTCCGCCGACGCTCGGCCAGCGTCGCCCCGTAGGCCGCGGCCTCGGTCCGGCGTTGCATGCCGAGCTTGGCCAAGAGCTGGCTCACGTAGTTCTTCACCGTCTTCTCGGCCAGGAACATCTCCTCGCCGATCTGGCGGTTGGTCATGCCCTCGGTGATCAGGTCGAGGATCCGCCGCTGCTGCGGGCTGAGCACCGCCAACGGATCTTCGGCCGGCGAGCGGAGCCGATCGAGGACCCGCGCGGTTGCCGCGGGGTCCAGCAGGCTCTCGCCCGCGGCGACCCGCCGGATCGCATCGACGAGGTCCGAACCGCGGATCTGCTTGAGGACGTAACCGGCCGCGCCGGCCATGATCGACGAGAACAGCGCCTCGTCGTCGGCGAAGCTCGTCAACATCAAGCACGCGACCTCGGGGTGCGAGGAGCGGACCTCGCGACAGACCTCGACTCCGGTCATGCCGCTGGGGTCATCGACCAGGCGCACGTCCAGCACGGCGACGTCGGGCTGCGTCGCCGGGATCCGGCGCAGTGCTTCTTCACCCGTGGACGCCTCACCGACCACCACGATGTCGTCCTCGGACGTGACGAGCTCGCGCACCCCACGCCGAACCAGCTCATGGTCATCCAAGAGGAACACGCGGATGGTCACGTCCACATCGTTTGGCGATCCTACGGCGCGGCCCCGTCCTGCGCCCGGTCATCCGGCGGAGCTGGTTCCACCGAACACTCCTTGACCTCGTTCGGCTGCTGGAGACGTCCGTTGCGCATCGCCATCATCGGTTCAGGAGTCTCGGGGTTGGTCTGCGCCCACGAGCTGCAGGCGACGCACCCGGAGCACGAGCTCACGGTGTTCGAGGCTGACGACCGCGTCGGGGGTCACGCGAACACCGTGCGGGTCGACCTCGCCGACGAGACCCACCACGTCGACACCGGGTTCATCGTCTACAACGACCGCAACTATCCGGTGTTCAGCCGCCTGCTGGCGGACCTGGGCGTCGCGACCCAGCCCAGCGACATGTCGCTGGCCGTGCAGGACGAGCGGAGCGGGCTCGAGTGGGGCACGAACCGGCGCCGCCTGTTCGCCGACCGGCGCAACGCGCTGCGTCCCGGCTTCGTCTCGATGGTCGCCGAGATCCTGCGCTGGAACCGGCTGGGGACGAGGCTGCTCGCGGCGCCGGCCACCGGCGACCGCCCCGAGCCGGTGGGCCATTTCCTAGCCCGGCACCACTTCTCCCGGCGGTTCCTCGCCGGCTACCTGACCCCTCTGGCGGCGGCCATCTGGTCGGCCGACCCGAGCACGATCGCCGCGTTCCCGGTGGTCACGATGTGCCGCTTCCTGCAGAACCACGGCATGCTCTCGCTCGGCGACCAGCCGGCGTGGCGCACGATCACCGGTGGCTCCCGCAGCTACGTCGATGCGCTGACCGCCGGCTTCGCCGACCGCATCCGCACGGGCACCGCCGTCGACAAGGTGCAGCGTCACGGCGGTGGCATCGATGTTGTCCATGCGGGCGGGATCGAGACGTTCGACCGGGTGGTGATGGCGCTGCACAGCGACCAGGCCCTCGACCTGCTCGCGGACGCCGACCGCCTCGAGCGCGACGTGATCGGCGCCATCCGCTACCAGCCCAACGTGGCAACGCTCCACACCGACCGCCGCATGCTCCCCCGCCTCGAGCGGACCTGGGCCAGCTGGAACGTGCAGGTGCGCCCGGCCCCCCAGTCGGCGGTGACGATGACGTACCACATGAACCGGCTGCAGGCGCTGGTCAGCCGCCACGAGCTGTGCGTCACCCTCAACCGCCACGACGACATCGACCCCGCGTCGATCCTGGCCCGGTTCGACTACGCCCACCCGGTGTTCGACGAGGACGCGGTACGAGCACAGCGACGCCGCCACGAGCTGCAGGGCCGCGGGGGACTGTTCTGGTGCGGCGCGTACTGGGGCTACGGGTTCCACGAGGACGGGGCCCGCTCGGGTGTCGACGTCGCGCACCTGATCGGGGCCGGACGATGAACATCGCCCACCCCCCGCGGCGCCCGGCCGCACGGGCGACGTCGCTCGTGAGCGCCTTGTACGAGGGTGAGCTCGGGCACCGGCGGCTGACACCGGTGGTGCATGCCTTTCGCACCCGCGTGATCATGGCCTACCTCGACCTCGCCGAGCTGCCCGGCGCGCTCGACGCGCACACGGGCTGGTCGGCCCGGCACTGGGCGCCGGTGCGCTTCCGCCGCGCCGACTACCACGGCGACCCCGGCCAGCCGCTCGACCGTGCGGTGCGCGACACGATTGCCGCCCGCACCGGCGTCCGGCCCACCGGTCCGATCCGGATGTTGGCCCAGCTACGGGCGTTCGGGTGGGCGTTCAACCCGATCGCGTTCTACTTCGCGTTCGACCCGACCGGGCGGCGCCCCGAGACGCTGCTCGCCGAGGTCACCAACACGCCGTGGCACGAGCGCCACGCGTATGTCCTGCGCCTCGACTGGTCCGACCCGGTCGGTGGGACCGACGACGCCGAGGGGCTGGCCACGGCGACCGTGCGGTTCCCGAAGGCGCTCCACGTGTCGCCCTTCATGGACCTCGACCTCGACCACCGGCTGGTCCTGAGCCTGCCTGGTGGCGACGACCTGCGGATCCGCATGGACGACCTCCGCGGCGACGAGCTGCTGTTCGAAGCCGACCTGCGGCTGCACCGGCGACCGCTCGATCGCCGGACCATGGGCCACGTGATGCGCCACCACCTGCTCTGGGGCCACCGCGTGTCGGCCGGCATCTACTGGCAGGCCCTGCGCCTCCGCCTCAAGGGCGCGCCCTTCCGCCGCCACCCCGCCACGTACCCGTCACCGACCGCTGTCGCCGCCTCGTCGGGCTGCCCGGCGGCCCACAGGAGCACCTCATGACCTCGACCCTCACCCCCGACACGCGCCTCGCCGCGGCACCACCGGCGCCGACCGTGATCGGCCGCCCCGAGGCCGGTGGACCCGCGGGGTCGATCCGGCCGATCGCCGTGCGGCCGATCCCGCCGAAGGCGACGCTGGCCGATCGCGCGGCGCGCCGGCTGCTGCGATCGATCCTCGACGGCCTCGTCGGTGGCCGACTGACGATCGTCGAGCCCGACGGCACGACGCTCGTGTACGGGCGGGTGGCGGGCGTTGACGACCTCGAGGTCACCGTGCGCCTCCGCACCCTGGCCGTGTGGCGCGAGGTCGTCACGAAGGGGTCGTCGGGCATGGGTGAGAGCTACTTCGACGGCTGGTGGGAGACCGATGGGCTGACCGCCTTCGTCCAGCTCTGCATCCGCAACATCTCCGGGCTCGACCGGCTGCGCTCGCGCTGGGACGCCGTCACCGCCCCCGCGGCCGACGCCGCCCGCCGGCTGCGCCGGCCCGACAAGGCCCGCGACCGGCGCAACATCCAGGCCCACTACGACCTCGGCAACGACTTCTTCCAGCTGTTCCTCGACCCGACCATGTCCTACTCGTGCGCCCTGTTCGAGGGCGCGGACGTCGGCCTCGAGACCGCGCAGCGGCGCAAGCTCGACCGGCTCTGCCAGCTGCTCGACCTCGGGCCCGACGACCACCTGCTGGAGATCGGCACCGGCTGGGGCGGCCTCGCCGTGCACGCCGCCATGCACTACGGCGCGCGGGTCACGACGACCACCATCTCCGACGAGCAGCACCGCTACGCCGTGGACCTCGTCGACCGCCTCGGGCTCGGGGATCGGGTCGAGGTACTGCTGAGCGACTACCGCGACCTGCGCGGCACGTACGACAAGCTCGTCTCCGTCGAGATGATCGAGGCCGTGGACTGGCGCGACCACGAGGCCTACTTCGCCACCTGTGCGCGGCTGCTGAGGGCCGACGGACGCATGGCCCTGCAGGCCATCACCGTGCCCGACGGACGCTTCGAGCGGGCCAAGACCAGCGAGGACTTCATCAAGCGCTTCGTGTTCCCCGGCGCCTGCCTGCCCTCGGTCGAGGCCATCAACCGGGCCAGCGCGAAGGGCAGCGACCTCACGATGACCCAGCTCGACGAGTTCCCCCGCCACTACGCCGAGACCCTCGCCCGGTGGCACCAGAACCTCGACGACCACGCCGACGAGGCCCGCGCGCTCGGCTATGGCGAGGCCTTCCTGCGGCTGTGGGCCTTCTACCTCAGCTACTGCGAGGCCGCCTACCGCGAGCGCTACGTCTCGCTGATCGAGTGCGTGCTGGCCAAGCCGGCCTGGAAGCCGTCCTCCCTGCAGGTGCGGCCATGACCGCTCCGGCCACGAGCACCCCGGCCACCACCGCGGCACCCGCGCCGCTGGCCACGCCCATCGGGTTTCGGCTGCTCGACTGGGGCCTGGTGCCCGATGCGCTGCTGCGGGCCGTGTGCACGCTGCGCACCCGGAACCGGCTGAACGTCGAGCGGCGGGGCACCCTCGACGAGCGCAGCGAGCGCATGCGCCGGCTGCGCGGCGAGCTGCGCACGTCCGCCGTGACCACCCACACGGCCGAGGCCAACGCGCAGCACTACGAGGTGCCGAGCGCGTTCTTCAGCCTCGTGCTCGGCCCGCGGCTCAAGTACTCGTCCAGCTACTGGCCCGAGGGCGTCACGACGCTGGGCGCGGCCGAGGAGGCGATGCTTGAGCTGTACGGCCAACGGGCCGAGCTGGCCGATGGCCAGCGGGTGCTGGAGATGGGCTGCGGCTGGGGCTCGTTCACGCTCTGGGCCGCCGAGCGCTACCCCCGCAGCGAGATCGTGGGCGTCTCGAACTCCCGCTCGCAGCGCGATTTCGTCCTCGCTCGGGCCGCCGAGCGGGGGCTCAGCAACGTGTCGATCATCACCGCTGACATCGCCGACTTCGACCCCGCCGACCACGGTCAGGAGGAGGCGTTCGATCGGGTCGTGTCGATCGAGATGCTCGAGCACGTGCGCAACCACGAGCGGCTCTTCGCCCGCGTCGCCCACTGGCTGGCCGACGACGGCCGGTTCTTCACCCACATCTTCACCGGGCGCGACGTGTGCTTCCGGTACGACGCCGACGACCCCCGCGACTGGATGGGCCGCTACTTCTTCTCGGGCGGGCTGATGCCGACCGATGACCTGTTCCTGCACCTGCAGTCCGATCTGACGTGCGTGGACCACTGGCAGCTCGACGGCACCCACTACGAGCGCACGGCGGAGGCCTGGATCGACAACCTCGAGGCCCACCGTGGCGGCGTGCTGGCCGCGCTCGCCGCCGATGTGGGCCCCCGCCAGGCGCGGGTCTGGTTCCGCCGCTGGAAGGCGTTCTTCATGGGCTGCTCTCGCCTGTGGGGCTACCGCGCCGGCCAAGACTTCGGCATCAGCCACTACCTCTTCGTGCCGGCCCGAACGCACCTTGCCGACCATCGGGCCCGGCCGGGGACCGGCACCGAATCGGCGGCCGATGCTGCGGCCGCCGCCCTCGCACCCAGGTGCGCCGACCGCACGGTGAGCGCGGCAGCGACGGGCGTGGTCGTGTGAGCAGGCACCCGCACGACGAGCACCATCCGGCGCGGTTCGCCGAGATCGTCGATCGCGTGCTCGAAGCGCCGGTCGTGCCGAGCTTCACCCGGGTCGGGTACGACGTGCGGTCGCGGCTGTTCGCGTGGGCGCCGCTCGACGGCTACGACCTCCGGGGCCGGACCATCGTGCTCACCGGCCCGACCTCCGGCCTGGGCTTGGCCGCCGCCCACCAGCTGGCGCGCTGCGGCGCGCGGCTGGTGCTGGTGGGGCGGGACCGCGAACGCACCGAGCTCACCCGCGCCGAGCTGCCGCCGGCGAAGGGCGACCGGAACCACACGGTCGTGGTCGCCGACCTCTCCGACCTGATGGCCGTGCGCGCCGCGGCCGCCGAGATCGTCGCCACCACGGACGCGGTCCACGCCCTCGTGCACAACGCCGGCGCGCTCACCGCGCTGCGCCGCGAGACCGCCGATGGGACCGAGGCGACGGTGGCGTCGCAGGTCGTGGGTCCGTTCCTGCTCACGTTGCTGCTCCTCGACCGCCTGCGGGCCGCCGCCCCGGGGCGGGTGATCACCGTGTCCTCCGGCGGCATGTACACCGAGCGCGTCAGCGTCGACCGGCTCGAGATGGGCGAGGACTACCGCGGCAGCGTCCAGTACGCGCGGGCCAAGCGGGCACAGGTGACCCTGAACGAGGTGTGGGCCGGGCGCGTCTCGGGCTCGGACGTCGTGTTCCACGCCATGCACCCCGGTTGGGCCGACACCCCGGGCGTGGCCGCCGCGCTGCCGCGGTTCCGCAGGGTGCTCGGTCCGCTGCTGCGTCCACCGGCGCAGGGCGCCGACACGATCGCCTGGCTCGCGTCCGACGACGGTGAGCCCGCCACGACGACCGGCACCTTCTGGCTCGACCGCCACGCCCGCGCGATCCACAAGCTCGGCTCCACCCGCCGCTCCGACTCCCCCGCCGAGCGGGCTCGCCTCTGGGACTGGTGCGTCACGCGGTCCGGCATCGGCCAGGGTGGTCAGCTTCAGGTTGCGGCCCCGCTCGAAGAGCCAGACGGCCAGTCGGACGATCTCAGCCGACGCGCGTCGCGTAGCGGGGATCAGCGGCCAGCAGGGAGATGAGGTGGAGGAGCGTCTTGCCGCCGGACGGAGCTCAGACGCGGGCCGCGTAGTCGGCCTGCGTGAAGATGAGGTCGACGAGGCCCTCGGGCGGCATGGTCGCCAGGTAGCCCACGGCGAACGCGAACGTGCCCTTGCTCGGCATCTTGCGGAACATCGCCAGCCAGAGCAGGACGGTGTCGGCCTGTGGCGCCAGCAGGTGCTTGGCCTCGTTGGACTCGGAGAAGCCGGTCATCACGTCGCCGCGGGTCTTCGTGTGCTGGTCGAGCTGCTTGTCCAGAAGGCCAGCCCGGCGGGGTCGGCGTCGCGAGCGAGCACGTTCTTGTAGACGAGCTTGACGAACGCCTTGTTCGACAGCGAGCCGTAGGTGCTCTGGAACTCGGGGGACTTGGCGAGCTCGGAGGCGATCCCAGGCAGCGACGTCCCGGCGCTGAGCCGGCCGAGCCAGTAGTCCATGCCGCCCAGGTCCGGCACGCGCAGGAAGAACGCCCAGTAGAGACGCACGAGAGGCGCCCGCAGGTGCGAATAGTTGAACCCGTGCGCGAGGCCCATCACGAGGCGCTCGGGCGTCCACTCGCCGTCGAGCATGAAGGGCGCGGTACTGGGCGACGATCGCCGGCGGGAGCGGCTCCGCGCCGAAGTCCTTGTACTGCTGGATGATCAGCGCGTCGAACGAGGCGAAGGGCGCGAAGCTCAGCCAGTCTCAGGAGAGTTCGACTCGTCGACGTGAACTACCGTTCCTGTGAAATGGCACTTGGGCTCGGTTGACGGCGACCGGCATGGCCGAACCGACAGTTCTCCTTCTCGAGACGAAGCTGCATGCTCCTCGACGCCGTGGACTCATGACCCGACCGCGGCTACGTGACCGGCTCGATCGACGTGATCAGCCGGCGCTGACGCTCGTGTCTGCCGCTGCCGGGTTCGGCAAGACCACCCTCGTTGCCGAATGCTTCGCGGATGGACGTGGGACAGCGTGGCTGTCGCTGGATCACCGAGACAACGATCCAGTGCTGTTCTGGGCCTACGTCGTGGCGGCACTCCAGTCCGCCAACCCCGACGTCGGCGCGACCGCACGATCGCTCCTGGAAGCGCCTCACCCGTCCGTCGACGCCATCGTCGCAACGTTGCTCAACGACCTGCACGCCGTCGACCATGACGTCGTGCTGGTGCTCGACGACTATCACGTCATCGACGCACCGGAGATCCACGAAGCGGTCGCCCTCCTGCTCGCACACCTCCCGCCGCACGTGCACCTCGTGATCGCCAGCCGCGCCGACCCTCCGCTGCCGTTGGCGGCGTTGCGGGCGGGAGGCGACCTCTTGGAGGTCCGGGCCGCCGACCTCCGCTTCACCGGCGACGAAGCCGCGGCATACCTCAACGACGCGATGGATCTGACGCTCGCAGCGGCGGATATCGAACTGCTCGAAGCCCGCACCGAGGGATGGATCGCCGCCCTGCAACTCGCTGCGCTCTCGATGCAGGGCCGAGACGACGTCGCCGGCTTCATCGCTGCGTTCGCCGGCGACGACCGTTTCATCCTCGACTACCTGGTGGGGGAGGTGCTCGACCGCCAGAGCACCGCTGTGCGCAGCTTCCTGCTCGAGACCTGCATCCTCAGCCGCCTCACCGGGCCGCTCTGCGATGCCGTCACGGGCCGGCACGGCAGCCGCGCCACCCTCGAGCAACTCGAACGGGCCAACCTCTTCCTCGTCCCGCTCGACGACCGCCGTACCTGGTACCGCTACCACCACCTGTTCGGCGATGTGCTCCGGGCCCACCTGCTCGACGAGGACCCTGACCAGGTCTCCGAGCTCCACCGGCGCGCAAGCGACTGGTACGACAAGAGCGGCGACCACCTCGAGGCCATCACGCACGCCATGGCCGGCGAGCACTTCGAGCGAGCCGGGCAGCTCATCGAGCTCGCCGCGCCCGAGATGAGCCAGCGCCGCCAGGAGGTCACCGCCCGTCGGTGGCTCGAAGCGTTGCCCGACGACGTCTTCCGCAACAGGCCTGTGCTGGCCATCACCCTGGTAGGGGCGCGGATGGCCACCGGCGACCCCACCGGCGTCGAGCCACTGCTCCGGCTCGTGGAGTCGTCGCTGGAGAGCTCGATCCCGCCGCCGATCGTCTTTGACGTCGCCGAGTTCCACCGGCTCCCGGCGCGGCTCTCGATGTATCGGGCCGCGCTCGCTCTGCTGAGCGGCGACATCGGCGGCACAATCGCCCACGCCACCCGTGCGCTCGATCTGGCCGACCCCACCGATCACCTCGGCCAAGGCAGTGCAACCGCGCTCCTGGGACTGGCGCACTGGGCCACTGGCGAACTCGAGGCGGCAGAGCGTTGGTATGTCGATGCCATCGAGTGCTTGATCGCCGCCGAGCGCTTCCCCGACGTGCTCGGATGCTCCCTCGCTCTCGCCGACATCCAGATCGCGCAAGGCCGGCTCGGCGACGCGACCCGGACCTTCGAGTCCGGGCTTCGATGGACGACCGAGCACCCCGCGCTGCGCGGCGCGGCCGACATGCACGTCGGCATGAGCGAGGTGCTCATCGACCGCAACGAGCTGGACGCGGCCGCCCAGCACCTCGAAGCCAGCATCGAGCTCGGCGAACAGGCGGGCCTGCCGCAGAACACCTATCGCTGGCGCGTTGCCACGGCGCGACTTCGCCACGCCCACGGCGACCTCGATGGCGCGCTTGAGATGCTTGACGAAGCGCAGCCCCTCTACGACACCGACTTCTCGCCGCCCGTACGGCCCGTCGCCGCCCTCCGAGCAAGAGTTCAGCTTGCACGCGGCGACCTCGACGCTGCGCTCGGCTGGGTCGCCGAGCGCGCCCTCACCCCCGACGATGACCTCGCCTACCTCACCGAGTTCGAACACCTCACGCTCGCTCGCATCCTCCTCGCCCAGTACGTCGTCGAGCAGGACGGCCGCACGCTCGATGACGCGCTCAGGCTGCTCAACCGACTGCTGGGGACAGCCGACGACGGGCACCGAACGGGCAGCGCGATCGAAGCGCTCATCCTGCTCTCGTCAGCTCATGGCGCCGGCAACGACGTGGAGGCGGCGATCGCCGCGTTGCGCGAAGCGCTGGGTCGAGCCGAACCCGAGGGCCACACACGCGTCTTCCTCGACGCCGGACCGACCGTCGCGTCGCTCCTCCGCTCACTCCCCACGCATGCAGCTATGACGCCGCACCTCCGCCGGATCATCGCCGCCAGTCATCCCGCTCACACGCCGACCCGTTCGCCATCAGGCCTGGTCGACGACCTCAGCCCCCGCGAGCTGGACGTGCTCCGCATGCTGCGCGGCGAACTCAGTGGGCCCCAGATCGCCAGCGAGCTGCTGGTGTCGCTGAACACCTTCCGCAGCCACACCAAGAGCATCTACGCCAAGCTCGGCGTCAACAACCGCCGCGAGGCGATCCGCCGGGGAACCGAGCTCGGTCTCTGACCCGCGGGGCTGGCCGCCCCGTCAACCACCACATCAATCCCCACACGATGTGATGTGCGCTCACTAGGTCCGTTCGTACGGTCGACCCATGACCACTGAGGACGGCACCAACGAGCATTCGACCAGGCCAGCGTCGACCGGTGACCCTTCCGTTCCGCTGTACGAGCTACGTGTCGGTGGGCACCTCTCGCCCCGTTGGGCGGCCTGGTTCGACGGGCTGGACGTCACGGCTGACGACGACGGCACCACCGTGATCCGCGGGTCCGTGGTCGACCAGGCCGCGCTGCACGGCCTGATCCAGAAGGTGCGCGATATCGGCATCCCTCTGGTCTCGCTCAGCCAGTCGCTTCCCGACGCGGCCGGCGACCTCCCTGCTCTCCCCAACCACCCGATCCCAGACAACCCAGCAGGAGCAACGCCATGATCACCGTCTCAGGACTCACCAAGCACTACGGCGACCGCACTGCCGTCGATGACCTCACCTTCAACGTCGGCGGCGGCCGGGTCACCGGCTTCGTCGGCCCGAACGGCGCCGGCAAGTCGACCACGATGCGCATGATGGTGGGCCTCACCCGGCCCGACGCCGGCGAGGTCCGCTACGGCGGGATCCGCTACACCGACCTCCGCCACCCCGCCCGCATGGTCGGCGCCGTCCTAGATGCCCGGTGCATGCACCCCGGCCGCACCGCCCGCAACCACCTGCGGGCCATGGCCGCGATGAGCGACATCGCCCAAGATCGGGTCGAGGTCGTCCTCGCCGCTGTCGGCCTCGACTCGGCCATGGACCAGCGGGCCGGTGGGTTCTCCCTCGGCATGCGTCAGCGCCTGGCGCTCGCAGGTGCACTCCTCGGCGACCCCGAGGTCTTGCTTCTCGACGAGCCCTCCAACGGCCTGGACCCCGACGGCATCCGTTGGCTCCGCAACCACCTCAGCGACTTCGCCGAGCGGGGAGGCACGGTCTTCGTCTCGAGCCACCTCATCGCCGAGCTCGCCATGTTCGCCGATGACCTCGTCGTCGTGGGCGGCGGGAAGCTCCTGGCCGCCGAGACCGTCGAGGCGATCACCACTCGCAGCGCCGTGACCGTCCTCGTCGAGACACCGCAGCCCGCCGACCTCGCCCGGGTGCTGGCGGACCACGACGTCACCGTCGAGATCACCGGGGACCGCCTGGCCGTTCGCGGCACCACCAAGGCGGCCGTGTCCGAGCTCGCCTTCGACCACGGGATCCGCCTGGTCGAGCTGGTTGAGACCACCGCGTCGCTCGAAGACAGCCTGCTCGACCTGACCGGAGCGTCGGCTGAGTTCGCTTCCGCCTGACCGTCGCTTCCATCCCACCACCCCGATCGCACCGAACAAAGGAACCTCAGATGACCACCACCACCATCCACACGAACTCCTGGACGACCACGAACCGGTCGGCCACTCGGACCCGCTCCGACGATGTGAAGGCATTCCCCGCTGCCGTCCGAAGCGAGTGGATCAAGCTCGCCTCGCTCCGGGCCAACAAGGCGATCCTCGGCCTGACCGCGATGGTCACCGCCGTCGTCGCCTGGGCCCTGGCTCGGTCTCTGGACCACCAGGCGCTGCCCGCATCGGTGCTCTTCATCTACCCCCTCCCGCTCGTCGCGGCGCTGGCCCTCGTCGCCGGGATCCTGATGTTCACCTCCGAGGCCCAGCACGGCACCCTTGCGGCCACGCTGACCGCTCGACCCACCCGATGGGTGATCGCGGCGGCCAAGACGGCCATGGCGACGGCCGTGGGCCTGGCGATGGGTGTCACCGCCATGGTCGCCGGCTTCGGCGGCGCCCTGCTCGGCGGGGCGCAGGTCGGCCACGGCGCGCCAGTCACCCGCGGCCTGTGGGCATTGCTCTACATCACCCTGGCCACCGTCATCGGGCTGGGCGTCGGGATGATCGCCCGCCACAGCGCAGGTGCCATCTCGGGCCTCCTCATGTGGTCCTTCGTGGTCGAAGGCCTCTTCGCTCCCGTCCTGCCGAAGGCCCTGGTCCACTTCCTGCCCTTCAGCGCCGGCTACCGCCTGCTCGACGCCGGATCGGATTTCAAGCCGCCGGTGGTGATCGCCCACGTGTTCCCCCGCCCGGCCTACGCCCTCATCTTCGGCGGCTACGCCCTGCTGAGCGTGATCATCGGCACCGCGCTCCTGTACCGACGCGACACCAACTGAGGTCGCCCCATTTCGGAAGCCCGGGCCGATCGGCCCGGGCCTCTGAACGTTGCGGAGTCGCGTTCGAAGTTGCCCTCCTGCCGTACCCGTGAACCGGTGCACAGGTCGTCGACCAAGGTGACGTGCGCGTCGGCGGGGAGGCGACCACGGGCGGTGCCGGCGTGGACCCGCTGCCCTTGGTCAGGTCCCGTGGTCAGGCCAAGAGCTCGAGCGACGAGCGGAGGTCGGCCACCATTCCTGCGTAGGCGGTGTCCCGGTCGCCGCGGGCCCGCAGCACCGCTGAGGGATGGATCGTGGCGGTCACGAGCCTTGCGTGGGGAGACGGCACCGCCACCCCGTGCTGCTGGGTCACCCGGAACCCGGAGCCGAGCAGGCTCTTGGCTGCGCTCGCTCCCAGCAGGACCACGAGCTCGGGGCGCACGAGCGCCAGCTCTGACTCGAGCCACGGGTGGCACGCCTTGACCTCGGCCGCGCCAGGCGGCTGGTGGATGCGGCGCTTGCCCCGCTGCTCGAACTTGAAGTGCTTGACGGCGTTGGTCAGGTAGAGCTCTGACCGCTCGAGGCCCAGGTCGGCAAGCGCGCGGTCGAGCACCCGGCCGGCGGGGCCGACGAACGGTCGACCCTCGTCGTCCTCGCGATCGCCGGGCTGCTCGCCGACCAGCATCACCTGCGCGGGCACTGGCCCTTCGCCGAAGACCGTCTGGGTTGCCGGCTCCCAAAGCGGGCAGGCCCGACAGTCCGCCGCCTGGTCGCGGACCGCCGACCACGTGCGGTCGTCAGCGGGCCGGGCCGTGTTCGGCGGGTCGTCGCGCGCGGCCATCGTCGAACAACTACCCACGCCTGGGGCGACCAGCCGAAGCGTTCGCGCGGCTCGCAACCGCGTCCAACACGGCAACGTCGAGGCGCCGTCGGGCGCGACCCGGCGGCGCGGCGGACGCGAGGCGCCGTGGAGACATCGGGGCCGATCGGCTGGCGAGCAGGAGCCGCAGGGGCGCGTCCCGAAATGGCTCTGCCGCGTGCCGGGAAGGTGTCGGGCCGGCAAAGGGGAGCGAGATGGTCACGAGGATCTGGGCCGCGGTGGCAGACGGGGCTGCGGCCACGGGTGCCCGGGCGCGGCGCGGGTGCCGCGCGTTCGGCGCCGCCTCGGTCCGGCCGTTGGCGGCCGTGGCCGTCTGGCCGCTGCTGCTGCTCGGCGTGCGGCCGCACGTTCCCGACCCACCGCGGGTGCTCATGCTCGGGGACTCGATCACCTCCGAGGTGCGCGCCAGCCCTGACGCCTCGTCCTGGCTGGCCGGCGCGCGGCTCGATTGGAGCGGCACCCTGTTCCAGTCGGCCCCCTGCAACGGTCTGGAGAGCTTGACCCAGCTGGCCGCCGCGCCCGACGTGGTGATCATCAACTACGCCGGCAACCACGGGTCGTTTCGGTACAACTGCATGAACGGCGAGGTCGGACAGGCGTTGGTCGACCGCTACGTCCTCGATGTCGCGGCCATCGTGCACGCGCTGGACAACGGCCGCACCCGGATCGCGATCGTCGGCGCGCCGGCCCGCTTCAGCCGCGACGGCGAGGCCATCGTCGCCGCGCTGCACCAGTTCGCCGACGAGCACGAGATCACGTGGGTCGACGGTGGAGCCGAGATCACGCCCGGCCGCCGGCTCGCGTTCGTGGCGGCCTGTCTCCCCATCGAGCGCGGCCGCGCCTGCGGCACGGATCGACCGGGCACGAACATCATCCGCGACCCGTACCTCGACCACCTCTGCCCCGGCCGGATCGACGTGTTCGGACGCTGCCCCCGCTACAGCTCGGGCGCCGTGCGGTTGGCGCTGCAGTTCGCCCGCGCCATCCGCACGGCGAGCCTGCCGCAACCCGCGCACCGGCGGGGCTGCCCGCTCGTCTGAGTTTTCGCACGCCGTGCGCCCGACGCGGCGCCGGCCACCTGAAAATGCGGCGGGTCAGGCTCGGAAGTCGAGGCCCTCGAAGCGCCCGGAGCGACGCCAGGCGTCGATGTAGGTGAAGTAGGCGACCGGTCCCTCCGGGAAGCCGGCCGTGTTGAGCTCGCCGCGCCGACCGGCCGGTTGCCCCTCGTTGTTGTAGTAGCCGGGCGTGCACTCGGGGTTGCCGCCGAAGCCCCGATAGTTGGCGAGCAGGCGATCGATCCAGGCCTGCTCGGCCTCCTCGGTCACCTCGACCACGGCCGCTCGGCGGTCGAGCGCGTGGCGGACGATCGTCGCGACGGTGGCGCCGGCCTCGGTGAGGTTGTGCGGGATGTTGGAGATCAGGTTGGCGCCCTGCGACGGCCCGACCACGAACAGGTTCGGGAAGCCGTGGACGTGGATGCCGTGCAGGCTGCGCATGCCGTCGGCCCAGTGCTCGGTGAGCGTGCGTCCGTCGCGGCCGACGACCTCGTAGCCCGAGCGCCGGGTGAAGTCGGTGCCGACCTCGAACCCCGAGGCGTAGATCAGGCAGTCGAGCTCGTGCTCGGTGCCGCCGACGACGACGCCGCGCTCGGTGATGCGCTCCACGCCCTGGCCGTCGGTGTCGACCAGCGTCACGTTCGGGCTGTTGTACGCCTGCAGGTACTCGTCGTGGAAGCACGGGCGCTTGCAGAGCTGGCGGTACCACGGCTTGAGAGCTTCGGCCGTGTCCGGGTCGGCCACGAGCTCGTCGACGCGGGCGCGGATCTCGGCCATCTTCTCGTCGTCGCTCTCGTTGAACGCGCGCAGCAGCGACGCCGGGCTGAAGTCGCCGCTCGGGTCGGCCAGCACCCGGTCGCGGACGCGCTTGGCGATGTCGGTCCAGCCGTCCATCACCAGGTCCTTCTCCACGAGGCCGCCGGTCTGGAGGGTGGTGAAGTTCAGGAGCCACTCGTCCTGCCAGCCGGGCGCGAGGGTCTCGAACCACTCGGGGTCGGTGCGGGTGTTGTTGCGCACGTCGATCGAGCTCGGCGTGCGCTGGAACACGAAGAGCTGGCCGCAGGCCTCGGCCAGGCGGGGCACGCACTGGACCGCGGTGGCGCCGGTGCCGATGATCCCGACTCGCTTGTCGCCGAGCCGATCGAGCGGGCTGCCGGTCGGGTCGCCCCCGGTGTAGTCGTAGTCCCAGCGGCTGGTGTGGAAGCTGTGCCCGGCGAACGACTCGATGCCGGCGATCCCGGGGAGCTTGGGCCGATGCAGCGGGCCGGTGCCCATCACGACGAACTGGGCCCGCAGCTCGTCGCCGCGGTTGGTGCGAACGATCCAGCGGGCCCGGCCCGCATCCCAGGCGAGCTCGGTGACCTCGGTCGACAGGCAGGCGCCGTCGTAGAGATCGAAGTGCTTCGCGATGCGCTGGCAGTGCTCGAGGATCTCTGGGCCGTGCGCGTACTTCTCGGTGGGCATGTGGCCGGTCTCTTCGAGCAGCGGCAGGTATACGAACGAGGTCGTGTCGCACTGGGCCCCCGGATAGCGGTTCCAGTACCACGTGCCGCCGAAGTCGCCGCCCTTCTCGATGATGCACACGTCGTCGACGCCCGCCTGCTTGAGCCGCGCGCCGGTCACGAGCCCCGCGAACCCGCCGCCGATGAACACGACCGTCACGTCGTCCGAGCGCGGCGGGCGGGGGACGGGCGCGACGTACGGGTCCTCGACGAAGTGTGCGAACTGACCGGCCACCTCGACGTACTGCTCGTTGCCGTCGCGGCGCAGCCGCTTGTCGCGCTCGATCCGGTACCGCTCGTGGACGGCCGCATGATCGATGCTGCCGGCGTCGTGCGACGTTGCCATGCGCGTCTTCCCCATCGTCAGCGGCTGGGCCGGTCGACGACCAGTTGAACCCGTCGCCCACGCGCGGAGCAAAGCGTCGGACGCTCGGCGGCGTCGCATGTCCCGCCGAGGTTGGGGTCGAACCCGTCACCGAGGTCGCGCCGTGTGCGAGGCCTGGGCGGCTGGATCCGCAGGCTTCGCTCTACGTGGCGCCGCGCTGGCGGGGCGTGAACGCCGCGCGGGCGCCACCGACCGCGGTGGGAGGGCCGGGGTAGGTCCGCCACGAAGGGTCTTCGCGGGAGAGACCGCCTCAGAGAAAGCTCGCACCCCATGACGAACGATGAACACACCGAACACCTCGATGCCGTCGAAGCCAGGCTGGAGCAGTGGATCGAGGACGAGTTCCGGACGTTCCAGCGCGAGCTGATCGACGCCGACCGCGCCGCGTTCGGATGTGTCGGCCATGCCTCTAGCGCTCCCGCCGAGCGCGACGCCGTCTCGTCGGCGGCCTGACCGACACGCGGGCGTCGGGTCCGCCTCGACACTTTGCGTGACCTTGAGTATCTTTCGCTACGTAGAGTGAGGAACTCATGAGGGGAGCGGGACCATGAGGCGACTGCACATGATGGGCGGCACGGCCCGGGCCAGGATCGTGGGGCCGCGCACCGGCGCCCTGCCGGTCCTCGGCCCGATGCGCTGGAGCCTCCCGTACGCTCGCAAGCCGCGCCGGCACTGGGCGGCGGCGCTCGTCCTGCTCGTGGTCCTCGCTGGCCTCGCGGCCGTGCTCGCGGCGCGGCGCTCCGACAACTCAGCGCAGACAGCGCCGGCGGCCCAGGCCACACCCGCGATCGTGACCGCGCCGTCGGTCGTGGTGCGCCCACCCGTCTCGGCTCGGCCGACCCCGGCCCCCGCGGTGGTCGCCCCCCGCCGGGCGACCAAGCCTCCCAAGACCACGCCTGCCGGGCCGCCGGTCCCGCACCGGGCGATCTACGCCGACGGCAAGCTCTACCTGGTCGGCTCCGTCCCCGATCAGGCCACCGGCCGCAAGCTGTACGACAAGGCCGTGGCCGTCGTCGGCGTGAGCAACGTCATCGACCGCTACACCATCGATGCCCGGGTTCCGAAGATCACCGACGGCCGCGTCATCGTGGCCCAGCGGTTCGTCTTCCCCTTCGCCAGCGCCGTGCTCGACCCCGCCTACAGCAACGTGCTGCAGCTCGGCTACATCGTGATGACGCAGAACCCGCAGGTCACCATGGTGATCAACGGCTACACCGACGCCACCGGCGATCCCAACCTCAACCTCCTCCTGTCGCAGGCGCGCGCGTACGCGGTCGTCCAGTACTACGCGGCCCGCGGCATCGACCCGAAGCGGTTCGTGCCAATCGGCCACGGCCAGGCCGACCCGGTCGCCTCCAACGACACCGACGCCGGGCGCGCCCAGAACCGGCGCATCGACGTCACGTTGCTCCACCTCGTGGGCTGACCGCCGACGACGTGACGGCTACAGGTGCTCGAGCACCCAGCCGAGCGTCGCTTGCACGAACTCGACGCGGTGCGCGGTGGCGAGCAGCTCGTGGCCCTCGCCCTCGAAGACGAGGAGCCGGTGTGGCGTGCCCAACGACTCCAACGCGGCCGCCACCTGCAGGGACTCGCCGACCGGCACGTTCGTGTCGTCCGACCCGTGCACGAGCAGCAGCGGGGCGCGCAGCTGGTCGAGCGCGTGCCGCGGGGACAGGTCGGCCAGCAGCTCCGCGTCGCGCTCCGGGTCGCCGTACTTGCTGACCGCGGCGGCGGCGATCCACGGCTCGGTCGCGGCGTACCAGGTGTGGAAGTCCGACATGCCGCAGACGGCGACGCCCACCCGGAACAGCTCGGGAGCGCGCGTGAGCATGGCCAGCGTGAGGTAGCCGCCGTAGGAGCGGCCGCTGATCCCGACGCGGCCGGCCAGGCTGATGCCGGTCTCGATCAGGTCGGCGGCGCAGGCCACGACGTCCTCGAAGGCGCCGTAGCGTCTCGCGCCGTTGTCGGCGTTGCGGAACGTGCGGCCGAAGCCGGAGGAGCCGCGCACGTTGGGCGCGAACACCGCGATGCCCTCGGCCAGCAGCGACTGGAACAGCGAGCTGTACACCGGCCGTTCCTGCGCTTCGGGACCACCGTGCAGCCACAGCATCGTCGGGAGCGGGCCGGCTCCTGGCGGTCGGTACAGCCAGCCGGAGATCGGGGTGCCGTCGCCCGATCGAAGGTGGTGCAGCTCGGGCTCCACCACCTGGGTCGGATCGATGCGGGCGAGCGAGGCGCCGACCGACGCGCGCAGCGGACCGGTGCCGGGGCTGCTGAGGGCCGTGAGCGTTCCTCCTGCGGGGCCGTACCAGACGCCCTTCGGGTCGGTCGGTCCCTCGGCGGTCAGCACGAGCACGCGCCCGTCGTGGGACAGGCTGCAGTCGTGCACGACCTGGCGCGGGAGCCGGGGAACGTCGGCCACGCGACCGGTGGTGACGTCGAGCAGCGAGAGGGCCGACGTGCCCCCGCCGACGTTCCACACGAGCGCCGCGACCCGGCCGTCGCCGCTCAGCGCAACCTCGTCGAGCTCGGCGTCGGCGCGCCCCACGACCAGCTCCCCGGCGACGAGCTCGGCCAGCTCGGAGCGGACGTCCGTGCGGGCGTAGACGATCGACCCGTCGGGCGCCAGGCAACCGGCCTCGCTCGAGCCGCAGCCCTCGGGGGCTTCGGGGATGACGCGGCGCTCGGCCCCGGACCCGGCGAGGAACAGCTCGCGGGCATCGCGGGGACCGCTCCGCAGGAGCACGCTCCGGCCGTCGGCGCTCACGTCCATCGCCGTGGTCAGAGCGCCCTCGTGGAGCAGCTCGCGCTCACCGGTGGCGGGCCGCACGAGCAGCACCTGTGATGTGGTCGACGTCTCGGTGAGGATCAGGTCGCCATCCTCGGTCCAGCCGCGGGAGCGGCCGCCGGCGAGCGCGGCGGTGGACGGAGCCCGCCCGCCGACGAGGCGCTGGCCGGTGCCGTCGGCCCGCACGACCCACACCTCGTGGCGCGAGCCGCGGGCCGGGTCGACGACGCAGGCCAGCCACTCGCCGGTCGGCGACCAGCTCACGGCGACGACCCGCAGGCCCTGGAGTGGCACCGCCTCCAACGGTCCGCCGTGCAGGCTCCGCAGCCACACCTGGGGCTCGCCGCTGCGGTCCGACACGAACGCGACCCGCTCGGCGTCGGGGGACAGGCTGGCCGACCAGCTCGAGTAGAGGTCCTCGGGGACGTGCCCGTGCACGTCGACGATCTCCACCGGGCTGGTCACGCACCTACCTCCTGCAACCACATCTCGAGCAGCGCCACCTGCCACAGGGCGTTCGAGCCCAGGGTCGTCCGCTCGTCGTTCGGGCGGTCCAGCAACGCCTCAACGTATCCCGGGTCGAAGAGCCCCCGGGCCCGACCCGTCGGCCCACAGAGGGCCTCGCGCACCCGCTCGAGGAACGGGCCGTGCAAGTAGCGGATGGCCGGCACCGGGAAGTAGCCCTTGGGCCGGTCGATCACCTCGTCGGGCACCAGCCCGCGGGCCGCGGCCTTCAGCACCCCCTTGCCGCCGGCCGCGAGCTTGAGGTGCGGTGGGCAGGCGGCCGCCAGCTCGACCAGCTCGTGGTCGAGGAACGGCACCCGTCCCTCCAGGCCCCAGGCCATCGTCATGTTGTCGACCCGCTTGACCGGGTCGTCCACGAGCATCACGCGGGTGTCGAGGCGCAGCGCCGCGTCGAGGGTGGTCGCGGCGCCCGGCATCGCGAAGTGCTCGGCCACGAACGCGCGGCTCGGGTCGTCGGGCAGGTGCCACGCCGGCTGCAGCATGCGCTGCAGGTCCGCGTGGGGCCGATCGATGAACACCCGCGCGTAGGCGTCGACCGCCTGCTCGCGCGGCACGTCGGCGAGCGGCGGGTACCAGTCGTAGCCGGCGAACACCTCGTCGGCGCCCTGGCCCGACTGCACCACCGTGATCTCGCGCGAGACCTCTTCGGAGAGCAGGTGGAACGCGACCGCGTCATGGCTGACCATCGGCTCGCTCATGGCCGCCACCGCCGCGTCGACGGCCGGCAGCAGCCGCGCCGCGTCGATGTGGATGCGGGCGTGGTCGGTGCCGTAGTGGCGGGCGACGAGGTCGGAGTAGGCGAACTCGTCGCCCCGGTCCTCGCCGACGTCGTCGAAGCCGATGCTGAACGTCTTGAGCCCGTGCTGCCCGGCCTCGGCGAGCATGGCCACGATCAGGCTGGAGTCGAGCCCGCCCGACAGCAGCACGCCGACCGGCACGTCGGCCACCGAACGACGCTCGACCGCGACCCGCAGCCGCTCGCGCACCGCGTCGGCCCACTCGGCGTCGCTCAGCTCGACGGTCCGCTCGTGCGCCGGGGCCCAGTAGCAGCGATCGTAGGACGAGCCGTCGGGCTCGATCGTGCGCACGGTGGCCGCGGGCAGCTTGCGCACGCCCGCCAACACCGTGCGGGGCGCAGGCACGACCGAGTGGAAGCTCAGGTAGTGGTGGAGGGCGACGGGGTCCAGGTCGGTGTCGACGTCGCCGGCGGCGAGCAGGGCCGGCAGCGTCGACGCGAAGCGCAGGCGGCCGGGCCCTTCGGCGAGGTAGAGCGGCTTGATCCCCAACCGGTCACGCGCCAGCACGAGTCGGCCGGTGGCCCGCTCGACGATGGCGAAGGCGAACATGCCGGCGAACCGGTCGACGCACTCGACGCCCCAGCGCGCGTAGGCCTTGAGGATGACCTCCGAGTCCGAGTGCGAGAAGAACGTGGAGCCGTCCCGCTCGAGCTCGGCCCGCAGCTGCTTGTAGTTGTAGATGCAGCCGTTGAAGACGAGCGACAGGCCGAGCTGGCTGTCCACCATCGGCTGCGCGCCGGCCTCGGAGAGGTCGATGATCTTGAGGCGACGGTGACCGAGCGCGACGCCGCCCGACGCCCAGATGCCCGATCCGTCCGGCCCCCGGCGATGCATCGACGCGGTCATGCGCACGACCGCGTCGACGTCCGCGGCCCGACCGTCCCAGTGGTGCTCGCCGGCGAACCCGCACATGGTCTGGCCTTCAGCGAGCCGGCTCGGCGAGCAGCCAGGTGTCCTTGGAACCGCCGCCGCGCGACGAGTTCACGATCAGGCTGCCTTCGGGCGCCACGCGGGTGAGGGCGACGGGCAGCACGTGCGTGCGCTCGCCGGTCAGGACGAACGCACGCAGGTCGACGTGGCGGGGCACGAGCGCGCCGCCGTCGAACGTCGGCAGCGTCGAGAGGTCGACCATCTCCTGCGCGATCCAGCGGTGCGGCGCGGCGCGCACCTGCAGATCGGTCGCGGCCAGCTCCTCCTCGGTGGCGTGCGGACCGATGAGCACACCGTCGCCGCCGTAGCCGTCGACCGGCTTGACGACCAGCTCGTGCATGCGTTCGAGCGCGTGCTCGAGCTGCTCGGGATCGCCGCACAAGTAGGTCGGCACCTGCGCCAGCAGCGGCTTCTCGCCGAGGTAGTACTCGACGAGGTCGCCGACGAAGGCGTAGACCGCCTTGTCGTCGCCGACGCCGTTGCCCGGTGCGTTCGCCAGCGCGACGGTGCCTTGGTCGACGGCACCCAGCAGCGCCGGTCCCAGCGGTCGGCCGTCGGCGCCGGTCGCGTGCAGGAGCGCCTCCTCGGCGATGCGCAGGTAGAGGATGTCGACGCGCGTGTGCGTGCCGTCGCGGTGCAGCACGACGGTGCCGTCGTCCACGACCAGGTCACCGCTCTGCACGACGGGGATCTTCATCTCCTCGGCCAGCATGCGGTGCTCGAACCAGGCCGGGTCGGTCGGCCCGGCGCTCAACAGCGCCACGGATGGACCGCGGTCGGCGGCGGCGGGCGGCGCGGCGGCCTCCAAGGTCTCGCGCAGGGCTCGGGCCACGCCGTCGACCGCGAGCACTCCCGGGGGCGAGGGAAGCTCGGTCATGACGTTCTCCATCAGCCGCCGGTTCTGCACGGCGTAGCCGATGCCCGACGGGATCCGGAGGTTGTCTTCGAGGACCAGCCAGCGACCCTGATCCCGGACCAGGTCCATGCCGGCCAAGTGCGCACGCACCGCTTGCCGCCGGACGAGCGCGCCGATCGGGCGCAGGCCCGGCGACGCGTCGATGACCCACGCCGGGATCACCCCGTCGTGCACGACCGCGCGGTCGCCGTAGACGTCGTGCAGGAAGGCGTCCAGCGCCCGCGCCCGCTGGACGAGCCCCGCGCTCAGCTCCTTCCACTCGGCTGCGCCCACGAGGCGCGGCACGAGGTCGACCGGGAACAGGCGGGTGCTGGCCTCGCCGGGCACGCCGAACGTGACGCCGCGGGAGCGCTGCTCGTCGTCGCGGGCGCGTTCGCGCGCCTGGAGCCCTTGCGGGCCCAGCTGCTGCAAGGCGGTGAGGATCTCCGCGTAGTCGTGGCGTACCGAGCCGTCGGCCGCGAGCGCCTCGTCGTTGGCGGCGAGGTACCGGTCGAGCAGGCGGCCGGGGACCGCGGTGAAGACCGGGGCCGAGCCCTGCCCGCGGGTCTTGGCGATCAGGAAGTCGACGACGTCCGCGAGCCGCCCGCGGCGCGCGTAGGCGCGGCGCTGCTGCGCCGCCGAGCTGCCCTGCGCCACGGCCCGCTCGGCCAACCCCGACACCTGCTCCCAGTCGCCCGCGGCCTCGAGGTGCGCGCGCAGGTGCTCGAGCAGCGCGGCGACGGCGATCGAGGCCGGCACGGGCCGCGCCGAGCGCGGCAGGTCCAGGAGGTCACCCTCCAAGCCCGACCGAGCCGCACGCCAGATCGCGGCTCGTTGCAGAGGCGGGGCGAGCTGCGCCGGTGGCATCCCGCCGATGACCGCGTCGCTCTCGCGGCGCACCAGCGCGCGGAACAGCCCGGCCATCAGCACGATCGTGTCGATGTCTGGGCACGAGTCGGCGATCCGCAGCTCCAACGTCGGCAGGTTGGTCGCCGGCCGGACGTCGAAGTAGATCATCCCCGGGTCGCTGATCGTCTCGGACAGGACGAGGTCGGCGACCAGCGCATCGTGCTCGGAGGCGTTGGTGGCGCCGCTGCCGCCGGCCGTCGGCCAGCGCTGCCAGGCGAGCGAGCGCGAGCTGGCATAGCCGCTGTCCTGGCCGAGCCAGAACGGCGAGCTCGCGGACAGCGCCAGCAGCACGGGCAGCCACGGCACGACCCGTTGCGAGACCGCGACCGCGACATCACGATCGGGCACGTCGACGTGCACCTGCGTGCCGCAGATCAACTGCTCGCGGACCAGCAGCTGGTACTCGGCGTGCATCTGGCGAAAGCGCTCGCTGTCGGTGAGGTCCAGCACCTGCGGATCGACGAGCGGGACCGTGCCCGCGGCGACCACCCCGAGCCCGAGATCATCGGCGATCGCCACGACCTCGGCGCGCGTCCGCCGCAGGTCGGTCCGCAGCTCGTCGAGGCGCGTGCACACCGACGAGTTGCTCTCGACCACCGACTGCTGCAGCTCGGCGGTGAAGTCCTCCGACAAGCGGTCCAGCAGATCGGGACCACGCGCCACGAGCTCACGGGTCGCGAGGTCGACGACGTGGAACTCCTCCTCGACGCCCATCCGTTCGGTCTGTGCCAGGCCGAGCGGGCCATCACCGCTCTCGGGCTGGGGTACGGCCACGTCGGTCATCGAGATCTTTCCGACCTCGGACATCAGGGTCTTTCAGCTGGC
Source organism: Acidimicrobiales bacterium (assembly GCA_025463985.1). Taxonomy (GTDB): domain Bacteria; phylum Actinomycetota; class Acidimicrobiia; order Acidimicrobiales; family Iamiaceae; genus JAODBM01. The sequence goes on from JAODBM010000223.1 coordinate 26,201, forward strand.
CTCACAGAAGATTGCTCTCTGAACCCTTCCCTTCGGGCCTTTCCTGCGTGCCTCGGTCGTGTTTCTGCTGTGTTAATAGTTGTGTTCGCAATTCTTGCGCCGACGAATCACGTGTGTCGAGCTGTCGGCGCCCGCGCCGCCCGTTGCCCGCCGATCACGTGGGGCGCTTCTCGTCACCGTCCGCTCAGCCTCCGGGCAGGTCCAGGCACGGCCGGAGCCGAACTTCTTGCCGTCGGGCGCGGGCCGACCGGGCCCGGCCACCAGGAGGCTCTGCCATGACCGATCGCGGACCGCGCCGCCCACGAACGCCCCTCGGCTTCGGCCTGGTGGCCATGCTGGCCCTCATGGCGCTCGGGACGACCAGCTGTTCGCCGCCGCGCAGCTACGTGGCCCTCGGGGACTCGTACTCGTCCGGCCCAGTGATCCCGGTGCAGCAGCAGGACCCCGTGGGCTGCCTCCGCTCCGACCACAACTATCCCCACCTGGTGCAGCCCAAGCTGAAGCTGCCGGTGTTCCGCGACGTGTCCTGCAGCGGGGCCACGACCGACGACATGTATGCGCCGCAGAGCGTGAGCCCCGGGCCCAACCCGCCCCCGCAGCTCGACGCCCTCAGCGCCGACACCGGCGCGGTCAGCCTCACGATCGGCGGCAACGACATCGGGTTCACGAGCATCATCAAGGCGTGCGCCAGCCCGGTGAACGCCGGCACGCCCTGCCAGGACAAGTACGTCAAGGGCGGTGTCGACGAGCTCCGCACGAGGATCCGCAACACCGCACCGAAGATCGCGGGGGTCCTGCGCGCGATCCACGCGCGGTCAGCCCAGGCCAAGGTCTTCCTGCTGGGCTACCTCGCCATCCTTCCGGAGAGCGGCAGCTGCTACCCGCAGATGCCGGTGACCGACGGCGACGTGCCCTACCTGCGGGGCATCGAGAAGGCGCTGAACGCGATGCTGCGCGACCAGGCGGCGGCCAACGGCGCGACCTACGTCGACGCCTACACGCCGAGCATCGGCCACGACTCCTGCCAGAAGCTGCCGACCGTGCGTTGGGTGGAGCCGCTCGTGCCGGTCAACCCGGCCGCCCCGGTCCATCCGGACCTCGCCGGCATGCAGTCCTACGCCGACACGCTGCTGAAGGCGATGCACGCCAAGGGGCTCTGACCCGATCAGCTGCCGTCGTCGGCCGGCGGTTCCTGAGCGGACTCAGGCGGAGCGACCGCTTCACCCGACGCGGGCGTTGCCTCTGACCCACCTGCGGCGCCCGAGGCTTCCGTGCCGGTCGAGCGGGCGCGCCGGGCGCGCGGCGTGGGCGGGGGCGAGGGCGTGGAGCCCGTGGCCCGCTTGCGCGGCGCGGC
>JAODBM010000006.1 GCA_025463985.1 Acidimicrobiales bacterium
ACGCCCCGAGCACGCCAGCCGAGACCGGCTCAAGCGTGCGCACCGTCGGCGGTGGCGAACCACTCGTCCGCCGGCGCCGCGCCGCCGCGCCCCGCGCCGCACGACCGGTCCCGCCGGCCGAGACGACCAGCCGACCGGTGCGTCGCCGGCGGCCGAACGCCCTGCTCGCCGTCGCCATCCTCGGCATCGCCGGCACCCTCGCGTTCGGCACCGCGTGGCGCCAGGAACGCAGCCACAACCGGTCGGCGGCGTCCGCCCAGGGCACCGCGGCCACCGACATGCGCGACACCGCCCAGCAGTTCGCGATCGCGCTCACCACCTTCGACGGCATCCACATCGACGCCGACGTGGCGAAGCTGAACGGCTTCGGAACCGGCCAGTTCGGCGACGAGCTCTCCCAGTTTTTCTCCACCAAGATCCGCACCGAGCTCAAGACGGCGCAGGCGTCCAGCCGCGGTGACGTGCGCTCGGTGTTCGTGGAGTCGTTCGACGGTGAGCGGGGCCGGGTCTTCGCGGTCGTCGACCAGACGATCGCCAACAACCGCTTCCCCCAGCCCCAGGCGGACACCCTGCGGCTCGACATCGGCCTCAAGAAGGTCAATGGGGCCTGGAAGGTCTTCGACCTCCAGACGGTCGGCACGGCCGTCGGCGGGGGCACGGCCGGCACGGCCACGACCCCTACCAGCACGCCGTAAGAGGTGATCCGGTCCGACGGGCCGGCACGGTCAACACCTGCCGTCTTGTGTGCGGAACCCGCGCGTCAGCGGCCTATGATCCGCCGCGACCACGGATGACGTCCCCGATGTCCCCCCTCGCGGCGGGCCATCAGCGACGCCCCCCGACCCCCGAAGGACGAGATGGCTGACGACGACGTTTCCGACGACGACCTCGATGAAGAGGCGCTCGACGAGGATGCCGCCTTCGACGACGACCTCGTCGAGGAAGACGACCTCGACGACGACGACGTGGTGGCCGTCGACCTCGACGACGACGCCGTGGACGACGCGTTGGTGGTCGAGGAGGAAGACGAGGACGCCGTCGAGGTCCCACCCGAGCCCGCGAAGGCCCGGGCCGGCGAGGACGATGAGGACGACGACGACGACGTCGACCCCGACGACGTGGAGGAAGACCTCGACACCATCCTCAAGGACCGCATCGCGGCCGGCACCGACGACGACGAGGAAGAGGAGGACGAGGCCCCCGTCGACGACCGGGCCGAGGCCGGCGATCGAGTGCTGCCCCGGCGACCCGAAGAGGTCTCCTGCCCGCAGTGCTTCCTGCTGGTCCGCCGCAGCCAGTTCAGCAGCCGACGCACCGATTGCCCCGGCGGCCTTGATGGCGCCGACTGCCCGATGACCAAGGTGTTCCTGGGCGCCGGCTGAGGCCGCCTGCGGACTTTCGTCGTTGGCGTGCGGCCGGTAACACTGTCTCGGTGACTGACCAGAAGAAGCCCGTGGAGCAGGCTCTCGACCTGTTCGTGTTCGCCCCGCTCGGCTTCGCGCTCGAAGCGCGCAACATGTTGCCCAAGCTGGCCGAGCGCGGACGGCAGCAGGTCACGATGGCCAAGATGATGGGTCAGTTCGCGGTCCAGCAGGGCCAGCACGAGGCCGGCAAAGCCCTGACCAAGGCGCAGGACCAGGCAGAGTCGCTGTTGGGCGAGCTCGGGCTCCGGCCGCCGGCGGAACCCGCTGCCGCTCCAACTGCGGCCACCACCCCACCGGCAACGTCGGCCACACCCACCAGCGCGGGTCCGGCCCAGTCGGGCGCCGGCGCCAGCGCCCTGGCCATCTCGGAGTACGACAGCCTGGCCGCCTCGCAGGTGATCCCTCGCCTGGCCGCCCTCAGCGGCGCCGAGCTCGAGGCCGTCCGCTCCTACGAGGCCGCGCATCGCGGCCGCAAGACGATCCTGAACAAGGTCGCCCAACTCCAGTCGGCATGATCGTGTTCGCTGCGCGGGCCGCCACGCCGCACGACGCCGGCACCATCGAGCTCCTGGCCCGCGAGGCGATCGAGGAGCTCTCGGCGGGCCGCGGCGGCGCGGTCTGGCGCCGCCGCGAGGCCCGCCAGGAGCCCATCGGCCCCGGCATCGCCGCGGCGCTCGCCGCGTCGGCCAGCGGTGGCGACCACCACGTCACCATGGGCACGGTCGACGACACGCCTGTGGGCTACGGCATCGTCCACCGCGAGGCGCTGGCGGACGGCGCCTCCATCGCCCGCATCGACGACCTCTACGTCGAGCCCGAGGCACGCGACGTCGGGGTCGGCGAGGCCATCATGGACCTGCTGCTGGCCGCCGCTGAGGCCTGGGGCTGCATCGGGGTCGACGCCATGGCCCTCCCGGGCGACCGCCACACCAAGAACTTCTTCGAGCGCTACGGCCTGACCGCCCGGGCCATCACCGTGCACCGGACGTTTGCACCGACACCGACACCGACACCGGCGCCGGGCTGATGGCGCGCCCTCAGGTCTGCGTCGGCGCGGTGGTGATCGACGACGAGCGGCTGCTCCTCGTGCGCCGCGGCCGGGGCCCCGCCGCCGGCACCTGGTCGATCCCGGGGGGTCGGGTCGAGCACGGCGAGACGCTCGCCGAGGCCGTCGTGCGCGAGCTGGCCGAGGAGACCGGGCTCGAAGGCGTGTGCGGCGGGCTGCTCGGCTTGGGCGAGGTGCTGCCCGACAGCGAGCGGGCCGAGGTGGCGGTCGGCGCGGCCACCGGCGCCGCGCCGGACGCCGACGCGTCGTTCCACGCCGTGATCCTCGACTTCACGGTGACGCTGCTCGAGAGCCGCGAGCCGCGGGCCGGCGACGATGCCGCCGAGGCGGCCTGGGTGCGGCTGACCGACGTCGCCGACCTGGCCCTGGCCCCCGGCCTCGCCGAGTTCCTCCACGAGCACGGCATCATCACCACGTTCGCGTGACTGCAGACCGTGGCCGGTCCGCAGCCGACGCGTCGGCGGCTCAGCGCGTCAACGGCCCTTCCAGACCGGCGGCCGCTTCTCGACGAACGCCGTGAGGCCCTCGGTGAAGTCCTCGGTGGGGAACATCTTCATGATCCCTTCACCCGACATCTTCCAGCCGACCTCGTCGGGCTGGTCGGTGGCCTCGATGACGATCCGGCGGCTCTCGCGCACGGCGAGCGGCGCCGCGGCGCAGATCTCGTCGGCGAGCTCGAGCGCGGTCGCCAGGGCCGTACCCTCAGCGCACAGCCGGTTGACCAGCCCGAAGTGGTAGGCCCGCTCGGCCGGGAAGTCGAGCCGGCCGGTGAGCGCCAGCTCCATCGCGATGTTCCGGGGGATCTTGCGGGGAAGGCGGAACAGGCCGCCGGCCGCGGCGACGAGGTTGCGCTTGACCTCGGGGACGCCGAACACGGCGGTCTCGGACGCCACCACCATGTCGCACGCCAGCACCAGCTCCGTGCCACCAGCCAGCGCCGGTCCGTCGACGGCGGCGATCAACGGCTTGGTGCGGTCCCGCTGCACGAGCCCGCCGAAGCCGCCCCGCGACGTGGCCATGCCGCCCGGATCCACGCTCATCTGCTTGAGGTCGGCACCGGCGCAGAAGATCCAGCCCTTCTCGGTCTGCGCGCCGGTCAGCACGCCGACCCAGGCCTCGTCCTCCTCCTCGAGCCGATCGATGGCGGCCTCGATGCCTTGCGCGACCTCGGTGTTGACCGCGTTGCGGGCCCCGGGCCGATTGATCGTGATGACGGCCACGTGGCCGCGCAGTTCGTAGTCGACGCTCATGCGCCGCACGCTAACCCGAACTTGACCGGACAGTCAGGTTCCGCTCTCAGCCGTGAGGAGCATCGTGAGACGTCGAGGAACCACCACTTCGCGCGTCGTGCGCCATAGGCTCGGCGGCGTGCCCGCAACGGCCTTCCACACGTGTCGATGAACCCGGCGACCCCGCTGGTCTGTCCGTACTGCAACAGCTACGGCGTCGAGCGGATGTACCTCGCCACCGTCAAGCTCGACACGTGCGAGTGCGCCGAGTGCGGCGCCCGCTGGGATCAGGACCCGCTCGACGGTTCCTTCCGGGGCCGGGCCACCCGCGCGTCGGTCGTCATGCCCCGCCTCCACGGCTGACCGCGTGGGTGGACCCATGATCGGGGTCTTCGACCTCGACGGCACGCTGCTCGACACCGACGAAGCGCTCGTCGGCACGTTCGTCGCGCTCGGCGTGCGCCGCGAGGAGATCACGTTCGGGCACGTGCTCGACGAGGAGTGCGCGCGGTTCGGCCTCTCGGTCGAGGACTACGTGACCCGCTACGACGCCGACCTCGCCCAACCGTTCCCCGGCGTCGCCGAGCTGGTCGCCGGACTCGACCGGTGGGGCGTCTGCTCCAACAAGCACCCGACCTCAGGCCGGGCCGAGCTCGACCGGCTCGGCTGGCGGCCCGACGTCGCCCTGTTCGCCGACGCGTTCGGTGGTCCGAAGCGGCTGCAGCCCGTGCTCGACGCGCTCGGCGTGCCCGCCGCCGCGGTCGTGTTCGTCGGCGACACCGCCCACGACCGGGCCTGCGCCGCGGCCGTCGGCTGCCCGTT
>JAODBM010000047.1 GCA_025463985.1 Acidimicrobiales bacterium
GTGGTAGAGCATCACCGCGCCGACGGCCACCGCGGCCGCGCCACCCGCCCACCAGCCGAGCCCCCTCGGCCCTTCAGTGACGGCGACCGCAGCCGCCCGGGAGCGGCGCGTGCGGCGGCGGGCGAACGCGAACAGCGCGGCGGCCACGAGCGGCCAGACGACGTACCACTGCTCCTCGACCGCCAGCGACCAGGTGTGCAGCAGCGGCGAGGGCGCGGCGAACCGTTCGAAGTACGACTGGTGCGACAGCACCAGGCGCCAGTTGGCGACGTAGAACAGCGTGCCGAGCCCATCTCCCCGTAGGGCCCGCCGCGAGACGTCGGGGGCCAGCACCGCGGCGTACGCCGCGACCGCGATCAGCACCAGCACCAGCGCCGGCAACAGGCGGCGCACCCGGCGGGCCCAGAACGCGCCGACCGCGATGCGGCCGTGCTGGCGCCACTCCTCCACGAGCAGCGTGGTGATGAGGAAGCCGCTGATCACGAAGAACGCGTCGACCCCGAGGTAGCCGCCCCGGCCCCACGACACGTCGCCGTGGTAGAGCATCACCGCGCCGACGGCCACCGCGCGCAGCCCGTCGAGCGCGGGTTGGTAGCCGAGCCGGGGCACGCCGGCCGCGGCCTGCCGCGTTCGCGACGGCTGCGCCTCGGCCACGGTCGTCACCATCGGGGACCGCCCGGTCAGGCTCCGGAGACGGTCACGTCGCGGACGACGAGGCTCACGCCGGCGGCGCTCATCGGCAGCCACTCGAGGTCGGCGCCGACCGCGGCCACATCGAGCAGCATGCGCTGGAGCGTGGAGGCGATCGTGAACTCGCGCAGCGGCTCGCCCAGCGCGCCGCCGGTGATGCGGAGGCCCTCCGCCCCGGTCGAGAAGTCGCCGCTGACCGGGTTGACCCCCGAGTGCAGGCCCGACACCGACGAGATCAGCACGCCGTCGCCCACCGACGCGAGCAGCTCGTCCTGCGACTGCGTGCCCGGGACGAGCGAGAGGGCGCGACAGCCGACGCCGGGCGTCGACTTGAAGCCGCGCACGGCGTTGGCCGTGGACGTCGTGCCGGCGCGCCGGGCCGAGTAGGCGTTGTGCACGAACTTCTGGAGCACCCCGGCGTCGATGAGCACGTTGCGGCGCGACGCCAAGCCCTCGCCGTCGGTCTCGCCGGCGGTGTAGGCCAACGGGTTGGTGGGGTCGTCGACCAGCGTGATCGCGCCCGCCCCGACCTCCTCACCGAGCCGGTCCGCGAACAGCGAACGGCCCTTCAGCACCGCCTCGCCCGAGAACGTCGAGCCGATGATGCCGATGAGCTGCGCCGTGACGAAGGGGTCGAGCACGATCGTGAACCGACCGCCGCTGGGCTTGGTGGCGCCGAGCAGCCGGGTGGCGCGCCGCGCCGCATCGCCGGCCGCGACCGAGATGTCGAGGTCTTCCGGCAGGCGGCCGACCGAGAACCCGAAGCCGGTCTGGGTGTCGTCGCCGTCGCTGGCCAGGCACGACGCCGAGATGTAGCACGAGCTCTCTCGGCTGGAGGTGCGGATGCCGGTGCTGGTGACGACGCAGCCCTCGGCGAGCGCATCCGCGTAGTCGGCGGCATCGACGCCGCTGATGCGGCGGTCCGCGGCGCGCACCGCCCGCTCGAGCTCGGCGGCGAGCTCGATCTTGCGCTCGGTGGGCAGCGCGGCGAGGCCTTCGCGGTAGAGGTCGAGCTCGGGCACCGGGACCCCGTCCGGCTCGGCCAGGCCGAGGAACGCGTCTTCGGTGGCGAAGCCGGCGTTGTCGCGGGCATCGGCCAACGTGTCCGCGAGCACCTCAGGATCAAGGCTGCCCGCGTAGGCGAAGCCCTGCCGGTGACCGGACACGACGCGCACGCCGACGCCCGCGGACGTGGCCGACGAGAGCGACTCGACCTCGCCGTCGTACACGCGCACCTCGGTCGAGCGCGACCGGCCGACGACCACCTCGACCTGCTCGCCGGCGCGGGCCAGGCCCACGATCCGGTCCCCGATCTCCAACAGCTCGTCGCTCATCGGCCTCTCACCTCGTGCTCGTCGCGTCGGGTCGCTCGCTGCGCCGGCTCACGCGGCGGTGCCGCCGATGGTGAGGCTGGTGACCCGGAGGGTGGGAACGCCGTCGCCGACGGGGACTCCTTGGCCGTCTTTGCCGCACGTGCCGGGCGGGCCCATCTCGAAGTCGTCGGCCACCGCGTCGATCATCTCAAGCACCTTGGGCCCGTTGCCGATCAAGTTGCCCTCGCGGAGCGGCTCGGTGATCTTGCCGTCTTCGATGAGGTAGGCCTCGGTCATGCCGAACACGAAGTCGCCGGTGGCCGGGTTGACCTGGCCGCCGCCGAGGTGGGCCACGTAGACGCCGTTGGGCGTGTCGGCGACGATCTCGTCGGCCGTGCTGGTGCCGTTCAGCAGGTACGTGTTGGTCATGCGCACCATCGGCAGGTGCTGGTAGCTCTGGCGCCGACCGTTGCCCGACAGCGGCCGCTTCTCCTTGCGGGCCCGCAGGCGGTCCCACATGTAGTCGGTGAGCACGCCGTCCTGGATGAGCACGTTGCGCGCGGCGGGCGTGCCCTCGTCGTCGATGGCGAACGTGCCCCACTCGGTGGCCACGGTGCCGTCGTCGACGAGCGTGACGAGCGGCGAGGCCACCTGCTGGCCGACGCGGCCGGCGAAGACCGAGACGTTCTTCTGGATGTGGTCGGCCTCGAGCCCGTGACCGCATGCCTCGTGGAACATGACGCCACCGCCGCCCTTGCCGATCACGACCGGCAGCGCGCCGCTGGGTGCCGGCCGGGCGGCCAGCTTGGTGAGGGCTCGACCGGCGGCCCTCCGGGCCAGCTCGTCGACCTCGTAGGTGTCGAACAGCTCGAAGCCGATGGTGCGGCCGACGCTCTCGCGACCGGTCTGCATGCCGGTGTCGCCGACGGCCACGCAGCCGATCACGAACAGCGTGCGGACCTGGTCGTCTTCCGCCAGCAGGCCTTCGCTGTTGGCCACGAGGATCCGCCGACGCGAGTCCGCGTACGACGCGGAGACCTGGCGGATGGCCCCGCCCTGCGCACGGGCCACCTCATCGGCGCGGTGCAGCAGCTCGACCTTGGTGGCCTTGGGCACGTCGCCCGGCTGGACCTGCACCTCGTAGGGCCGGGGCGCGTTCTGGCGGGTGAGCGCAACCGAGCGCACGCCCCCGCCGCCACCGCGCGCTGCGGCGGCTGCGGCCTCGGCCGCGGCGAGCAGGCCGGGTTCGGACAGGTCGGCGGTGTGGGCGAACCCCGTGGTGTCGCCGACGACCACGCGGATGCCTGCGCCGCGGTCGCGACCCGAGCCGAGCTCTTCGATCTTGCCGTCGTCGAGGTGCGCCGACGACGAGCGCTTGTCCTCCGCGAAGACCTCGGCGAACTCGCCCCCGGTGCGCAGCGCGGCGCCGAGCACACGGGACACAAGCGCTTCTTCGATCACAGGGGCACCCTTCGGTCAGCAGCGAGCGGCGCCCACGAGGTTTGGCCCCGTCTCTCGGAGCCGCTTATCGTACCGCCCGTGCCCGTCGAACCCGGCCTCAGCGCCAGCGTTGCGCTCACGGTGGCCATGGCGGACACCGCCCGGGCCATGGGTTCCGGCGACGTGCCCGTGATCGGCACGCCGCGGGTGATCGCCCTCTGCGAGGAAGCGGCGGTCAAGGCCGTCAACGGCAGCCTCGACCCCGGCCAGACCAGCGTCGGGATGCGCATCCAGCTCGACCACCTCGCTCCCACCGCCATCGGCCACGTCGTCGTCGCCGAAGCCAAGCTCGAAAAGGTCGAGGGTCGGCGGCTCTGCTTCTCCGTGTCGGTCAACGACGATCGCGGCCTGATCGCGGCCGGGCGCGTCGTGCGGGTGGTGGTCGAGCGCGACCGCTTCCTCGACAAGACGCTCTGACCCACTGGTGGCGCCCGCTCCCCCGGTGACCGTCATCGGCCTCGACGGTGACGACACGCTCTGGCACTCCGAGATCTACTTCGAGCGCACGCAGCGGCGGTTCCTCGACCTCGTCGGCCGCTACGTGCCCGCCACGGACGCGATGGCGGCTCTGGCCGAGGTCGAGCATCGCAACCTCGACCGCTACGGCTATGGCATCAAGGGCTTCACGCTGTCGATGCTCGAGACCGCGATCGAGCTGACCGGCGGCGAGATCTCCGCGGCAGAGCTCGGCGCGCTGCTCGGCGCCGGCCAGCGCATGCTCGAACATCCCGTGGACCTGCTCCCCGGGGTGGACGAGGCCACCGCCGCGCTGGCCGCCGAGGGCCGCCGGCTGGTGCTCGTGACGAAGGGCGACCTGCACCATCAGGAGCGCAAGATCCTCGCCAGCGGCCTGGCGGACCGGTTCGAGCGGATCGAGATCGTGGCCGAGAAGGACCCGCCGACCTACCGCCGGGTGATCGAGTCGATGGGCGTGGAGCCGGCGGCGTTCTGCATGGTCGGCAACTCGGTGCGCTCGGACGTGCTGCCGGTGCTGGAGGTCGGCGCCCGTGCCGTCCACGTGCCGTACCACGTCACCTGGGCCCACGAGCACGCCGACCACGACGGCAGCGTGCCCACCCTCGAGTCGCTCGCCGAGCTGCCGGCGTGGCTGGCCGAGCACGCCGGCTGACCCCTCCGGCCCTCCCGCGCACTGCGTTGGCGCTCGGCCGCGCTGGCGGCGCCGGCGCGACCGACTACGGAGACGGGGCGTCCAGGAACGCGGTCAGCGCCGACCACCAGGCGTCGGGCGCCTCGAACTGGGGGCTGTGGCCGGCATCGGGCAGCACGGCCAGCTGGGCGTGCGGGATGGCGGCGGCCATGCGGCGCGATGCCGGGAGGAACGGTTCGTCCTGATCGCCCACGAGGACCAGGGTGGGCATCGGAAGCGTCCGCAGGTCGTCGAGCAGATCGCGACGCGACACCAGCTCGGTCGACAGCGCCGACCACATGGCCGGCGAGCAGGCCCGCAGCTTGCGTTCGCCGAACTCGACGTAGCCCGGGCGGGCGGCTCGCACCCGGCGGTCGGCGTCCGTGCTGCCGACGCCGGAGTCGGGCATGGCCGCGATCGCCTGCATCAAGCCGGCGATGCCCTGCTCGCGCACGATCGACAGGCCGAGGGCATGGACCTCGGGCTCGATGCCGGGGACCGGACCATGGTGGGTGTCCATCAGCACGAGGCGCTCCACCCGACCGGGCGCGGCCAGCGCGACGACCTGCGCCACCATGCCGCCCATCGAGTGGCCGAGCAGCGCGCAGCGCGGCCAACCGAGGTCGTCGGCCAGGGCGAGCACGTCGGCCGCGATCTCGTCGAGCGAGTAGGCGGACTCGGCCGCGGGGGCGACGCTGTCGCCGTGGCCGCGGAGGTCGGGGGCCACGACGTGGAACCCGCGGTCGGCCAGCGGGTCGAGCCAGTCGCCGAAGTCTTCCTTGGCGCCCGTGAACCCGTGGAGAAGCAACAGCGGCGAGCCCCCGACGCCGGCCTCGGCGAGCGAGAGCTCGACGTCGCGCACGCGCCGCACATGGACCTTCATCCGGCGCCTCCCGCCGGTCTCGCGCTCGTCGCGGCGATCATCAGGTCCCCCTCGCTCGGGCACCCGCCGGCGGCGGGCACGCGGTGACCGCCGAAGGTTGCCCGGACAGCGGAGGCGTCAGCGTATCGGTGCGAGGGACCGGCCGAGCCCCCGAGTAGGGTTCCAAACGCCCGTAGGACGACTCGGGGGCGGTAGGTGGCAGCGAACCGACGCAAGTGGATCATGGCGGGCCGGCTGCTCGTCAGCATCCTGCTGCTCGCCGTGCTGGTGGTGAAGCTGGACTCGCGCTGGTCCGACGCCCTGCCCCCGCTCACCGTGAGCGCCGCGGCCTGGCTCATCGGCGCGTTCCTCCTCACGTTGGCCGGCGTGATCCTGTCGGCCATGCGCTGGAGCGCCGTGCTCCACGCGCTCGGGCAGCACACCGCGCTCCGGCGCCTCGTCTCGCACTACCTCGCTGGCCAGTTCATGGGCAACGTGCTCCCGAGCACGATCGGCGGGGACGCGCTGCGCGTCTCGCGGCTCAGCCGGGACAGCGGCCAGTCCCCCATCTCCTTCGCGTCGGTGGTGCTCGAGCGCCTGACCGGGTGGCTCGTGCTGCCGGTGATCACGCTGTTCGGCCTGGCCGTGAACCCGGGGTTGCGGCACCTCGGCCGGGCCAGCTCCGTGGCCTTCGGCGTGGCCACGGTCACGCTCGCGCTGCTCGTGGCCGTGCTCGTCCTCACCGCTCGTCCCGGCCGCGGGCTCGAAGGGCGCCTCGAGGAGAACGAGGGCTGGCGGCGGTTCACCAGCGCCGTCCGCTACGGCCTGCACCAGATCGCGCACGAACCGGTCGCCGTCGCGCGCGTGCTGGCCACCGGGTTCGCCTACCAGCTCGTGCTGATCGCGTCGACGCTCATGGCCGCCCACTCGCTGGGCATGCCGGCCGAGGTCGGCATCACCGCGCTGCTGGCGTTCGTCCCCGCCGTGCTCATCGCGCAGGTGCTGCCGATCTCGATCTCGGGGCTGGGCGTGCGCGAGGGCCTGTTCGTGCTGTTCCTGCACCCGCTCGGGGTCGAGCAGTCGCAAGCCATCGGGCTCGGCCTGCTGCTCTACGTCCTCAACCTGGCGGTGAGCCTCCTCGGCGCACCGGCGTTCGCCCTCGGTCACCGCAAGCGCGCGTCGGCCCCGACCAACGCGTGACGACCGCCGCATGACGACCGCCGCATGACGGCCCCTACCGGCGACGGCCGGCGGACGCACCTGCGCTGGTGGCGTGAGGTCCTGATCGCCGGCGGCTTCTACCTTCCGTACACCCTGGTCCGGAACCAGTTCGGCGCCGGGACCAGCCAGCGGTCGGTGGCGTTCCGCCACGCCCGCTCGGTCATCCATCTCGAACGGGCCCTCGGCCTCTTCTTCGAACCCCGCTTGCAGCGCTGGTACCTGGGTCTGCCGGCCCACGGCCTCATCCGCTTCTGGAACATCTTCTACGGCACGCTGCACTTCGTCGTGACCATCGGCGTGCTCGTGTTCGCGTTCCGCCGCGTCCCCGACCGCTACCGGTTCCTGCGGACCACGCTCGCGGCGACCACCGCGGTCGCGCTGGTGGGCTTCGCCACGTTCTCGCTGATGCCGCCGCGCCTGCTCGACGACAACACCGCGTTCGGCGCGTGCGCTGGCCTGGCCGAGTCCTGCCACGGCTACGGCGTGCAGGACACGATCGCCGTGCACGGCGGCCTCTGGCAGTTCGGCAAGGGCGCGATGTCCAGCGTGTCGAACCAGTTCGCGGCGATGCCGAGCCTGCACTTCGGGTGGTCGTCGTGGTGCGCGCTGACGCTGCTGGTCTGCCTCCGGCGCAACCGCTGGCGCTGGCTCGCGCTGCTCTATCCGGCGGCCACGCTGTTCTGCATCCTCGTGACCGGCAACCACTACTGGATCGATGCGTTGGCAGGCGCGATCACGCTCGCGACAGGGGCTCTCATCGCCACCGCCGTCGAGCGGCTGTGGCACCGGGTCAGGCCGCTCCCGCAGCCGGCCGCCGAGTCGCTCAGCGAGGCGCCAGCACCCTGACGCCGTCGATGCGCGTCACCTCCCGGTACCCGGAGCGCACGTACCGGTCGAGCGCTGGGAAGAGGCGCATCGGATACGCGCCGTAGTGGCGCAGGTCGGCGCTGGAGGTGTCGAGCACGAGGGCGGGCGGGTGGGCGCGCAGCGCTCGCAGCAGGGCGGCCTCGGCGCCGGGCGTCGCGTCGGCGAGCGTCGCCGGGCCGGCCTTTCGGGCACCCGACAGCCCGGTCACGAAGTCGCTGTGGACGAGGGCGCCGCCCGGCGGTCGGTCCGCGGCCCACAAGACCTCGGGGAACGAGCCCCAGATCCACACCGGCTGGCCGGGCCGGGTGTGGGCTCGGACGTAGCGGGCCAGCGGTTGCGGGTCCGGCAGCGTGCGGAAGGTGCCGGGCGTCCACGCGAACCCGACCGCCACCGCCGCGGGCACGGCCACGGCCGCGGCCGCG